>DAOUMR010000056.1:0-24552 GCA_034409905.1 Dehalococcoidales bacterium | reverse complement strand
CCTGAAAGATTTCCAGCTGAATACCTATCTGCCCGCCTTCGGCGAACACGGGCAGGTCCACCATCCCCAACACCGCCGACCCCAGGCAGCTCTCGTTGTCTTTATCGAAATAAAACGGGGTGCCCCTCTGCTGCGCTTCCTTGAGCATCTCGCAGAAGGACAGCTTCTTGTCTAACCGCTCAATCCCCTTCGGCTTGTGCTCCAGGAACTTGACGGCTACAGGCGGAATCTTGAAATCGAACTTCTTGTAGATGGACAAATCACTCTTGAGCGGCCTCATGGCAACCCCCTTACAATAAAATGGCTGGGGAAGAAGGATTCGAACCTTCCCTTACGGATCCAGAGTCCGCTGTCCTACCACTAGACGATTCCCCAGTTCAAAAGGGATTATAACACGGGAGTAGCTTGAGGGCAACGACCCCATTTGACACTGCCCGCCTTTATACTTATGCTTATGCCATAAGATAAGAAAGGAAAGGACTTGGCTGAATTAGCTGCCCTGCAAAAGAAACTGAGAATCAAATTCAAAAACAAAGCCCTGCTGGAGCAGGCCCTGGTGCACAGCTCCTACATCAACGAAAACCCGGGCCTGGCCACCAGCGACAACGAAAGGCTGGAATTCCTGGGCGACGCCGTGCTGGGCTTAATCATCGCCGAGGAGCTCTACAGGCGCTTCCCCCAGTTCAGCGAAGGCGAGATGACCCGCGTGCGCTCATCACTGGTGCGCCAGGATGCCCTCTGCCGCCTGGCTAAATCTCTTAAGCTGGGCGACTACCTCTACCTGGGCAAGGGAGAAGAGGGGGGTGGGGGGAGGGACAAACCAGCTAACCTTTCTGGGGCTCTGGAAGCCTTAACCGCCGCCGTCTTCCTCGACCGGGGGCTGGCGGTTACCCAGAAATTCGTCCTCAGGCTGATGTCCCGAAAGATGGCTAAAGCGCTCAGCCGGGGGGTGGAAGTCGACTATAAAACCAGGCTGCAGGAGACCATGCAGGCTAAGTGGCAGCTAAAGCCCAAATACAGGGTTATCGAAGCCACAGGCCCCGCCCACGACCGCCGCTTCACCGTTGAGGTGATGGGCGGCGACAGCGTTCTGGGGCGGGGTTCGGCCAAAAGCAAAAAGGCGGCGGAGACGGAAGCCGCCCGCATAGCCCTGGACAAGCTCTAAAGAGCTTTACACTATTGCTCCCCTTTGCTAAACTTTAAGCAGACAGGTCGCCAGACCATAATTAAGATAGAGGTGTGATTATGGGCCGTCGAGACTACCGACATCGAGAAGCGAAGAAGCCGAAAAGGGACGAAAAGAAAATAGCCCACCCCACTATCTTGACCCCACCGGTCACGGTGGAGGTGATTAAAAAGGGGAAGAAGGGAAAAGAGGAGGAGGAATAAGATAGCCGCCTACCAACAGCTTCACCAAAGCGGGGAGCTAAGGGCCAGGGCGCAACGAGCCCTCGCCATCCTGAAAGAGTGCCGTCTCTGCCCCCGCGCCTGCGAGGTGAACCGCCTGGCTGGCGAGAGCGGCCAGTGCCGGGTCACCAACCAGGTTATCGTCTCCAGCTATGGCCCCCACCTGGGTGAGGAAGCGCCCCTGGTGGGGCGGAACGGCTCGGGGACTATCTTTTTTAGCTACTGCAACCTGCACTGCGTCTTCTGCCAGAACTATATTATCAGCCAGCTCGGCGAGGGCGAACCTGTCGCCAGCGAGACCCTGGCTGACATGATGCTATCGTTGCAGGCACAAGGCTGCCACAACGTAAACCTGGTCAGCCCCACTCATGTCGTACCCTATATCCTCGATGCCCTGGAAATAGCCGCGGCTAAAGGGCTGCATTTGCCCCTGGTCTATAACACAGGCGGCTACGACGCCCTGGAAACGCTGAAGCTGCTGGACGGCATCGTTGATATCTACATGCCCGATATGAAATACTCCGACGAGAAAACCGCCGAGCGTCTATCGGGCGTAAAGGACTACCCCGAAGTCAACCGGGCGGCGGTTAAAGAGATGCACCGCCAGGTGGGCGACCTTAAGACTGACGAAAACGGCATAGCCGAGCGCGGTTTGCTGGTGCGGCATTTGGTGCTGCCCGAGGGGCTGGCGGGGACGGAAGGGGTGGTAAAGTTTCTCGCCAACGAGGTCTCGACCAACACCTACCTTAATATTATGTCACAGTACCGCCCCTGCCACCGGGCTTTCGACATCCCCGGGCTTGACCGCCCCCTGAAAGACCATGAGTTCAACGAGGCTATCAGGCTGGCCCACCAGCAGGGCTTATATCGGCTGGACAAAGAGCAGTTTCCCCAATCATTGAGGTTCGTGCTGAGGTAAAAAGATGGAAACGATTGATTTAGCTGCGGTCAGGGTCTTGATATACGGCGACGTTCAGGGCGTCTATTTCCGCTCCTTTGCCGCCCAGAAGGCTAAGGGGCTGGGCCTGAAAGGCTACGTGCGCAACCTGCCCCGGGGGGACTCGGTAGAGGTCGTCGCCGAGGGAGAGAGAAAGCGGCTGGAAGAGCTGCTTACCTATCTGAATATGGGACCGCCTGCGGCCAGGGTGGAAAGGGTAGTTACCAACTGGTCAGCACCCAGCGGGCGCTACACCGAGTTCGGCGTAAAGTACTAGCCCACCCCCTTAATCTTCCAGCCCCACCCGGGCCTCTTTAATTAGACCGAGGTAATCGGTCTCAAGCCCCAGTGTTTTCGAGGCTTCGCTGTCTATCTCATAAGGCTCGCCGATGAAAACGCGGCCGCAGGGCTCAATTATGCCCCGCGTCGGGTCTTCCTCAACGACGAGTTTCTGGCGGGCTTCGATAATCCCCAGGTCGAAGGGCAAAGTGAAATAGAGGTCGGTGATTACCTGCTCTATCCCCAAATCGTACAGGTCGTCCCACCCCCAGGGCATCCCGTCCCCGTACTTGCTGCTGGGCAGCACCGAGAGCAGGTTGGCTATGCTCAAACTTCCCTGCCCCTTGATTACCTTAAGCGGCGTCACCGTTATCAGGTAGTCGCAGGAAAGGATAACGTTAGGCACCCAGAAGGTAGGCACGATGAGGGGCTTGGGCAGGGGGTTATCCACCTCAACCCAGATGCAGTCCTTGACGTCCAGCGTCAGGATGCGGGGGAAATTATAGCCCAGGCTCTGGTAGATGGGATAGACGGGTGAACCGTCAGGGGTGCCGGCCAGGATGAGGATATCGGCGTCGCTGACCTGCCTGATACCCTCGATTATCGTCGAGAGCATCTCCTGGCTGGTGCTCACCGGATAGGGCGTCGGGTAGGCGGCACTGGGCGTAATCAAGACCCGCCGCGCCCGCGATATCACCGGCGGCGGTTCGAAGACGAACCCATCAGCGTTGACTATCAAGGCTATATCTCCTCGCCCCAGTCCAGCATTATCACCGGCACCAAGTCCCCCTTCTTCACGCCAGGCCTGTCCTCGGAAACAACCACCAGCCCGTTAGCCAGCGTCATCGAGGTCAAAATCCCCGAGCCCTGAGGCCCGGTAAGGCGAGCAAAATATTTGCCGTCGCGCTTCTGCACTATGGCCCGGGCAAAGATACGCCGCCCGTCGGCGTTGCCAATGGGCTCCTCTATTATGGCTTCTATAATGGGCTTGTCTAAGTTTTTACGGCCCATCATCTTGAGCATGGCCGGGCGGGCAAAGAGCTCAAAGTTAATCATGGCGCTGACCGGGTTGCCCGCCAGCCCGAAGAGGGGTATCTTTTTGACCCCACCCCCCTCAGCCAGTGCCCGAAGCATGCCGAAAGCCAGTGGCTTGCCCGGTTTCTGCTTGACCCGCCAGAAGACAATCTCGCCCTCTTTAGCCAGGACGTCGCGCACGATGTCGTAATCGCCCAGCGAGACTCCTCCCGAGGTTACCAGCATGTCGGCGTCCAGCCCCAGGTGGAGCCTGTTTATCAGCGAGTCCTCAACGTCGGAGGCGATGCCCAGTATCCGGGGAATCCCCCCGTAGCGCATGACCAGAGCCGCCAAGCTGTAGCTGTTGCTGTTGTATATTTTGCCTTTGGGCAGCGATTGAGTTATGTCAACTATCTCATCACCGGTTGCTAAGATAGCCACCACGGGACGGCGGATGACCTTCACGCTGGAGCGACCCAGCGAGGCCAGAACACCGACCTCAGCGGGTCTGATTAGCGTCCCTTCTTCAAGTACCAGCGCCCCTTTGGCGATGTCCTCGCCCGCCCGCCGTATCTCCTGCCCGGGCGCCACCTCGGCCAGGATGCCTACCTCGGAAGACCCCCCCCCACCCGACTGGTCAGTATCCTCGAACTTGACGATGGCGTCGGCGCCTTTGGGTATGGGCGCCCCGGTCATAATCCTGACCGTCGTCCCCGGCTCTACTTTGGTCTTGGGAATAGAGCCAGCGATAACGGTATCGATAACGCGCAGGATACGGGGCGACTTCCGGCTGGCGCCCCTGGTATCGGCCGCCCGGACGGCGTAGCCATCCATAGCTGAATTATCCAGCGGCGGGATGTCGATCTCGGATAATACATCCTCAGCCAGCACCTGCCCCAGGCAGCCCAGGATAGGGGCTTCTTCCGCGCCCAGGACCTCTATGTGCCCCAGAACCTTCTCCAGAGCCTGTTCGACACTAATCACCAGTTTATATCTCCTTGGCCAGCTGCTGTGCCTTCTCCAGGTCGGCGCTGGTATTAACGTTAAAAAAGCTCAAGCGCCGGGGGTCGAAGCGCTCGACCTCGTCAGCCTCCACATACCTGACTTTGACCAGCTCGAAAAGAGCGTTAATCTGCATTTTACCCTGCTCAAGCAGCCGTTCCATGTGAGCCAGACAGCTGCGGGCGTAAACGGCGTGGAGCGGTTCCACATACCCTTCGACACGGGGGACCACCAGGTCAAAGCCAGACTTAAGCCCAAGCATATAACGGAGCAAGGCTTGATTGAGGAAAGGCATATCACAGGCGACAGCAAGGTTGTAACGCGCCTTCGAGGCGGCCAGGCCGGTAGCTAGACCAACCAGAGCGCCTCGGCCCGGATAGGCGTCAGCGATTATTCTAAAGCCCGGGTTGTGCCAAAACTGGGGAAGGGACTTACCTTTAGCTGTAACTATAATAATCTCGCTACTAAAAGAACCGAGCTGGCTTACCACTCGTTGGAGCAAACTCTGGCCATCAACTGTCTCAAGCGCCTTATCTCTCCCCAAACGTAAACCCTTGCCCCCGGCAAGAACGATACAACCTATTTCCAAAATATGTTTCTCAGTCCCCCTGACCTCACCCCCCATATTTAATTATACCACTACCGTCAACAACCTGGAGCTACAATGCCGGTTTTAGCACCATAATCTGACCAGCGTCGGGCAGCTCTCCGGCCTTAAATTCCACCTGGCTGGTATCCAGCCACTTTACCTTGTCCTTGCCGCGCAAGAAATCCTCCACCCCAGCGATGTTGGGCAGGCCCTTGTCCGTCCGGTAGTGCATGGGGATAATCAAACCGGGCTTGAGCTGGTCGCAGACCTCGGTGGCAGTTTTGGCGTCGATGGTATAGTAACCGCCCACGGGGATGAACAAGACATCGACCCTGCCTATCTCCGCCCTCTGCTTACTATCGAGCAAGTGGCCCAGGTCGCCGAGGTGACAGAGCCTAACCCTGTCCACCTCGAAGCAGAAGATGATGTTGCCCCCCCTCAACCTCCCCCTCTCGTCATCGTGATAGCTGATAATGCCCTTGAATTTTATACCCTTGACGGTAGAGGCTTCCGCCCGCCTCAGCACCTGGGGGTTGCCCCCGACGGCGGCCACATTACAGTGGTCATGGTGGTCGTGGCTCACCGTAACGATATCGGCTGACTCCGTTATCTCACGGTAGGTCAGGTCAGGGCTGGTGCCGTAGGGGTCGGTTATTATCTTCACCCCCCTGTCCGAGGTGATAGCAAAAGCGGCATGACCCAGGTATTTAATCTTCATGATTAATCCCCTAGAAATAACTGCCGACTGATTTTATGGCCTCAACGGCCAGCTCGGCGGTCAGGGCGAGGTCCTTAAGGCTCAAGACCTCCACCGGGGTGTGGATATACCGGGTGGCGACGCTAATCACCCCCGAGGGGATGCCTTCCCGCGTCAGGCTGATGGCAGAGGCGTCGGTGGTGCCGCTCTCGGTGACATCCATCTGGTAGGGAATACCCTTAGCTTTAGCCGTTTCACGCAGCCACTCCAGCACCCTGGGGTGGGTAATAACTCCCCTCCCCGCGGCATCCATCACCGTAAGCGCCGGCCCCTTGCCGACCTCAATGGCGGAATCGGTCTTTTTTATGCCCGGGTGGTCGCCGGGTATGCAGGTGTCTATGGCAAGGCCGACATCGGGGTTCAAGCCGAAAGCCGACGTCCGGGCCCCTTTAAGCCCGACCTCCTCCTGGACGGTAAAGACGGCCATAACCGAAGACAGCTTCATGCCCGCGATTTCTTGCAGCACCGTAATCAGCACCGCCCCACCGGCGCGGTCGTCGAAGGCTTTGCCGGTGACCCTGTCACCAGCCAGTGCCGACAGTTTCTGGTCGAGGGAAGCGGTCACCCCGGGCTCGACGCCCATAGCGGTGGCTTCGTTCCGGGAAGAAGCGCCGATATCGATGAACATATCCTTGGCTTCTATCGCCTTTTTCTTGTCCTCGGTCTTCATCACGTGCACCGGCTTGGAGCCGATGACGCCGGTAACGGCACCCTTCTTAGTATGCAACACTACCCGCTGGTTGACCAGCGTCTGGTCGAACCAGCCCCCCACCTTGGCGAAGCGAATAAAGCCTTCGTCGTCGATGTATTTCACCATTAAGCCTATCTCGTCCATATGGGCGGCTATCATCACCGAGGGCGCCTTCCCCTTCTTGATGGCGATGAGATTGCCGAAGTTGTCGGTCCTGAGCTCGTCAACACAAGATTCGACCTCTTTCTCGATAATCTCTCTAACGCGGCCTTCATAGCCGGAAACCCCGTGGGCGTTAGATAACTTCTCCAGCAGGCTCTTTATCTTCTTAGTGTCTGTCATCAATAATAACCCCCTGTCTTTAACGATTTTTAGCGGTTCACCTCACGGATAATCTTGTCCAGCACGGGGCTGATATCCCGTGAGCTATCCACGACATAGTGCTTGCGGCTGATTTTCTCAACCGTCGGTTTCATCTTGCGGTAGACCTCCCAGTCGGCATCCGAATGATCCCCGGCATTGGCACCATTTTTTCTGGCTTTAAGCCGCTTATAGACCAGCTCCGGTGGCGCCTCCACACGCACTAGAATCAATCGAGCGTCGAGGCGGTCGGCGATGTTATAGAGGCGCTCGCGGTCCCGCTCGGAGAGGTTGGTGGCGTCGAGGATGAGAGGAATGCCCTTTTTAAGCAGCCCTTCGATGAGGAGGTGCAGCGCCCGAAAGAGGCGGGCGCTTTCTTCAGGGCTGTAGCTCGGCGGCGAGAAAAGCGTCTTGCGCAGGGCGTCGCTCTCCAGTATAACGAAGGGCAGCCTCTCGGCCAGTTTAGCGCAGAAGTAGGACTTTCCCGTTCCGGGCAGGCCGCTGACGGCGACAAAAGCCGGCTTGACCACCGGCTCGGGGAGCTCCCCCAGCCCGTCAGTCAGCCGCTGCAGGTCGGAAACAAGCTGACTAACCACACTCACATTATAGAAGGTTTAGCCTGTTTTGGCTAGACATAAGGGGGCAAAAACCGAGGAAATTACCTTAAAGCGTCGTCGAAGAAGGCGGTCACCCTGTCCATATACTCTTCGGGGTGGGTGACGTAAGCCTCGACGTGGCCGCAATCGGGGACTAGCCAGAGCTGGTTTAGCGGGTTATTCGAGGCTTCCAGCAGGCTTTGGGCGTGCGCCGGGGGCACGGTATCATCGAGCTCGCCCTGGATGAAGAGGATGGGGCGGGGGGCGATATCGCCCACAACCTCAACCGGCTTGACGGCGGTAAAGTCGATGCCGTACATCATCTTGACCATGAAGAGCAGGGGCTTAAGGAAAAAGCTGGGGAAGAAGGTGCGCTGGGTAAACTGGGGTTCCAGCATGTCGTTCAGGTCGGCGTAGGCGCTGTCGGCGACGATGGCGTCGATATCGTCACAGTCGGCGGCGGTCATAATGGCCGTGGCTCCCCCCATGGAAAAGCCCAGCACCCCGATATCATCGAAGCCCAACTCCACCACATAGTCAACGGCGCCGCCCAGGTCGCGGGTCTCGTAATAGCCCGCCGACATCCTGTCCCCCTCGGATTCGCCGTGCCCCCGCGTATCGAACATGAGGACACTGTAGCCGTGCTCCACCAGCCTGCAGGCGATATCCAGCATCTTAACATTGGGGTCGGCGCGGTGATGCTCGGCGCCGTGCACCATAATAATGACTTCGTCACCGTCTTCGGCGGGCAGATACCAGCCGTAAAGTGCCAGCTCGTCAATACGACTGGGAAAAGAAATCTCTTCATAGTCGAGCCCGCAGAGAGCCGGGGTCTCGGCAATGGGCAACCTCTCTACGGCCGTCATCGAGTGCCCCAGGTAAACCGAAATGCCCAGAAAGGCGGCGATTGCCGCCAGAATGATGGCCAGTATTACCTTCAGCCACCACTTCATAGGCTGTGCACCTCTAGCGCTCTATCCGCCCAATTACTAGTCCTTATAAAAAGCCAGCCCCAGTGTGCCGGTGCCGGTGGCGTAACCCATCACCGGGCTGAAGCCGGTAAGCCAGAGCTCGGCGCAGTTGAAAGCGGAGGCGACACGCTCCTTCAGCCTCTCGCCCTCTTTCTGGGCGAAGGCGTGCATCACTGCCACGTGGACCGGGCTTTCCCCCACCCTCTCCTTCATCGTCTTAAGCATCCGCTTTATGCCCCGCTCGCGGCTCCTCACCACGCCCATAAAACGGACTACCCCGCCGGCAACGGTGAGCATCGGCCGGATACTAAGCACCGAGCCGGCCAGGGCGGCTATCTTGGGTATGCGCCCGGTGCGGTAAACATGGCGAATGGTATCCAGGAAGGCAATCAGGGCCACCCTGCCCCTCATTTCCTCGGCGGCTTTGACCACCTCAGCCAGGCTCCTGCCTTCCTCAGCCGCCCGCGCTGCCGCCAGAACGACAAAGCCCTCGGCGGCGGTAACCGTCTGGGAATCGACTACTTCTACAGAGAGCCCGGGGATTTCATCCTTGAGGCGCCTTTTAACATCCAGTACGCTGTTATAGGTCACGCTCAGCTTGGAGGAAAGGGTAATACAAACAACGCCGTCGGTTTCCCGGCTGGCATCGCGGCAGGCTTCCATCCACTCCAGGGGGTTGCTCCCCGAGGTCCTGAAGGCATCGGGGTCTTTTAAGAACAGTTCGTAGGCTTCGTCGGGGGTTATATCCACCCAGTCCTTATAGGTCTTATCGCCAAAGTAGATACTAATGGGTACAATCCGGATGCCGTACTGCGCCACCAGTTCCCTGGTGAGGCAAGCTATGCTGTCAGTGATGACGGCTATCTTTTGAGCCATAAAAAAGCGTCTCCTCAGTCTCCGCTGTAAAAGGAAATCCCGATTACCCCCGGCCCGCAGTGAACCCCGGCCACGGGAGCGAAATCGTTTATATAAATCTCAGCGCAATCAAAAAGCGACGATAGCTGAGCCTCAAGCCAGCGTGCGTCTTCGGGTACATTAGCCTGTTCTATACTCGCGTGTACCATCTGCCCCTCGCCGACCCTCTCCTGCATAATCTCCAGCAATCGCTCCAGCGCCTTCCGCCTGGTTCTGACTCGCTCCAGCGGTTCCAAAACCCCGGTGGAAGGAGGTACTTCTATGATGGGTTTAATGCTGAGCAGAGTGCCGGCCCAGGAGGCTGCCTTACCAATGCGCCCTCCTTTGGCCAGATACTTAAGTGTATTCAATGTAGCTATTAAAGTAACCCGCTTCTGCACGTCCTTGGCGGCCTGGAGTACCTCGGGCAGCGGCTTGCCCGCGGCGGCTGCCTTGGCCGCCGCCAGCACGATAAACCCATAAGCCCCCAACGCCGTCCGCGAGTCCATAATCTCTATCGGCAGCTGGGGAACGCTCTCGCGGGCGGTCAGCGCCGCCTGCAGACCCATATGGCTAAAGCCAGAGGTTACCAGAATGCAGGGGATAGCGTCAGCATCTTTCCCCACCTGCTGGAAGGCATCGATAAAATCCTGGGGGGAGGGGGCTGAAGTCGTCGGCAGTTCCTTGGCTTCCCCCAGCTTGACGTAGAACTCACTGGGCACCAAGTCTATGCCGTCGCGGTAGATGGTGGTGCCAAAGATAATGGTCTCCGGCACCAGCTCGATTCTGTACTTCGCTATCAGCTCCTTGGGCAAACAGACCGCGCTATCGGCAACCACCCTAACTCCAGACATAGTAACCTCCTCTAGGCCAACAACATAGGCTACTGCCCATCCCGGGACAAGGCTAGCCGCCGTGCTTTAGTGTTCGCTCCACCAAAGCCGGACTTAGCAGTAGAATCAGCATCACCACGATTAGCGCTAAAAAGGCGGGCACGCTGAGCCTGCCATCGGTATAATAGGCAATCATGGTCAGGGTTATCAGTCCCGTCAACACCAGAACCGATATCCTCAGCCAGCGTTTTCTCAAGCGGATAAATGTGGTGACGGCTACTCCCAGGGAGAGGAAGGTCAATCCAATCCAGGGGGCAAAATCCTGGAGGCGCTGCAGCCAGTACTCGGGCATCCTGTCCACTGGCTCGACCGCCAGGAACCAGCCGATGATAATCGGCAGCGGTAATAGCATCAGCGAGCTGTATAACCAGTCCCGCTTTATCTTCTTAAGCGTAAAGGCACAAACCAGCCACAGAGCCATGGGGATGTAGATGATTATGGCAATCCAGGCCAACCCCGGCGGCAGATAGAGCAGGAGCAGCCCGGCAAAGACCACCGGCAGCAGGGAATAACCCAGCCAGGAGAAAAGCCAGGAAGGCTTGCCCCGCCACCACCCGTAGACCACCACGCTGAGGAGTACCACCAGCGCGGCTAGCAGCCCGATAATACCCTGCCACCAGCTGAGGGCAAAGAGAAGCCCGAAGAGCAGGTGGGGCATGGCGGTAAACAGCGCTTGAGTCCAGCTACCCTGGCTGTGGCTCTCGTATATCTGGCGGGCGAGCGTCTTGGCTGAGCCCATAAGCGTCAAACAGGTATCAGTCGCCTCTTCATCCGATAGCCCGGCATCCTTCAGCTCCTGGACCTCATCCTCGATATGCGTCTCCAGCTCCTGGATGACCTCCCGCTCCGTGAAGCGGTCAAGATTCAGGTTCGCCCGCACCATGTCCAGATAGTGACTCAGCGCCGTTGCCAATTCATAACCTCACATCAGTCAGACTCGGGCCGAATAATCAGGTTCATCGCCGCCAGGAAATCCAGCCACTGGCTTCGTTTGGTCTCCAGGCTGTGGAGCCCCTTCTCCGTGATATGATAATACCTCCGCTGCCTTCCGTTGGGCAACATCTGCCACTTGCCCTCGATTAAGCCCGCCTGCTCCAGGCGATGCAGAGCCGGATAGAGCGTGCCTTCCTTAAAGCGGAAATAGCCTTCGCTCTTGTGATCCAGCTCCTTTATAATCTGGTAGCCGTACATCGGCTGCTGGTCCAGCAAGCAAAGGATTAAAGAATCAAAACTGCCCTTGATTAGTTCGCGTCTCTGTGCCATATGATTCACCTCGTTTTAAAAACACCTAGTAACCCTATGTATTATAATAATACAGAGCACCCCGCTTTGCAATATATCCTAAAGCCAAAAAGACCAACTTTGCTAAAAATCCTAAAAAAAGAGAAAACTGATTATAGCTCGTTAATCTAACTACATAGTAACTCTAGGTATATACAATATAGCATACATCACCTTTCTTGGCAATAGCTAATCAAATAAAAAGGGGGTCTTTAGAGGGAGAACTTCCCTAAAATCAGGCAGCCGTTGGTGCTGCCGAAGCCGAAGGAGTTGGAGAGGACAATATTGACCTCGGCCTTTCGGGCTTTATTGGGCACGTAGTCGAGGTCGCACTCAGGGTCGGGCGTCTCGTAGTTAATGGTGGGGGGAATAATGCCATCCCTGATGGTGAGCAGGCTGGCAATCGCCTCCGTTACCCCCGCCCCCGCCCACATGTGCCCCATCATTGATTTATTGGCGCTAATCGGTATTTTGTGGGCACGCTCACCGAAGACGCTCTTTATAGCCCTGGTCTCAGAGAGGTCGTTGAGCTCCGTCGAGGTGCCGTGGGCGTTGATATAGTCAACCTGGTCTGGGGAGATGCCGGCGTCCTCAAGCGCCAGCCTCATACAACTGGCCGCCCCTTTACCTTCGGGGTCGGGGGCGGTGATGTGGTAGGCGTCGCTGTTTAAGCCATAACCCAGCACCTCGCCGTAAATCCTAGCCCCCCGCTTTTGGGCGGATTCCAGCTCCTCAAGTATTACCATGCCCGCCCCCTCGCCGATAACAAAGCCATCGCGCCCCTTATCGAAGGGACGGCTGGCTTTCTGGGGAGCATCGTTGCGGGCGGACATCACTTTCAAGGGGTCCAGGCCGGCAAAGACAAGCGGCCTTATGGCCGCCTCGGTGCCGCCGGCAATCATGGCATCGACCTCGCCGCGCTGGATAACAATAGCGGCGTCGCCGATAGCGTGCGTCCCCGAGGCGCAGGCGGTTACCGTGCACATATTGGCGCCCTTAGCCCCGAAGGTGATAGCAACCTGCCCCGTAGCCATATTGCCGAGAAAACCGGGGACAAAGAAGGGGGAAATCTGCTGCCGCTTCCCTTTAATCAAAAGCTCGTGGTTCCGCTCGATGCTCTCGATGCCCCCCATAGCCGTCCCCACCGAAACCCCCACCCGCTCGTCGTTGGCGGCGGTTATCTTGAGCTTTGAATCCCCCAGCGCCATTCGTGCCGCCGCCAGGGCGAAGTGGATAAAGCGGTCGCCGCGCCTGACCAGCTTGCGGTCGATAAAGTCGTGGGGGTTAAAATCCCTGACCTCGCCAGCAATCCGGGTGCGGAATTGGCTGGCGTCGAAATGGGTAACTGGCCCCACCCCCGACTCCCCCTGGCAGAGAGCCCGCCAGCTTGCCTCCGTCCCCACCCCCAGCGGGGTCACCATCCCCATTCCGGTGACGACCACTCTTCGTTTCATCTGAGCTTTTCCTTGTCAATCCTGCCGTCGGCGGTTTTGGGCAAGGATTCCGTGAAGATAACCTCCCGCGGCGTCTTATAGTTAGCCAGGTGCTCCAGGCAAAACTTCTTTATCTCCTGTTCGTTGGCTTTCTTACCCGCTTTTAACCTGATAACCGCCCGCGGCGTCTCGCCCCTCACCTCGTCGGCGATGCCCACCACCGCCACCTCAGCCACCTTGGGGTGAGAGCCGATTATCTCTTCAATATCGCTGGGGCTGATATTCTGCCCCTTGCTGATAATCATGTCCTTCTTCCGGCCCGCGGCCAGAAAGAGCCAGCCCGCCCTGTCAATCCAGCCGATATCACCGGTACAGAGCCAGCCGTCCTTCAGTACCTGGGCCGTAGCCTGGGGGTTGTTGTAGTACTCGTTCATAATGGGCCCCCGGACTACTATCTCGCCCGTCTCGCCCACGGGCAGCTCTTTACCCTCGTCATCAACGATGCGCAGTTCCCAGCCGGGCAGTGTCTTGCCCACCGAGTTCGCTTCCCCCCGCCCGTCGAGGGCGGTGCAACTAACGTGCGCCGCCGATTCGGTCATCCCCCAGAAGTTGACCGGGGTCAGGCCGATGTACTGCTTCACTTTTTGAGCGAGGCTAGGCGGCATGGCGGCGCCGGCCGTGCCCCAGAGACGGAGCGAGCTTATATCATGCTTTAGCCCCCCCGCCTCGATGGCATCCACAACCAGCCCGTGAACGAAGGGCACCCCCATGAACATGGTCGCCCTTTCTTTTTCGATAAGCTCGAAGAGGCTCTCGATGGATAGCCCCGAAAGCATCACCATCGTGCTGCCTCTGGTAATAGCCGTCATCATGATGACCACCAGCCCGAAGGCGTGGTGCATGGGCAGGGCGAAGAGAATAACGATGTCTTTATCCGTCTGCCTGAAGCTGTCGGCAGATATAGAAGCCTCTTCGACCAGCGCCCCGTGGGACATAGCCACCCCGCGGGGGTGAAAAGAGGGACCCGAGGAATAGGCGATGTGAGCAATATCCTCGGGTGCAGGCTCGGTAGCAATCGCCGCCGAGGAGTTTTGGGCCATAATCTCATCGTAGTCGAGGAACTGCCCCTGATGACTGAAACCGAGAGCGATGACCCTCTCTATGGACTTGAACCTGTCCAAATCAGGGGCTAACTGCTCCAAGCAAGGGCTTTCCGTTACCAAGACTTTAGGCTTGGAGTCATCGCAGAGGGAAACAAGTTCGGTGAGCTTATACTTGGGGTCGAGCAAGACGGCTATAGCCCCGATTTTGACTATCCCGAAGTAGATGGCGACGAACTCGGGGCTGTTAGTCAGCAGCAGGGCGACCCGGTCGCCCTTTTTCACCCCCATCCCCACCAGGGCGTTGGCTAGTTTGTTCGAGGCTTTATCCAGCTCAGCGTAAGACAGCCTGCGCCCGTCCATGACGACTGCCGTCTTAGCCGCGTAGCGCTTCGCCGACCGCTCCAACATCTGTTTCAGATTCATTTTTGGCTTTTCTCTAGTATCACCCTGGCATCTACGGCTAAAGCACCATCGCTGTAGGCGAAAACGGGGTTAAGGTCAAGCTCTTTGACCTCAGGATTTTCCTCGACAAAATCAGACACCTTGAGCAGCAAATTCTCCAGGTAGGCTATTTTCACCGCCTCCCCTCCCCGGTAGCCTTCGAGCAGGGGATAGCCCTTTATCTCCCTGACCATCTCGGCGGCATCCCTTTTGGCTAAAGGTACCAGCCGGAAGGAGACGTCTTTAAGCACCTCTACCAGGATGCCGCCCAGCCCGAACATAAGGACGGGCCCGAACTGAGCGTCCTTGGACATGCCGATAATGACCTCGACGCCGGGGCGCGCCATCTTCTGCACCGCTACCCCTAAAATTTTGGCTTTGGGAAATTTCTGTTTGGCCACCGCCATAATGACGTCGTAGGCCTGCCCTACCGCTTTGGCGTTTTCCAGCCCCAGCTTAACCCCGCCGGCGTCGCTCTTGTGAACGATGTCCGGTGAGGCTATTTTTAGCACCACGGGAAAGCCCAGCTCTCCGCTTATGGAGATGGCTTCCTCCCTAGAGGTAGCCAGTTTAGTTTCGACCACGTCAATGCCCGCCTGGCTAAGTAGTTGCTTGGACTCGACCTCGGTGAGCACCGTTCTGCCCTCGTCTCTGGCTTTAGCTATTACCGTCTCAGCCACCAGGACCCCCTCCTTTATGGGACTGGGGTAAACTATAGCAGATTTTGCCCTCTTTTTAAAGCTGACAAAACTCGCTTTGCCGTAACTTAAGCGCAGTGTTACAATAATTATTAACAATAGTTTAACATTCTGATGCTACCATTAATGAAGTTGAACTAAGAGGCATGGCCATGAAAGCGCTAAAGATAAAATACATTATAATCGTCCTCGTTATCTTCCTTAGCCTCCTGGTGAGCAGTTGCTCGCTGGCGCCTACAGACAACTCGGCACCCCCCGACTCCTCATCCCCCGCCGTCACCAACCCTATCGATGTCGGCTGGACAGCGCCCACCTTGGATAGTGAGACAGCGGTGTTGCCCTCCATCGCCGACGTGGTGGCTCTGGTCAAGCCCTCGGTGGTGGCTATCAACATCGAGATTACCAGCTATGACATCTTCAACCGCCCCTACGAACAGCAGGGGGCGGGCTCGGGGTGGATTATAGATGAAGACGGTCTTATCGTCACCAACAACCACGTGGTAGCGGGAGCGGACAGCATTACCGTAACCCTGGACGATGGCCGAACCTTTAACGTGGATACAAACAGCGTCGCCACCGATGCCCTGGCCGATTTAGCTGTCTTTAGAATTGACACCAATAACCTGCCGGCAGTCGCGGTAGGAAATTCGGAGAACCTAAGGGTCGGCGATTGGGTAGTGGCTATCGGTAATGCCCTGGGTGAAGGCATAAGCGCCACGGACGGCATAGTCAGCCGCAAGGACGTTTCGATAACGGATGACACCGGGCTGACGCGATATAACCTCATTCAGACCAACGCCGCCATCAACCCCGGTAACAGCGGGGGGCCGTTGGTCGATATGGCCGGTGAGGTAATCGGCATTACCAACGCCAAGATCTCGGCCGTCGGCGTTGAAGGTATGGGCTACGCCATAAGCACCCAGGAAGCGATGCCGGTCATCGAGCAGCTGGTACAAACCGGCTACGTGATTCGTCCCTTCCTGGGAGTGCAGAACCTGCTCACCGTGGACCAGACCGTAGCCGCCTACTATGGCTTAAGCGTAGAGCAAGGGGCGTTGATTAGAGGAGTAATGGCTGGCGGACCCGCCGAAACGGCCGGACTGGAAGCTGGTGACGTCATTACTGGATTTAACGACCAGGAAATAGCCGATGTCAACGAGCTGCTCCAAGCCCTCTACGCTTGCCAGATTGGACAAACGGTAAAAATAACCTTCTGGCGGGGCAATAGCCAGCATACCGCCCACGTCACCCTAGTGGAAAGCCCGCCATCTTAGAGCCGCCTGACCCCCAGCGTTACCTCGTGGCCGCTTAAGCTGTGGCTCTCGGTGAAGGCACCCGTTCCGGGAGCGCCCTCGGCAAGCTCTTTAGAAAGCGTTTCCTGCTTGATGTAGTCGGCAAAGTCCCTCATCACCTGTTTGATGTAATCGTCCCCCTGGTAACAGGTGACGATATGGCCGGAGATATCGAAGCCCGCCGAACGGCGCATCGTTTGTAATCTCCGCACGATTTCTCTAGCCACACCTTCGGCTAGAAGTTCAGGAGAAAGATCAGTATCCAACATCACACCCAAGCCACCTTCCCAGACATCAAGCCATTCCATGAGTTTATCTACAGGTAAACCCTCAGAAATTTCCAACTCTTTAACATTGACTTCTTCTAATATCTGAGGCTTAAGCCGCTTAAGAGCTCTTCTGCCCGCTCCCGATTTGACGCTAACTATAATTTTGGCCAAAGGCTGCCGGACTTTGATGCCCGCCTCGCTCCTAGCGGCACGACCCAAGCTGGATATTTTCATCGCCAATTTGGTATCGGCGGCTAGTTTCTTATCGATTTTGCTCTTATCGGCAACGGGAAAATCGGTCAGGTGCACGCTCTCCAGGGCGTCTTTCGAAACCGAGCCCACCAGGTTTTGATAAATCTCCTCGGCCAGAAACGGGGTAAAAGGCGCCAGAAGTTTGGCTAAAGTCACCAGGCATTCGTAGAGCGTGTTGTATGCCGCCAGCTTATCGGCGTCGCTCTCGCTCTTCCAGAAGCGCCGACGGCTGCGGCGCACGTACCAGTTGGAAAGCTCGTCAACGAAGCTTTCTATCTTTCGCCCCGCCTCGGTGGGGTTATAGCCCTCCAGCCCCTCATCGACATCGGCGATAAGCTGGTTAAGCTCAGAGACAATCCACCTGTCCAGTTCAGACGTCTCCGATACCCCCTCTTTTCCGGGGACGAACCTATCGATATTGGCGTAGGTAACGAAGAAGGAATAGACATTCCACAGCGTGGAAAGGAAGCGACGGCTGACCTCAGCCACCATTGACTCGTCAAAGCGATAGACGTTGCCCGCCGCCGTGCTGGTGAAGAAATACCAGCGCAGGGCATCGACCCCGTATTTATTGATGACCGTCTGGGGCTCGATGATGTTCCCCTTGGCCTTGCTCATCTTCTCGCCTTTGGCGTCGAGGACATGCCCCAGGCAGATAACGTTGCTGTAGCAGCGCCGGTTGAAGAGCAGGGTGGATATGGCGTGCAGGCTGTAGAACCAGCCCCGCGTCTGGTCAACCGCCTCGCTGATATAGTCGGCGGGGAAGCGCCCGTCCTCAAGCAGTGTCTCGTTCTCGAAGGGGTAGTGGTGCTGGGCAATGGGCATGGCACCAGAATCGAACCAGCAGTCGATGACCTCGCTAACCCTTTGCATCTTGGCGCCACATTTTGAGCAATCGAAGGTCAATTCATCAACAAAGGGGCGATGCAGGTCAAGAGGCTGTTTAAAACCGGAGAAGCCGGGCTTGTCTTGCAGTTCTTTTATGCCGCCTATGCACTCGTAGTTACCGCAGGAATCGCAGCGCCACACCGGCAGCGGTGTCCCCCAGTACCTTTCGCGGGAGAAGGCCCAGTCAACGTTATTCTCCAGCCAGTCGCCGAAGCGCCCGTACTTGATGTGCTCCGGGTACCAGTTTATCTCGTCGTTGCGAGCAATCAGGTCTTCCTTGACCGCCGTGGTGCGGATATACCAGGTCTGCTTGGCGTAGTAGAGCAGCGGCGTCTCGCAGCGCCAGCAGAAGGGGTAGGTGTGGCGAATGGCTTCACTACGGAAGAGCAACCCCTTTTTCTTTAACTCCTCGAGCACCAGCGGGTCGGCTTCCTTAACGAATTTTCCCGAAAACGGGTAGTTACCGATAACGTTGCCCTGAAGGTCGACGGTATGGACGAAGTCCAGCTTTTCCACCATTCCCGCCTCGTAGTCAACCTCGCCGTAGGCCGGCGCCATGTGGACGATTCCCGTTCCCTCATCCAGAGAGACGAAAGCGGTGGCGATTACTTTATAGGTCAGCTTTTTGTTAGCTTTTTGCAGCGGCAGCCCTTCGGTCATAAGGCGCCTTCCCACCCCGAAGTCGTGGGGATTAAAAAGTGGTTCGTATTCGACGCCGACCAGCTCTTTTCCCTTTAACTTCTTTACCACCTTGTAGCCATCAAGCCCCACCGCCCCTACCAGCGCCGCCGCCATAATAAGGTAATCATCCTTACTTTCGAGGACGGCGTATTCGGCGTCGGCGGCTACGGCCAGCGCCGTATTCCCCGGTAATGTCCAGGGCGTCGTCGTCCAGGCCAGGAAATAGACAGGCTTATCCGAAGGCAGTTTGGGTGCTTTGGTCACCTTAAACTTTATGTAAACCGATGGGTCTTCGGCGTCATCATAGCCGAGGGCGACCTCGTGTGAGGAAAGGGAGGTGCCGCAGCGGGGGCAGTGGGGGGTAACCTTATAGCCCTGGTAGATAAGCCCCTTATCCCACATCTGTTTTATCGCCCACCAGACCGTCTCGATGTATTCGTTCCTCATGGTGACGTAGGCGTGCTCCAGGTCAATCCAGAAGGCGATGCGCTCGGTCATGGCATCCCACTCTTTGAGATAGCTGAAGACGCTCTCACGGCAGCGGGCGTTGAATTTGTCGATGCCGTACTGCTCGATATCCTTCTTGCTGCTCAAGCCCAGCTGTTTCTCCACCTCAAGCTCTATGGGCAGGCCATGGGTATCCCAGCCAGCGATGCGGGGCACGTAGTAGCCCTTCATCGTCTTGTAGCGGGGTATGATGTCCTTAAAGACGCGGGCAAGGACGTGGTGTATCCCCGGGCTGCCGTTAGCCGTGGGCGGGCCTTCATAGAAGACAAAGAGTTTGCCCTGCCGCCGTGCCTCCAGGCTGTGCTGGAAGGTTTTCTTCTCCTTCCAGAGCTCCAGGGTTTTCGCCTCGGCTTTGGGGAAATTCACTCGACTGCCGACAGGCTTAAACATAAAACCCCCTATATTAAAAAATCCCGCCCTCTAGGGACGGGACTTTTCCCGCGGTACCACCCTATTTCCCCCGCTTTTGACAAGCAAGGGCACTCCTTCCAGGGCACATTCTAATGCCCCCGTCATTGATAACGGTTGACGCTACCGACCAAGTCTACTAGTCCTTCCGCTGAAGGACGTTCGGTTGGTGGCTCGGGAGCGATTTTCGGGGGACGGTAACGTCTGCTTTCACCCGCTCAGACTCGCTTTAGTTACCCGCTTCCCCCCTACTCCTCTCCGTCACTGCCTTTACCGCTAAAGGTTAGCACAGCTCGAAAAATAAAACAAGCCGCTTAAACTAAGGGTCAACGGCGCTCCCACCACTTAGGGTATATCTGTGTCAGCACCGGTGATGGGTCACAAAGAGGTCCAAGATACATTATAGGATAGCCAATGCCCCTTGACTTCAGCGCTTCTAGCCCTTCCACCGCCTTGGCTACCATTTTCGGCGGCAAGGCCATAACCATCTCATCTTCGGTGACGGCGCCGAAGGCTCTCTCGCCCATACAGGGAATAGCCAGAGCGGGCTTGCCGGTGGTATAACACTGCGCCAGGCCGTCGGCACAGGAGCCTTCGCCGATGAAGAAAAACTGAAAGCGTTCGTAGTCCTTAAACTGAAGCCCGTTCATGAGCAACATCATCTGCGCCGGGTTGGCGTAGATTAAGACGACATCGGGCTCGAACTTACCCGCCGCCAGTGGCGCCAGCACTATAGCCTCTCCGGGAGGGACCAGGGGGTAGGCCGCCATCTGCTTTCGGGCCTCTTCCACGTTGGCAAACCAGGTATTAGCGAAGGATTCCGCCTCCCAGGCGAGCTGCCTCTCGGTAGTCGGCGCCAGGCCATTAATGCGAGCGCAACGCTCACCGAAGTTGTCCCTGGTGGCGGATATCGTCAGGCCCATGGTCCGGACCATCGCCGGCACCTGGCAAAAAGAGGCGTGGCGGCCGAGTGGCATCACCTCTGGTATTTTATCCAGCTCTTGAAGCTTCTCCAGCCTCTTGTAGGCAACGGGGCTCGCTTTCAGACGCAACAAACGGTCCAGCGCATCGCTAAGCCCCGCCCAGTCAACCTTAGCCATTTTGTTCCCTCCTTCCCGTATTTTTAAAGCAGCTGAAACCAGTTGCCTAGCATAGTTATTGCTCTCGGGGCATAATGACCACCTTACGAGACTCGCCTTCACCAACGCTCTCGGTGGTAACATCGGGGTCATCGGCTAAAGCTATGTGGATAATGCGCCTCTCGTAAGCCAGCATCGGCTCCAGGGTAAAGGGCCGGCCCTTGGCCTTGACCTGCTCGGCCATGCGCTGGGCTAAGGCCTGCAACGCCTCGTAGCGGCGCTGTTTGTAACCCTCGACGTCGATAACTACCGGCACCCTGGCCTGGGTCTGATGGGCCAGGATAAGCCTGACGACGTACTGCAGAGCGGAAAGGGTCTGCCCCCGCCGCCCGATAAGGATGCCGAGGTCGTCGCCGCTCACATCAAGGGTAATGACCCCCTCGCCGCCCCCCGCCGGGGGGTTGGTCTGACAGGCCACCGAGGCCGACACCCCCAGCCGGGTCAGAATGGTCTCCAGGACCTCCCGGGCCCTATTGTCTATATCCTCCGGCGCGCTGGCCAGAGGCTCAACCCTGACTACAGCCTCTTCGGCGCCCAGACCCAGGATACCGTGCTTACCCTCTTTTACGACGGTGACCTCTACTTTTTCGCGACTTAGGTTTAGTGTCTCTAAGGCTTTTTGGATAGCCTCCTCCACGGTCCGGCCGCTTGCCTCCAGACTCTTCATAGCTCAAATCCTCTTCCTGTGCTGAACTGGGCACGATGTCAGCACCGCCTTCGGGAGCTTTCTCCACCTCGGCGATGCGCTGTTTGTACTTCTTATCCCGGCCGGTATCCTTCTTGGGTGCTGACTTCACCAGGCCTCCCCACCCCCCTATCCAGTACTGTACTCCGATTCTAAACAGGTTCGAAGTCACCCAGAAAAGGGCCAGCCCGCTGGGGAACGACAGGGTCAACCAGGCAAACATAATGGGCATTATCCAGAGCATCAGGCTGCTCTGAGTCTTCTGAGAGGGGTCGACGGTTGGCGCCATAACCATCTTCTGCTGCACCCACATCGAGGCGCCGACCAGCAGCGCCAGGAATATATCGCCGCTGGCCAGGTTCAACCATAGGAAATGGTTATTCAGGGGCAGCGTGGAAAACACTATCGGCCAGGAGTAGAGATATTTGGAAAGCCCCGCCAGGTTCTCCGGGATTACCGCCAGCACCCGCATGATTGACTGGAACAGGGCAATCCAGATGGGCATCTGGATTAGCATCGGCAGCAGGCAGCCAGCCGGGCTAACCCCCGACTCTTTGTAGAGCCTCATCTGCTCCCGCGCCATTTTCTCTTTGTCTTTGCCGTACTTCTTCTTAAGCTCGGCAAGCTTGGGCTGGAGCTGCTGCATAGCCCGGGAAGCGCGAGTTTGCTTTAAGGTCAGGGGGAGCATGGCGGCGTTAACGATAAGCGTCAGGGCGATGATAGCCAGCCCGAAGTTATTGAAGAGAACGTCGGTCAGCACGATGAGGACGTTTGTCACTGGCTGAATAGCGATTATGTCCCACCAATTTAGACCCAACGAAATCTACCTCACTTATTAGCCAATAGGCTGAACCCACAACCTCACGCCGGTATCGGCGTTAAGGGCATAGAGGTTCTGCGCCTGGGTATAAACATAGAGAACGCCCTCGCTTAAAGTGAGCGGGGCGTATATCGTCTCGGCTAAATCGGCAAAAAGCCCGAGCTGATTATTGACCGCGTCTATGGTGTATATCTTGCCCGCTTCGGTGGCGATAAGAATCCTGTCTTCGACCACTACCGGCCAGGAATGGACCGGGCTCTCCAGGTCGAACTCGGTTATCTTCTCCCCATTTAGGGCGTTTAAGGCATAGACCTTGTTATCGAAACAGCCAACATAGATAGTATCATCAAAAGCTATCGCCCGCGTCCAGAACCACTTCTCCGCCTGGAATTCCCACCGCAATGTGCCGTCGGCGGCATCTATGGCGTAGAAATGGCGGTCGAGGGTGCCGATATAGATGGTGCCGTTAGCGACCAGCGGCGTAGAGGCGAAAGCCCCGCCCGCCTCAAACTGCCATATTTCCATGCCGTCGTTGGCATCTATGGCGTAGAGCTTCTTATCGAAGGAACCTACGTAAAGCGTCCCCCCGTCAAAGGCGGGCGTTGACCATATCTTGTCCTCGGTGGCGAACTCCCAGAGAAAATCACCGGTAGTCGCATCCAGGGCATAGACATTACCGTCGGCGCAGCCGAAAAAGAGCTTATCCAGGGCGACCACCAGGCCGCTGACGACGGGGTCTATGTTGCCTTCACGGGGATAGACCCAGCGCAATGCCCCCGACTCGGCATTAAGGGCATAGACCTTACCGTTATAGCCGGCAACATAGACCAGCTCTTCCGACAGGGCGGGGCTGCCGTAAATAGCCACCGGTACTGCCCCACTGGAACAGCCGAAGCCGCCCGACTGCGCCGTCCCTGTCAGCGTGACCTCCCAGCGCTGAACACCGGTCTCCGCGTTCACCGCCACCAGCTTACCTTCCGCCGCCGGCGCTGAACAGCTAAAGCCCCCGGCCTGCTTTAGAGAGGGGGATAAAAATATCGTCCCCTCGGTTACGGTGGCGCCGGAACCGCCTTCAGGGGAACCCCTGATGCCCATACAACCAGTCGCTACCAGCCCCACCAGGAGCAAAATAATAAGCAGGCTAATCTTGCCCACCGAGAGCGTCTTTCTTCCAATCCTCACTTAGCCATTCCCTCCGTAGTCAGTATGGGGCACCGGGTCATAGCCGCCGGCATGAAAGGGGTGACAGCGGGCGATGCGCTTCGCCCCCATCCAACACCCCCTGAAAAAGCCAAAACGGGATATAGCTTCATAGGTATACTGGGAACAGGTCGGGGTATAACGGCAATTAGGCGGCATAATCCGTGAAAACGTAGCCTGATAAAATTTAATTAGCCCTAAGGCAAGCCCCTTCATACTCCCTCGCTAGTATTTTAGCCCGGGAAAGCAGTCCCCGGACTGTTTTCTCTAAAACAGCGAAACTGGCCGCCGCCGCTTTAGGGCGGGCGATAAAGATGATATCCCATCCCGCCTCCAGCGGCAAGGCACGCAGGATTTCGCGCATTCGGCGCTTTATTCGGTTTCTCACCACCGCCCCACCCAGCCGACGGCCAACCGAGAACCCGTAGCGTGAGAGGGCAAGCTGGTTGGGCAAAGCCTTCATCACCACCGGCCCACTCGCCCAGGAGCTACCCTTCTCATAGACCAGGCTATATTGCTCCGACCTGGTAAGGTATTGCTCGCCTCTCATGGTTACACCACGGTCAAGCGCTTACGTCCCTTAAGCCGCCGTGCCTTCAAGACATCCCGGCCGCCTCGGGTGGACATTCTGGCCCTAAAGCCGTGCTCTCGTTTTCGGGGAATACTCTTCGGTTGATAGGTTCTCTTAGGCACAAATAACTCCGTAATTAAAGATGATTATACTTCTGTAATCTCTGGGGTGTCAAAGATGGGGATAAAACGGAATTATAAGGGCGCCGAAATAAAGGCACCCTATATCACACTAATCGCGGACACCAACGCCCCCTGTCTTATGGATGTGCTCCGGTACATAGGGCAGCAGGGCTAAGTGCCGCGCCCTTTTTATGGCCAGTGCCAGGGCGCGCTGATGCTTGGCGCAGGTGCCGGTCTTACGCCGGGGCCCAATCTTACCCCTATCCGATATGTAATGGCGCAACTTAGCCGGGTCTTTGTAATCTATCTCTTTAACGTTATCGACACAGAGGGAACAAAACTTGCGCCTCGGTATATATCTCGACCTGCCCG
>DAOUMR010000055.1:0-8740 GCA_034409905.1 Dehalococcoidales bacterium | reverse complement strand
TGCATGGCGTCGGTGGTAACCTTCATCGCCGTGTCCGAGGCGAAGACCTTGCACATCGCCGACTCCTTGGTAAAATCCCTGGCGCCGCCGTCTATCATTCTGGCGGTGGAATAGACCAGCGCCCTAGCTGCTTCCACCCGCATCGCCATCTCAGCCAGCATCTGCTGTACGGCCTGCTGGGCATAAATGGGGTGGCCGAACTGGACGCGCTTCTTGGCGTAGTCAACCGCCGCCTCCAGAGCCCCCTGCGCCAGTCCCATCGCCTGGGCGCCCAAACCGGGGCGGGAGCGGTCCAGTAGCTTCATGGTCAGGATAAAGCCCATCCCCTCTTTGCCGATAATGTTCTCAGCGGGGATGAAGCAGTCCTCGAAGACCAGCTCGCGGGTCGAGGAAGCGCGGATGCCCAGCTTCTTTTCCTTCCGGCCGAAGGTAAAGCCGGGGGTGTCTTTGTCGACAATGAAGGCGCTGGCGCCGCGGGGGCCCTTGGACTTATCGGTCAGGGCGATAATGGTATAGACCTCGGCGTCGCCGCCGTTGGTGATGAATTGCTTGGTGCCGTTAAGGATGTAGCCGCCTTTGGTGGGCGTGGCCGTGGTCTGGATGCTGCCGGCGTCGCTGCCGGCCTCGGCCTCGGTTAGACCGAAGGCAGCCAGCTTGCGGCCGCTGGCGATATCAGGCAGGTATTTCTGGCGCTGCTCGTCGGTGCCGTACTCAAGCAGGGTGAAGGTGCCCAGTCCGCTGGCGGCATAGCTGACGGCTACCCCGCTGCAGACCCGGCTCAGCTCCTCCACCACCAGGCAGAGGTCGAGAAGCCCACCGCCCAACCCCCCGTACTCCTCGGAGATATAGACGCCGAAGAGCCCGGCGTCAGCCAGGATTTTCATTATCTCCCAGGGGAATTCTTCTTTCTCATCGAGCGCCGCCCGCACCGGCAATACCTTTTCCTCAGCGATGGTTCGGGTTAGATTCCTGATTTCCTTCTGTTGCTCGGTTAAGAAATAGTCCAAGACAGTCCTCCCGAACGAGTTTTCAGCACTAAAATTGAGCTTATTATAAGCCGAGCCAACTACCCTCTGTCAAGGCGGAGCAAACCTTGGTAGTGGGTCAATTTGAGCATATGTTAGCTTGACATATGTTGTATGATGATATTATGGAATGGCAAGTTGTTTTTTATCGTGATGATGGGGGCAATGAGCCAGTTAGGGAATTTATACTTGCACAACCAGATGGTGCAATTGGTGAAATCTTACATGTTTTTAAATTGTTATATAGATTCGGTTTATCTCTTGGTAAACCATACGTTGAAAAAGTAAAGGGCAAGATTTGGGCGCTAAGAATAAAACACAGTTCCGATTATTATAGAATCCTGTATTTTGCTGCTACCGAAAAGAAATTCGTTTTGCTACATGCGGTAAAGAAAAAGCGAGATAATTTGTTAATAAGTGACATTGATATAGCTATATCCAGAATGAACGATTATAAATCCTCCCTATAAGCTAAAAATCCCCCACATTATGTTTGCCGCATGATAACATTAATGTTATCATATGTATGTGTGTATGTTTGTGTGTGGGGGTGATTAAATGGACGGAACAGATTTTAAAGATTTCGAGGCCCAACTTCTTAGTAAGCCCAATATACGCCGTAGCTATGAAGCCCTAAAGCCCAAATATGAGATGATAAAGGCTATAATTGCCCGTAGGAATGAGCTTTCTATTAGCCAACGGCAACTTGCTAGAATGGTAGGCATGCAACAGCCTGCAATTTGTAGGCTTGAGAGGGGAGACCAAAACACGACAATTGGGACTCTATGTAAAGTGGCCAATGCGCTGAACATGGAACTTGGTATTCACGCTAAGTCATAAGTTATCCGGTTAGCTTTACAATATCCTCTACTGACCAAGTCCGGTCTGCAATTCCTGCTGACATCGCTTAAACCTTGACACCCTGCCACCAATAAAGGTATATGTATATATTGGAATATCCCCCGGATTCAAACGACGAGGAGGTGACCCAATGCAAGCCAAGGCTTTTGTGCTGATTGAAACGGCGGTGGGTAGGAACAAGGAAGTAGCCAATGCCCTGAAGAAGCTGAAAGGGATGAAGTCGGTTGATATCGTCACCGGGCCTTATGATATAATCGCCATACTGGAGGGCGAAAGCCTGAACGACATCGGCGACCTGGTTACCGGTGACATTCACCCCATTCCTGGCATCTCCCGAACCGTTACCTGTCTGTCAATAAAGGGGGAATAAAACCCCCTATTCAGATTCTAGCAAACTAAAGACCAAGCCTAGAAAGGGAGAACCGAACTATGGACTTTAGACTGAGCAAGGAGCAGGAGGCATTCAGGCAGGAGGTCCGCGACTTTCTGGAGGGGGAGATAAAGCAGGGGCTCTGGGAGCCGAGTTGCGATGCCTGGATAATGGGGCACGACCCGGAGTTTACCAAGCGGGTGGCTAAGAAGGGCTGGATTGGGCTGACCTGGCCCAAGGAGTATGGGGGGCAGGGGCGCTCTTACATCGACCGCCTGATACTGACCGAGGAGATGCTGCGCTACGGCGCGCCCGCCGCCTGCCACTGGTTCGCCGACCGACAGATTGGCGGCGCCATCGTCCACTACGGCACCGATGAGCAGAAGAAGGAACTGCTGCCCATGATTCTGCGCGGTGAGGCCTATGTGGGCCTGGGCATGAGCGAGCCCGATGCCGGTAGCGACCTGGCTTCCTTGAAGACCAAAGCCACCGAGGCCGGCGACGAGTTTATCATCGACGGGCAGAAGACCTGGACCAGCGGCGGCAGCCACATGAACTGGATATACCTGGTGGCGCGCACCGACCCCGAAGCCCCCAAGCACCGGGGCATCAGCGAGTTTTTCTTCCGCACCGATTTGCCGGGGATAAACGTGGTGCCCATCCACGATATCACGGGGGGAGTGCACTTCAACGAGGTATTTTTCGAGAACGTCCACATCCCCAAGACCAGCCTCATCGGCGAGAGGAACAAGGGTTTTTACCAGATTCTAAACCAGCTCGACTACGAAAGAAGCGGCATGGAACGGCTGATGGCAAATTATCCCCTCTTTGAAGCCTTAATCAAATACGTTAAAGAGACCAAAAGGAAGGGGCAGCCGCTGTCTAAAGACCCTCTGATTCGAGCCAAGCTGGCGCAGCTTAAAATCGAGCTCGAAATCGGACGGCTGCACATGTACCGGGTGGCTATGGTCATGGACGAAGGCAGAGCTCCCAACTGGGAGTCTTCGATGTCCAAGGCCTACGGCACCGCCTTTGAGCAGCGCCTAGCCGGCGCCGCTATCGAGATTACGGGATTATACGGACAGCTTTCACCGGAGTCGAAGTGGACGCCGATGCACGGCATGGCCTATCATTCCTATCTTTCGTCCAAGGGCTACAGCCTGCAGGCGGGCAGCTCGGAGGTCTTAAAGAACATAATGGCGCTGAGAAAGCTGGAGTTACCCAGCGAGTAGAAGCGCTTAGCTGATTTTGTTAGGAGGCAAGGAAATGCAGTTAGCTCTCTCTGAAGAACAGGAAATGTTGAGGACAATGGCGCGCGACTTCCTGACCGACAAGCTGCCCAAGGCGACGGTCAAGGAGATGGAAGAGAGTGAGGCGGGCTATTCGCCCGAGCTGTGGAAAGAGATGGCCGGGCTGGGGTGGATGGGCTTGGCTTTCCCCGAAAAATACGGCGGCAGCGGCATGAGCTTCCTCGATTTGGCCATACTGCTCGAGGAGATGGGGCGGGCCTGCCTGCCCGGTCCCTATTTTTCTTCGGTGGTCCTGAGCGGCTTTACCATTCTGGATATCGGCAGTGAGGAGCAGAAAGCGGAATACCTGCCCAAGATAGCCAGCGGCGAGAAAATCCTTACTTTAGCTCTGACCGAGCCCAGCGCCAGCTACGACGCCGACGGTATCGAGACCAAAGCCGTGGCCGAGGGCGATAACTATGTTATCAGCGGCACCAAGCTCTTCGTCCCCGACGCCAATGTCGCCGACTATATGCTGGTGGTGGCTAAGACGGCTAAGGGCTTCACTATTTTTATCGTTGATGCCAAGAGCGCGGGCATAAGCCATACGGTATTAAAGACCATCGCCGAGGACAAGCTCTGCGAGGTGGTCTTCGACAAGGTCAAGGTGCCCAAGGCCAACATACTGGGCGAGGCGGACAAGGGCTGGGCTGAGGTCGAGAAAATCATCCAGCGGGCGGCGGCGGCTAAGTGCTGCGAGATGGTGGGCTGCATCCAGCAGGCGCTGGACATGACCGTGCAATACGCCAAGGACCGCAAGCAGTACGGCCGACCCATCGGCAGCTTCCAGGTTATCCAGCACTACTGCGCCGACATGGCTACCGATGTTGACGGCACGCGGCTATCGGCTTATAAAGCCGCCTGGATGCTCAGCGAGGGGCTGCCCTGCACGGAGGAGGTCGCCATCGCCAAGGCCTGGGCCGGCGAAGCCTGCCAGCGCGTGATGGCTTTAGCCCACCAGATTCACGGGGCTATCGGCGTGACCATAGACCACGACCTGCAGTATTACACAAGGAGAGCCAAAGCCGCCGAGGTCAGCTTCGGCGACGCCAGGTTCTACCGCGAGGTGGTGGCGCAGGAGATGGGGCTGTAGTATTGCTTTAGCCGACCGTTTGTGGTAAAACCCGTAAAGAGGGGGGAGATGTTGAGGAAGTTCCTGTGGACAGCGGGGATAGCCGTCGGGGTCTTCGGGCTTTGCCTCGGCCTGGCCTTCTCTGGTCTGCTGGACACGGAAACCACCATCGGCAATTATGCCGCGGGAGTACTGTACTACACGGCTTTCTATCTGGCGCCGCTCGCCTTCTTGGTGGGTGTTATCGGCAGCCTGGTCTACCTCATCAAGTCTTGGATAGGGAAACTGAAGCCCAGACACAGCTAAGTCAGCTCTTTAAGCCTGGCCAGGACCTCTTCGATGGTCGCCTCGGCGGTGGAAGCGCCCGAGGTTACCCCTATATTCTCTTTGCCCTTAAACCACTCAGGCTTGATGTCTCTAGCCGTCTCCACCAGGTGCGTCTCGGTAACCGCCGAGCAAAGCTCGGCCAGTCGGTTGGTGTTGGCGCTGCCCCTGCCCCCGATAACCAGCATCAGGTCAACCCTACCCGCCAGCTCAAGAGCCTGAGCCTGCCGTTTCCTGAGGTCGTGGCAGATGGTATCGATAATGCGCAGCTCGGAGTCACGGCCAAAGGCGCCGTCGATGAGCTCTTTGACGAAGCTGATGAAGTCGGCGGGTATCTGGGTGGTCTGGGAGAGGACACCGATGCGGCGGGGCAAAGGCTCCATCTTAAGGATAGTCTTTTCGTCAAGCGTAGCCATCCCCTTCCCCTCCGCCCAGCCGAGGACGCCCTTGACCTCGGTGTGGTCGGCGTCGCCGTAGATAACCACCAGAAAACCGGCTCTAGCCAAACGTCGGGCGGCAGTCTGGAGGCGGTGGACGAAGGGACAGGTGGTGTCAACGATATCGATTTGCCGCGCTTTAATCTTCTCCTCTACTTCGGGGGCGACGCCGTGGGAACTGATGGCCACCGCCTTGCCCTCGATGTCGTCAATGTCTTTAGCCACTCTGACGCCGATGCCGGCCAGTCTCTTCAAAACCTGCTGGTTATGCACCACCGCCCCTAAAGTCTCCACCCCGCCCCGCTCAGCACAGACCTTCTCCAGTATCTCGACGGCGCGCTTGACGCCGAAGCAAAAGCCAATCTCTTTTGTCTTTTCAATCTTCACTTCTTACCCCCATAGACCCCGCGGTATTGGGGGGGCAAAAGCTCGGCGATGCGCCGCATAATAAGCTCGGTATGCTCGGCCAGCTCCTCTTTGGTCAGCTTGCTGCCCGCCTTGGGCAGAGAGAAGGGCTTACCGATATTGACCGTGATGCGGGGGCGGCGAAAGAGCCACGGCCCCTTAAGCCTTTCGGTGCCGTAGATGCCCACGGGGAGGACGGGCACGCTGTGGCGGCTGGCGATGAGAGCCGAGCCAGGGAAAGCCCGCTGAAGCTGAGCCTTCGGGCTCCGGGTCGCCTCGGGGAACATCACCAGCGCCTTACCTTCGGCCAGAACCTGCTCCGACTGGCGTATCGCCTTTCTGTCCAGCCGGCCCCGGTGCACCGGGAAGGCGCCCAGACCGCCCAGGAACCAGGCTAGAGGGCGGAAGCGGAAGAGCTCTTCCTTGGCCATGAAGACGACCTGACGGCCCAGGCTGACGCCGAGCAGGGGCGGGTCGTTGAAATTAAGGTGATTGGCTACCACCAGCACCCCGCCTTTGGGGGGGACATTATCTTTGCCCTTGACCTGCCAGCGGGTGAAGAGCCAGAAGAACGCCCCGACCAGCACCTTGCCGATACAATACCAGAACAAGCCGATAACTCCAATAATATGTCAATCAATTATAACCCCCGATAGGGGTAAAGACAAACACTTTGATATTTTCCCCTCCCGATTTTTTCTTTTCCCAACTCCCCACTCTGTCGGCGTTCGTTTTTCAGACCCACCCTACCCACCCTTAGAGGGGATTCTCCCTCTAGAATTCCTTCTGGGTGACGACCACCCCACCCCGATTTTATCTATTCCCACCCACCGCCCTTTTGAAGGTAAACTCTAAATCCTAATATCTAAATCCTAAACAACTATAAACTATACCGTTTAGTATTTAGGATTTCGTGCTTAGAATTTCTCAAGGTGGAGTGGGGCGTATCACCCCAGGTTAAGGAGTTTACTCATTAGGGTGGGCAGGGTGGGACGAAGAACCAACGTTCGCAAGGTGGGGTGGGGGAAGAGCTTGTTTCGCCCTTCTGCGGAAGGGCTCACAATGACCGGGAAGTTTGTGCCAAAGCCTTGATTAAAGCTGTCTTTTGCTTCATAATAGCCAGACAGAACCATGAAGAAACTAACCATCGGCAAACTGCGGGGCCTTCAAGAGCTAGCCAACAATGACGGCGTCTTCAATATATGCGCCATGGACCACCGCCGCTCCATGATGCGCATAATGGAGGGGGGACACCTTGTCGAGGGGAGCACCGGATATGAGGAAATGTCCCAGCGCAAGCTGGAGCTCTGCACCTACCTCGCCCCCCACGCCAGCGCCGTTCTGCTCGACCCGCTCTTCGGGGCAGCCCAAAGCATCAGCCACGGCGCCCTGCCCAAGAGCACGGGGCTACTGGTCAGCCTGGAAGCCTCGGGCTACTCGGGCCCCTCGGAATTCCGCATGAGCGAGCTGGAGGAGGGGTGGAGCGTGGAGAAGATTAAGCGGATGGGCGCCTCGGCGGTCAAGTTCCTCATCTACTACCGCCCCGACCTCATCGAGCTAGCCAACAAGCTGATGGAGCTGGTGGAGGCGGTGGGGCAGGAATGCCAGAAGTACGACATCCCCCTCGTTATCGAGCCCTTGAGCTACCCTCTGGGCGAGGAAGTGAAAAACCCGGCCCAGTTTACCGCCGCCAAGGAGCAACTGGTGCCCAAGACCACTCAGCACATCACCGCCCTGCCCGTGGATATGCTAAAATCCGAGTTCCCCAGCGACCTGCGCTACAATAAGGACAAAGGCAAACTCATCGACATCTGCCAGAAACTGGATAAGGCATCTAAAGTGCCCTGGGTGGTCTTGAGCGCGGGGGTAAGCTTCGAGGTCTTCTGCCAGCAGGTGGAAATCGCCTGTAAAGCCGGTGCCTCGGGCTTTCTGGCCGGGCGGGCTATCTGGCAGGAGGCAATGAACATTGATGACCCCAAGGAAAGGGCTAAGATGCTCAAGACGGTGGGGGCGGAAAGGTTGAATAAGCTGACCGAGATAGCCGCCAAGCACGCCGTGCCCTGGTACCAGAAGCTGGGGCTTAAGAGCGACGAGCTGGCCGAAACCGCCGAAGGATGGTACCAGCAATACTGATATGAACAACGCCCTGATTTCCACCATAACCCTCAACCCCAGCCTTGACCAGCACCTCACCGTGGACGGGCTGGTGGTGGACGGGCCCAACCGCTGGTCGAGGCTACACCGCTACGCCGGGGGGAAGGGTATCGATGTCTCGCGGGCTATCCACGAGATGGGGGGCAGGACTATCGCCTACGGCTTCATCGGGGGGGCGGTGGGGCGGGCGGTGGAGATATTCCTCGATGAGGAAGGGGTGCCCTGCAGCTTTACCCCCATCAGGGGGGAGACCCGGGTTAACTTTATTATCACCGACAGCAAGACCAATCACCAGACCCGGATTGATGCCCCCGGTCCCCGCATTAGCAAGGACGAGTTCGCCCGGTTCCAGCGGAAGATGCAGCGAATCCGCCCCAGCCCCGATTTAATCGTGGCCGGAGGCAGCGCTCCGCCCGGCATCCCCGACAATGTCTATTACACCATAATCAGGGAGGCTAAAGGCTTCGGGGTGAGGACTATCTTGGACGCCGATGGCCAGTGGCTGGCTTCGGGCGTGAAAGCCAAGCCCTACCTGATTAAACCCAACGTGCGGGAGGCGGCGGAGCTTCTGGGGAGGGAGCTTCCCGACGAAACCGCTATCATCAAAGCGGCCCGCGACATCGTCGAGATGGGTGTTGAAATAGCCGTTATCTCGCGGGGCAAAAATGGCATTATCGCCGCCACCAGGGACACGGTGCTCAAGGCCGTGCCGCCCGAGGTAAAGGTAAAAAGCACGGTGGGCTCTGGCGATTGCGCCATTGCCGGGCTGGCCCTGAAGCTGGCCGCCCAGGAGTCGTTAACCA
>DAOUMR010000054.1:0-7398 GCA_034409905.1 Dehalococcoidales bacterium | reverse complement strand
CCACCCAGCCCATAACGGTCTTGATGCGGTCGCCGCCGAAACGGCGCACGATATCGTCTTCTAAAGAAATATAAAAGCGGGAACTGCCGGGGTCGCCTTGCCGTCCGGAGCGGCCGCGGAGCTGGTTATCAATGCGCCGCGCCTCATGGCGCTCGGTGCCGATAATGTGGAGTCCACCCATGTCCAGCACCTTCTGGTGCGCCTTTTGCCACTCCTTCTCCTCTTTGCCTTCGGGGTTGCCCCCTAAGATAATATCGACGCCGCGCCCGGCCATGTTGGTGGCTACCGTAACCGCCCCGGGCTGACCCGCCTGGGCCACGATTTCGCCTTCCCTGGTATGCTCCTTGGCGTTAAGCACGTGATGGGGGATACCGCGTTTTTTAAACAGGTCGCTTAAGAGTTCCGAGTTCTCGATGGATACCGTGCCGATGAGCACCGGCCGTCCTTCTTTATGCAATCGCGCGATTTCTTCCACCACCGCCTTGAATTTAGCCTCTTCGGTCTTATAGATATAGTCGGGGAAGTCCTGGCGCACCATGTCGCGGTTGGTGGGGATAACCACCACCTCCAGCTTGTATATCTTGTGGAACTCCTCGGCCTCGGTGAGGGCGGTGCCGGTCATGCCCGCCAGCTTCTGGTACATGCGGAAGTAGTTCTGGATGGTGATGGTGGCGTAGGTGCGGCTTTCCTGCTGCACCTTGACCCGTTCCTTGGCTTCTATCGCCTGGTGCAGGCCGTCGGAGTAGCGCCGACCGTACATCAGCCTGCCGGTGAACTCGTCAACGATGATGACCTGCCCGTCCTTGACCACGTACTGGTGGTCGCGCCGATATACCTCTTTGGCGCTCAGGGCATTTCTCAGGTAGCGGTGCAGGTCGGCGTTAGCCGGGTCATAGAGGTTGGGCGCCTTGAGTAAGCCTTCGCGCCGGAGCATCTTTTCCATGCTGGTCATACCGTTATCGGTCAGGCTGACGGTGCGCGTCTTTTCGTCCACCGTGTAGTCCACTTCCTTTTGCAGGGCGGGGACGAGGTGGGCGAATGTCTGATATTTCTGGCCCGCTTCCACGTCGGGGGCGCTGATGATTAAGGGCGTGCGGGCTTCGTCAATGAGCAGGTAGTCAACCTCATCGACGATGGCGTAGTTAAGCGGGCGCTGGACGCAGCGGGATAGGTCGGCAATCATGTTATCGCGCAAATAATCGAAGCCGAACTCGCTGCTGGCGCCGTAGGTGATATCCGCCTGGTAAGCCTCCTGACGGGAGATTTCGCGGAAGTGCGGCCAGCGGCTGTCGCCGGAGTCGTATTCGGGGTCGTAGAGGCGGGTGGGGGTGCGCTCGTCGGGGCTCTGCATGGGGTAAATGCTGGCCACGCTCACCCCCAGGGCATGATAGACGGGGCCCATCCAGTAGGGGTCGCGCCGCGCCAGGTAGTCATTTACCGTGACCAGGTGGACGCCCTTGCCCGTCAGTGCGTTCAGGTAGAGGGGGAGGGTAGCCACCAGCGTCTTGCCCTCGCCCGTTTTCATCTCGGCGATTTTGCCCTGGTGGAGGACGATGCCCCCCATAAGCTGGACGTCGAAGTGGCGCTGGCTGATGGTGCGCCGGGCGGCTTCGCGGACGGCGGCAAAGGCTTCGGGCAGGAGCTTATCTAGCGATTCGCCTTTGCTTATCCTGTCCCTGAACTCGTCCGTCTTGGCGCGCAGCTGGCTATCGTTCAGTTTCTTAAATTTGGGCTCGAGCTCGTTGATGCTATCTACTGTGGGTTGCAGGCGCTTGAGCTCTTTCTCGTTAGAGTCGCCGCCCAGCCATTTAAACACTTTCTTTTTCCCCGATTAACCTTCTGGCGGCCTCGGCTTTTGATTCGCTGACCATGACCTTATATTCACCCATCCCGTCCACAGTAAAGACGTGTATGGAGGGCGCGGCATGGGACTTGAGGATAGATTGTATTCCGTTGCTCTCCAGCAGGCTCTTGATAATGAGGGCTTCGACTTCGCCGGACGCCCGATAGACTTCAACCAGTTTCAGCTGTTTCGTCATATTGCCTCTATTCGAACATAGCCCCGATGGACATCCCGGTATGGATGCGGTGGATGGCTTCGCCCAGCAGCGGGGCTATGGGCAGGACGGTAATCTTATCCAGTTTCTTTTCGCCCTCGATGGGCACGGTGTCGGTGACCACCACTTCTTTGATGGGGGCGGCGGCTAACCGGGAGACCGCCGCGCCGGAGAAGATGGGGTGGGTGCAGCAGGAATATATCTCCTTGACGCCGCGCTTCTTAAGCGCCTCAACCACGCTTACCAGGGAGCCACCGGTGTCTATCTCGTCGTCCACGGTAAGCGCCACCTTGCCTTCCACCTCGCCGATGACATTCATCGTCTCCGCCTTGTCGACATTACCTACCCGCCTCTTTTCCATAATGGCCAGGGGGGCATTGAGGCCGGCGGCCAGGTCCCGCGCCCGCTTGGTAATGCCGATATCGGTGGCGACCACCACCAAGTCTTTGAGCTTCTTGGCCTTGAAGTGGTTGACAAAGAGCTTAAGAGCGGTCAGTTCGTCGACGGGTATGTTGAAAAATCCCTGAATCTGGGCGGCGTGCAAATCCACCGTGAGCAGGCGGTTGGCTCCGGCCACGGTGAGCAAGTCAGCCACTAATCTAGCCGTTATCGGCACGCGGGGCTGGTCTTTCTTGTCGGTGCGCCCGTAGCCGTAGTAGGGGACGACGGCGGTGATGCGCCCCGCCGAGGCCCGCTTTAAAGCATCGAGCATGATGAGCAGCTCGACCAGGTTGTTGTTGACCGGCGAGCAGAGGGGCTGAATGACGAAAGTGTCCCGCTGGCGGACGTTTTCCAGGATGCGGACGAAGATATTCTCGTTGGAGAAGGTAAAGACCTCGCATTTGCCCTGGGGTATTTTAAGGTATTTAGCCACTGCCTTGGCCAGGGTGGGGTGAGCATTGCCGGTGAATACCTTTAGCTCATCCATACTCGTTGCCTCCTCTCGAATTCGGCTTTAACTCATTATAGCACTATTGTTTGTCGGGCTCACCCCTTTTTGTTGACACTAGAAAGGCGCAGTTGTAGACTTTATCAGAGCAGAAGAGGAGAAGCCATGGATTTTTTACGCAAGGTTGACCCCGAGATAAGTCAGGTTATCGCCCAGGAAGGCAAACGCCAGAGAGAGACCATAAACCTCATCGCCTCGGAAAACTACGCCAGCCGGGCGGTTATGCAGGCCGAAGGCACCTTCCTCACCAATAAATACGCCGAAGGCTACCCCGGCAAGCGCTACTACGGCGGCTGTGAAAATATGGACATCGTGGAAAACCTGGCTATCGAGCGGGTCAAGAAGCTGTTCCGCGCCGAACATGCCAACGTCCAGCCCCACAGCGGCTCTCAGGCCAACATGGCGGCCTATTACGCCCTGCTGGAGTACGGCGACACCGTCCTGGGCATGAGCCTGGCCCACGGCGGCCACCTCACTCACGGCGACAGGGTCAGCTTTTCGGGCAAGTCCTATAAATTCATTCAATACGGCGTCAACCGCGAAACGGAACGGATGGACTACCAGCAGATAGAAAGGCTGGCCAGAAAACACAAGCCCAAGCTGATTGTGGCCGGCGCCAGCGCCTACCCCCGGATTATCGACTTCGAGCGCTTCAGAAATATCGCCGACTCGGTGGGGGCAAAGCTCGTGGTGGATATGGCCCACATCGCCGGGCTGGTGGCGGTGGGCTTACACCCCACCCCCATCCCCTACGCCGAGGTCGTCACCTCGACGACGCATAAGACGATGCGGGGACCCAGAAGCGGCTTTATCCTCTGCTGGAAAGACTACGCTGCGGCCATAGACGACGCCGTCTTCCCCCGTATGCAGGGCGGCCCCCTGATGCAGGTCATCGCCGCTAAGGCGGTCTGCTTCCAGGAAGCGATGCAGCCCGTCTTCACCGACTACCAGCGGGCGGTGCTGGATAACGCTAAAGAGCTGGCCGCGGGGCTGCAAAAGAACGGCCTGCGCCTTGTCTCGGGCGGCACCGATAACCACCTGGTGCTGGTCGACCTGACCGAAACCGGCGTCACCGGCAAGCAGGCCGAGGAGGCTCTGGGCAAAGTCGGCATCGTGGTCAACCGCAACACCGTCCCCTTCGACTCCAAGCCACCCCGCATCACCAGCGGCATGCGCTTGGGCACCCCCGCCGTGACCACGCGCGGCTTCGGCAAAGAGGAAATGAAAAGGATTGCTGCCTGGATTATTGAGGTAATCAGCCACATCGACGATGTCGCCGTTCAGAGAAAGACGGTAGAGGAAGTCGCCGAAATGTGCGCGCGCTTCCCCGTGCCTGGGATAGATGACTGATACTAGCTGGTAACTCCCCTGTCATTACGAGGAGTGCACTCTTACTTTGTCATTCCCGCGAAGGCGGGAATCCAGCCCCACCCCACCTTTGTTAGCGAAGGTCTTTCTGTCCCACCCAATACCCACCCTACAGGGGTTAGACCCCTATTAGCCCCTTATTGTGGGTGAAAAGCCCCCCTTTCTACCTTAAAAGGGCGGTGGGTGGGAAAAGATTTAAAATTGGGGTAGGGAGAGTAATCAGCATTGATTATTTGGGGTGAGGGGTTATGGCAACGATAGTAATAACAGGTATGCGCTTACCATTGCTATCTATTTTGGCAGGTCCATAATGCCAGAATATCCTGTAAGCCGCTGGGGTCTTTTGCTGGGCATAGGCAACAAAAACCTTCTTCCCATAACGCTTTGTTAGTGACTCATACTCATGGGTTCGTAGAGACTTAGCCCGAAGATTTGTTTCTAGGTGGCCCAGCGTTTTTCTGACTTGCTTGAAAACACCCTTGAGCGCAGGGGTATTCTCTAATGTGGCGAGTTGCTTATCGGCAGTCGGTGTAAAGAGTAGTTTATTACGCATCTTTTGCGTATTTTGCGAAAGAACTCCGCTCTATTGCTTGCCCCTTGGCTGACTCGGCCATGCCCTTGTCAACAGAAGCTAAAGCAGCCTTGTCTTCAAATAACCATGCTTCAGACGCAGGTATAGTTACTTGCGGGTCTAGCACAATCTGTCCCAAGCCATTGCTGTATATATGATATGTGACGTCTTTCGCTATCAAGACTTTGGGTAAATGTACCCTGTTTTTTGCGTCGGGCCTCACACCCTCAGCTACCCTTTGCAAATCTGCTTCTCTGATTGTAGTCACCATAGCTACCTGCCTGTAAACATAGAATTTATTATATATTCATTTATTATACATATATAATTACACCACAAGTGGGATTGGTTGTCAAGTGGGGATGTCCCACTTTTTCAAAAATTTCTCTAAAATGGCCTAACCCCCCAATTTTCATTGACTTGACATATTGCCCGTGCTATCATAGTTAAAAGGCTGGAGAAGTATGTCGGCTCTGAGTGAGCTAAATAAAGAAATCGCGCTTTGCCAGCAGTGTGAAATAGCTAAATATCGAAATAGGGTGGTGCCTGGAGAAGGGGCGGAGGCTGCCGATATCATGTTTATTGGTGAGGCGCCAGGCTGGCACGAAGACCAGCAGGGGCGCCCTTTCGTGGGGCCGGCGGGGAAATTCCTCGACGAACTACTGGCATCTATCGGAATGAATCGGACACAGGTTTACATCGCTAACGTGATAAAGTGCCGTCCTCAGGGGAACCGAGACCCATTACCCATGGAAATCCAGAACTGCCGCGTGTGGCTGGAGCGCCAGATTGAGATAATCAGCCCCAAAATGATAGTCACCCTGGGGCGTTACTCGATGGCCATGTTCTTCCCCGGCAAGAGCATCAGCAAGATTCACGGCACCGCCCTGAAGCGGGACGACGTGCTCTATTACGCCATGTATCACCCCGCCGCGGCTTTGCACCAGGGGAGCCTGCGCCAGGAGATAGAGGCGGATATGCTCAAGATACCGACACTGCTCGCCCAGTCAGAAACAATTAAGGAGGAAAAACCACCAGAACAACTAACCATGTTCTAGGTGAAACCAAGTTGAGAAAACCAAAAACTATATCAAAATCAAAACTAAAGATAATCCCCCTGGGGGGACTATCCGAAATCGGCAAGAACATGATGGCCATCGAATACGAGAACGACATCATGGTCATCGATGCCGGTCTTATGTTCCCCGGGGAGGAGATGCTGGGCATAGACCTGGTAATCCCCGACATCAGCTATCTGCTGGAGAATAAGGAGAAGGTAAGGGGTATCGTTATTACCCACGGCCATGAAGACCATATCGGCGGCCTGCCCTATATCCTGCCCCAGCTCGATGTGCCCGTTTATTCCACCAGGCTGCCCCACGGCCTGATAGAGGTCAAGCTCAAGGAGAGGAAGGCGTTGGCCGGAGCCAAGCTCAAGGCGGTGTCCTACGGCCAGCAGGTGTCGCTGGGCCGGTTCAAGGTGGAGCTTTTCCCGGTCTGTCACAGCATACCCGACGCCGCCGGGCTGATTATACATACCCCGCTGGGCGTAATCGTCCACAGCGGGGACTTTAAGCTGGACTATACGCCGGTGTACGGCAAGCCGACCGACCTTTCCCGTCTGGCGCAGCTGGGGGCGCAGGGAGTACTACTTTTACTCTCCGACTCCACCTACTCCGAGCTGCCCGGATATACCCCTTCGGAGCGGATAGTGGGCGATACACTGGACAGGGTGATGGCCGAAGCGCCGGGGAGGGTGATTGTGACCACCTTCTCCTCGCTGGTATCGCGCATCCAGCAGGTTATCGACGCCGCCGCAAAACATCAGCGCCGCGTCTTCGTCGTCGGGCGCAGCATGACCGATATCGTTAAGATGACGCTGGAGCTGGGTTACCTCAAGGCGCCCGACGGCATACTGGCACGGATAGATGAACTTAAAGGTCTGCCTCATAATAAAGTTGTCTTCGTCACCACGGGCAGCCAGGGGGAGCCGACCTCGGCTCTGGTGCGCATCGCCAACAAGGACCACCGCCACGTTCATATCATCAAGGGGGACACCGTAGTCCTCTCGGCGACGGCGGTGCCGGGTAACGAAGCGCTGATTAACCGCACCGTGGACGCCCTGTTCAAGCAGGGGGCGCAGGTGCTCTACGATAAAGTAGCCAAGGTACACGTCCACGGACACGGCAGCCAGGAAGAGCTGAAACTGCTGCTTAACCTGGTCCGGCCCAGGTTCTTTGTCCCCGTCCACGGCGAGTACCGCCACCTGAGCCTGCACGCCCAGCTGGCCGAGTCGGTGGGTATTCCCCCCTCGAATATCTTCGTACTCGAGGACGGCGATGTCCTTGAGTTAGGCCCCAACGGGGGCAAGGTGACGGGCAAGGTCAGCTCGGGCAACGTCTATGTCGACGGCCTGAGCGTGGGCGACATCGGCAGCGTGGTCTTGCGCAACC
>DAOUMR010000053.1:0-7018 GCA_034409905.1 Dehalococcoidales bacterium | reverse complement strand
AATGGTGCAAGCATAGCTATTGATAGTCGCCTTTCTTACAAATCACTATATGAGCGAGTGTGTGAGGGTGAGAAGCTTAACGATGAAATTCTCGATATGTTCAAATATTATGAAACAACAAATTTCGAGTTCATATTGAAACTGCTTCTAGAAGCCAGCCAAGTAAATGAAGTTTTAAATATTGAGGACTATAAAACTAAGGAATACTACTACGAATTAAGAGGCGCGCTTATAAGTACAATAAGAGAAATTCACCCAACGTATACGAGTGTCCAGCACTTACTAATTCCAATAGCGAGCTTCCTAGCAAACTTCGAAACAGTGCTGAGTCTCAATTATGATTTGTTAGTATACTGGGCAATGCTTGTGGGTAATGAAGAGGGAGAATGCCAATGGTTCAAAGACTGTTTTGTTCGCGGAGAATTTGAGAAGGATTATGCTTATCTATACAAGCCACTCCCACCAGCAACAGGGTCGACTATTGTCTTTTACCCTCATGGTAGTCTATTCCTTGCAACGGATATCTATGGTGACGAAATTAAACTGAGTCGTTCTATCGAGGATTGTCTACTCGAGACAATTCTATCCAAATGGGAAGAGAAGGACTACATACCATTATTTGTTAGCGAAGGTACTACAACTGAGAAGTTCCGTGCCATAACACGCAGTAATTATCTAAACTCGGTATACGATTCCACTCTCGCAAAAATCGACGGCTCGTTGGTAATCTATGGCTGGTCTGCAGGTGAGCATGATGAACACATTTTCAATGCTATTGACCATGAAGGTATTACCGGTATTGCCATATCTGTACATAAAGAAAACCCAGCTTGGGAAGCTTATTGTGACAGAATTGAAGATAGAATTGCTAGGACGCATCACTTGAGGGAATGCGAACTCTACTTCTTTGATTCTAAATGTGAAGGTTGTTGGATTTACTAAGCGGAACGCTCCGATGCGGGCTACCAGACCTCTGTAGCCATATATGGTACAGCTGTTCGAACCCACCCCCAATCCCTAAAAAACCTCCACCTCCCCTATCTTCATCAAAATAAGGTGCCGCAGCTTCATCTTGTCGGCAAGCTCCTCCTTGATGGAATCGAAAAGCTCGCCCTTGGTGATAACCTCCGCCTTGCCCCAGATACGACAGCTCTTGCCGGCCTCGGGGTCGAAGACCATCGTCGAAAGCTGGGGGTTATCCCTGAGATTAGCCATCGTGCGCGGGGAATCGATATCGACGAAGACGAGAGTCCCGTCATCGACGATGCGGAATGAGCCTTTAATCTGGACATGGGACTTGCCGTTGCGGCTGGAGGTGGCGATGAGGGCGGGGCCGGCCTCGGCGATTATTTTCTTAGCTTCCGCAGTTAGTTTAGCCATAATCATGCCTCCTTTAAGGCTTAGTCGGGGCTATAGCTCACCCCGGTCTGGGGGGACTCCCAGACTTCTACAGCGGTGAGGCTGATTTTATCCCCGGATAGCCTGGATGTCAACTCATTATAGATATCGGCGGCAATATTCTCGGAAGAAGGGTTTATTCTGTCGAAGGGGGGGACATCGTTGAGGTTGACATGGTCGAAGCGGGCTATGACCCCGGCCAGATGGCTTTTAAGCTCGGCGAAGTCGTAAGCCAGGCCGATGTCGTCGAGGCCCGAAGCCTCTATTTTAGCCACCACCCGAAAGCGGTGGCCGTGCAGCGCCTCACACTTGCCCTTATAGCCGCGCAGAGCGTGGGCGGCGTCGAAGTGCTGTTCCACCGATATTCGGTACACCCTAAATTCCCTCCCACTTAAATACGCCCTGGACCTCCTTGGCCGCCTTGAGCATTTCCTTGGCGGTCTGGCCGGTCATGGGGTGCTTCACGTTGGGGGCAATCTCCACCAGGGGGACGAGAACGAAGGCGCGCTTGGTCATGCGGGGGTGGGGGATGGTAAGCTCGGGGGTATCCATGACCTCGTCGCCGTAGAGCAGGATATCGATGTCTATGGTGCGGGGGGCACCGGAGTGACCTCCCCACCGCCCCAGCTTGTTCTCGATGCCCTTGCCCAGCGCCAGCAGCCCCTTCGGGGAGAGATTGGTGACGACCTCGACGACCAGGTTCAAGAAACGGGGCTGCTCGATATTGCCCACCGGCTCGGAGTCATATATCGAGGAAATCTTTTTTATGCGCAGCCTCTGCCCCAGAAACTCCAGGGCCTGGTCGAGATTGGCCTGGCGGTCTCCCAGATTGGAGCCCAGACCGAGATAGGCAGTTACCGCTTCACTTGCCAATTTGCCTCCTTCGGATGATAGCATCGCTCATACGGCAGACCCGGACTATGGTCTTAACATCGTGGACGCGCACCATGTCGGCACCGTGGGCGATGCCGATGGCCACGGCGGCGGCAGTGCCCGGCAACCGTTCCGCTACAGGCAGGTCGAGCACCTTGCCGATAAAGGACTTGCCCGAGGGCCCGATCAGGATGGGCTTGCCCAGCTCAGCGACCTCCTCCAGGCGGCTGATTATTTCCAGGTCGTGCTGCCAGCTCTTGCCGAAGCCGATGCCGGGGTCGATGATGATGTTTTCGGCAGGCACGCCGCATCGAGCGGCTATCTCCAAGCTCCCCTTGAGGGAGCCTATTATCTCAGCGATGGGGTCTTTATAGTCGGCGGTGTCGCGCTTTAAGACGGTATCGTAGTCGCCCTTGTCGCGCTGGTTGCTCATCAGGACAATGGGGACCTTCCATTCGGCGGCAAGCTCGGCCAGGCGCGGGTCGTGCTTTAAGCCCCACTGGTCGTTGAGCATCCTCGCCCCCGCCTCCAGCGCTCTTTGCGCTACTTCCGACTTGGTGGTGTCGATACTCATGGGCACGGGAAGCTCGCTGGCCAGCCTCTCGATGACGGGAATGACGCGGCGCAGCTCTTCGTCAGCCGATACGGGCTGGGCGTTGGGTCGGGTGGACTCGCCGCCGATATCGATGATGTCGGCGCCTTCTTTAGCCATCTGCTTTGCCCGCGCCACAGCCGCTTTGACATCGTCGGCCAGGCCGTCACCAGAGAAGGAATCGGGGGTGACGTTTAAGATGCCCATGACGTAGGTGCGCTCGCCCCAGCGCAACTCCAGCTCGCCGCAGGTGGTGGCTAAGACCGACTGGCTTTCCATAACAAAAAACCCTGCTTCTATTTTAGCACTCTTTGGGCGGAGTGACTAGAGAGAGGGGGATTTTTAGCGTTGCTTTTAAGGCTTCTTGCCCCCCTCCCCACCTTTGTTAGCGTGCGTATGTATTTCCCACCCAGCCCACCCTATAAGGTTGGTACCCTTATATATCCCCCTGTAGGGGTTATGCACCACCCCACCCAGGTTGTCTTTCCCACACCAGCCCACCCAAAAACGTCTTTCAAAGGGGGGCTTCGCCCCCCTTAAGAACCCCCCAAAATATATGTGGGCTGACGTCCCCCCTGGGGTGTTTAAGAGGGGTTTCACCCCTCTTTACCTTAAAAGGGCGGTGGGTGGGAAAAGATATAAAACGGGGTGGGGGGAACGTTAAGAGTAGATAATACAGTTAAAGAAAGGTTATAACCTCTTGGGTGGGTTTTGGGTAGGGAAAATAAGTTAGGGTGGGAAGAAAGACCCGGGGGTGGGGATAAGAGAGGTAAAGAGAGTTTACTCTCTCTTGGGTGGCTTTGGAGTGGTTAAGATAGGTTCTGGGTGGGAAAGATAAGTTGGGGTGGGGTTGAGGGGCGGTAAACGTTTACCAGATGGGCTTGCCTATCTGATTTGCCTTGTGATATGATTATTGACGATTACACCCTAAATTTCTCAACCGTTCGGAGCCCTGATTTAAGATGAAGGATAAGCTGGCCAAACTGTCGGAACTGGAGCAAAAATCCCGGGCGGGGGGCGGGGAAAAGCGCATCCAACAGCAGCACGACAAGGGCAAGCTGACCGCCAGGGAGAGGCTTGACCTCCTCCTCGACAAGGGCAGCTTCGAAGAGCTGGACCCGTTCGTTAGCCACCGCACCACCGAATTCGGCCTGGCCGATAAAAAGTACCCGGGCGACGCCGTCGTTACCGGTTTCGGCAAAATCGACGGCCGGACGGTCTTTGTCTACGCGCAGGACTTCACCGTGCTCGGGGGGACAATCTCCGAGGTATCGGCACAGAAGGTCTGCAAGGTGATGGACCTAGCCGTCAAGAACGGCGCGCCCATAATCGCCATCTGGGACTCCGGGGGAGCCCGCATCCAGGAAGGGGTGATGAGCCTCTACGGCGTCGGCGAGATACTGCTGCGCAATAGCCTGTATTCGGGCGTCGTCCCGCAGCTTTCGGTGGTGATGGGGCCCTCGGCGGGGGGAGCCGTCTATTCACCGGCCATCACCGATTTCGTCTTCATGGTCAAGGGCACCAGTCAGATGTACATCACCGGCCCCGACGTGGTCAAGGCGGTTATAAGTATAGATATTACCCACGAAGAGCTGGGGGGAGCCAAGACCCACGCCGAGAAGAGCGGGGTAGCCCACTTTATTTCGGACAACGAGCCCGACTGTTTAAAGAGCGTGCGGCGTTTACTGAGCTTCCTGCCCCAGAGCTACAAGGAAGAACCGCCCAAGCTAAAGCCGACTGACGACCCGGAGCGGACGGACGAGAAGCTGCGCGCGGTTATCCCCGACGCACCCAACAAGGTCTACGACATGAAGCAGATAATCCTGAGTATCGCCGACAACGGCGACTTTATGGAGGTGCACCAGAGCTTTGCCCCTAATCTGATTACGGGCTTTGCCCGACTTAACGGCCAGGCGGTGGGCATCGTCGCCCAGCAGCCGGCCCACATGGCGGGAATTATCGACATCAACGCCTCGGTCAAGGGGGCACGGTTCGTGCGCTTCTGCGACGCCTTCGGCATACCCCTGGTCAGCTTCGTCGATGTGCCCGGCTTTATGCCCGGGCCCAAGGAGGAACAGGGGGGCATTATCCGCCACGGCGCCAAGTTTATCTTTGCCTACGCCGAAGCCACCGTGCCCAAGCTGACGGTGATTACGCGCAAGGCCTACGGGGGGGCTTACATCGTGATGAGCTCTAAGCACCTGCGCGGCGACATCAACTACGCCTGGCCGACGGCAGAAATCGCCGTGATGGGGCCGGAGGGGGCGGTCAACATCATCTACCGTGAGGAAATCGCCAAGGCCAAGGACGGCGATAAGACCCGGCAGGAGTTAGTCGCGCACTACAAGGCGAGCTTCGCCAACCCCTACCAGGCCGCCGCCCGGGGCTACATTGATAATGTCATTGACCCCAAGGTGACCCGACCCAAGCTAATCAGGGCGCTGGAGTCGCTGAGGAACTCAGGGGAAACCGCCCGCCCCAAGAAGAAACACGGGAACATCCCGCTCTAGGAGAAGCCATCACCTACCCCCCACCCCGGGGACACGAAAAACCAAACGCCCGGAGAGAGGAGTAAACGATGCCGACAGCAAAGAAGAAGACTACCGCCAAGAACCCGTTAAAGATAACCGACGTTACCCTGCGCGACGGACACCAGTCCTCGCTGGCGACGAGGATGGTCACCCAGGATATGGCCGAAATCGCCGCCGAGATGAACAAAACGGGGTACTATTCCATGGAGGTGTGGGGCGGGGCTACCTTTGACGTGCCCACCCGCTTCCTTAACGAGGACCCCTGGGAAAGACCCCGCATACTGAAGAAACTCATGCCCGATACTCCCCTGCAGATGCTGCTGCGGGGGCAGAACCTGGTGGGCTACCGCAACTACGCCGACGACGTGGTCAACGCCTTCGTCCACCACGCCGCCGAGGTGGGGATAGATATTTTCCGGGTCTTCGACGCCCTCAACGACGAGCGCAACTTCGAGGCCAGCCTCAAGGCAATCAAGGAGTGCGGCAAGCACGCCCAACTTTCGCTATCGTATTCACTGACCGAGCCCAAGCTGGGGGGGCCGGTCTATAACATTGATTATTATGTCAACAAGGCGCAAATCCTGGAGAAGATGGGCGCCGACAGCCTCTGCATCAAGGACATGGCCGGGCTCATCTCGCCCGACGACGCCTTTAAATTGATTACGGCGCTTAAAAAAGCGATAAAGATACCGGTGCACCTGCACACCCACTACACCAGCGGCATGGCCTCCATGAGCTGCCTCAAGTCCATCGAGGCCGGGGTCGACATTATCGACACCGCTTTAGCCCCCTTCGCCCTGCGCTCCTCACACCCCGCCGTCGAGCCCATCGTGGTCGCCCTCCAGGGGACGGACAGAGATACCGGGCTCGACCTGGCCCATTTACTTAAACTGGGGCAGTATTTCGAGTCCATCGCCCCTAAATACCGCGACTTTTTAGACACGACCAAGATGTCCATCATCGACACCGCCGTGCTCATGCACCAGGTGCCGGGGGGGATGATAACCAACCTGGTGGCGCAGCTCAGAGAAGCCGGGGCGCTGGATAAAATCGAGGAGGTCTATGCCGAGCTGCCCAGAGTGCGAAAAGAATTGGGCTACCCGCCTTTGGTGACGCCCACCAGCCAGATCGTGGGCATCCAGGCGGTACAGAATGTCCTCTTCGGGCGCTACAAGATGATTTCCGACCAGATAAAGGACTACTGCTACGGCTTATACGGCAAGCGTTCGAGAAACCTGAAATCGAATTTAGGCGCCTCAAACTCTTGGTAGTTGTGGGCGCAGTGCTCACGATACCTACAGTCTTTCTCACGTACGTTATGCTTCTTCCGCCTGACATCAACAATTATCTGCTATTCGTCTTGGAGACACCGATCCAGTTCATCGTGGGCTGGCGATTCTACAGGGGGGCCTATGACGCTCTGCGAAACCGCATGGGAAACATGGACCTGTTGATTGCTATTGGCACCAGCGCCGCTTGGGCTTACAGTGCTGTCGTCACGATCCTCCCGTCAGTCTTCCCTGCGAGTGGGGCATACTTCGATACTGCCGCCGTGATCATCACGCTAGTCCTTCTCGGAAATCTCTTGGAGCATATGAGCAAGGGAAGAGCGTCCGAGGCAGTT
>DAOUMR010000052.1:0-10028 GCA_034409905.1 Dehalococcoidales bacterium | reverse complement strand
GTCTTTGAGGAAGCCGACCAAGATATAGAGCGATATGCTGGTAAGCTCTAAAGAGATATAGATTGATATGAGCTCGGTGGTAGCCGCCATGAGCATCATGCCCAGCGCCGAGATGAGCACCAGCGCGTAGTACTCCCCCTGGAAACGCTTAAGCTTGGAGACGTAGTCCGTCGAGGCCAGTATGACCAGGGCGGCGATGACCAGGAAGAGCAGCTTGAAGAAGATAGCGAAGTTATCCACCGCCATCATGCCGAAGAAGATGGACTCCGAGTCACCGCCCCACATAGCGATGGCGAAGCCCGCCGAGACGACGATGCCAGCGATGCTGAGCGCCGCCAGCCACCACTTGTTCTTGAGGACAAGGTCGAGCAGGATGACCACGACGGCAGTGACCAGCAGGGTCAACTCCGGCACGAAAAGCGGCGTAAAAACGGTTTCGGTGAACATCGCTTAAGCTACTCCACTCCTTTAACCACCTAATAACCCCACTACGGGCGCCACGCCCATCTTGATAATATCGGTCAGGATGGCCGGATAGATGCCGACCAGCATAATAACCGCCACGAAGGCGAACATATAGACCCTATCCAGGACGCTGGCGTCCTTGGCTTTATCGAACTTCTTTAGCGGCTCGCCGTAGAAGACCCGCTGCAGCATCCAGAGGATATAGCCCGCGGTAATGACGATGCCGACTATGCTCAGGATGGTATACACCTGAATACCCGCCACCGCGCCGCTGGAGAAGCTGCCGACAAAGACCAGAAACTCGGCGATAAAGCCGCTGGTGGTGGGCAGCCCCAGCGAAGCCACCCCGGCTATGGAGAAGACGACGACGATAATCGGCATCTGCCGGGCTAGCCCGCCCATCTTTCTTAAATCTCTTTCGCCGGCGTTGTGCATCACCAGTCCCGCCATGGCAAAGAGCAGGCCCGTGATGACGCCGTGGCTGAACATCTGCAAAGCGGCACCGGTCATACTCAACTGCCCCAGGGCGAAAACACCAAGCAATACATAGCCCATGTGGCTGATGCTGCTGTACGCGATGAGCCTCTTTAAGTCAGTTTGACGCAGAGTGACCGCCGCCCCGTAGAGGACGCTGATGACAGCCAGTATTATCAGACCGAGGGCGTGCTCCTTAGCCACACCGGGAAAGATGCTGACGCAGAGCCGAATCATGCCGTAGCCGCCCATCTTCAGCAACGCCCCCGCCAGCACCACGCTTACCGCCGTCGGGGCGTCGGTATGGGCGTCGGGCAGCCAGCTATGCAGGGGAAATACGGGCAGCTTCACGGCAAAGCCGACCAGGAGCAGGAAGAAGATAGCCGTCGCCGGCATCGCCGTCTGAATCATGCCCAACCCACCCTGAGCAATCTCGACCATGTTCAAAGAGCCGGTGGCGAAATACAAACTGAGTATCCCGGCCAGCATGAAGGCAGAGCCGAACAGGGTGTATATCACGTACTTGATGGCCGAGTATTCCTTTCGCCCCGTGCCCCAGATGGAGATTAGGAAGTACATGGGGATGACCTCTATCTCCCAGAAGAGGAAGAACAAAAGCAGGTCGAGGGAGCAGAAGACTCCTAAAATACTCGTTTCCAGGAGCAAAAGCCAGGCGAAGTACTCTCTGGTCCGGAGGTCAATCTTCCAGGAGATTAAGACCACCAGGAAGCCTAAGAAGGCCATCAGAAGCATCAGGGGCAGGCTCAGGCCGTCCACGCCCAGGTGGTAGTTAGCGCCGATGGCCGGAATCCAGGAGAGGCTCTCCTCGAACTGCATCACCCCGGCCATACCCGCCGAGCGGTCGAAGATGGCGAAAAGATAGATGGACAGCGCCAGCGGGATGAAGGTGAAGACCGCCGCCAGCCACCTTACGCCGCGCGCCGACAGCCTGGGGACAAATGCGATGAGCAGCGCCCCCAGCGCGGGCAGGAAGATGATGGTTGTCAGGTAGTTAAAGTCCACCTAGATTAAGCTCCTTTTTTATCAAGGTCATTCTTTGTCTACCTCTCCCCCTGTGTCCCCCTCTCCTATCAAGGAGAGGGGGAGGATTTTTTCTCAAGAGGGACTTCGTCCCTCTTGAACTCCCTATTTTGTTTACAGGGCTTTCGTCTTCCCTATTTGGAGACCCGCCTCCGTTATCCGAGAGACGACTCTCCCATCCCCAAACCCCATAAGTCGGGACTTTCGCCCCTTTAATATTCTCCTTCATCCAAAGATAAATAAGCAGGCGACGATGATAATAACGCCGATTCCGATAAACAGTCCGTATAGCTGCAGCTGGCCGCTGTGGGCTTTTCGCAACGCCTTGCCGGCATCCACCGCGCTGACGGCAACGCCGTTGACGGCGCCGTCGACGCCGTGGACATCAAAGCCCTGCAGCCCGGCAAAGAAGCCCTTAAGCAGCACCTTGCCCACAAAGATTTTTTCGTAAAGCTCGTCGAGCCAGTATTTGTTCAAGAACAGGTTATAGAGCGGTTTGAAAGCCTGGCCGATTCTCTCCGCCGAAAGCCATTTGGCGCTGTAGATGGCGTAGGCTAAGAAGATGCCCAGTCCCGCCAGTATCAACGATACCCAGGGTAGCGAGTGGGTCAGAATGCCGAAGAAGCCCTCGACGAAGCCAGTGGTCTCGCCGTGCCCCATAAAGGCGCTAAAGCCGCCGTGGACGTTCCAGAAACCGGAAAAAACGGCCAGAATGGCCAACACCACCATGGGCGCAATCATCACCAGCGGCGATTCGTGGGGCTTGTGTCCCCCTTCGCCGCCGCGGTATTCGCCGCCGAAGGTCATAAAGACGGCGCGGAACATATAGAAGGCGGTCATGAAGACCGTTATCAGGGCCAGGACGAAGAGGATGGTGTTGGCGTCCAGCGCCACGGCCAGAATCTCGTCCTTGCTCCAGAAGCCGGCGACAGGCCAGATGCCGGCCAGACTTAGCGAGCCGATGAGGAAGGTGGCGTAGGTCCAGGGCATGACTTTACGCAGCCCGCCCATCCTTCTCATGTCGAAGGTGCCGGTGCCATGATTTACGCTGCCCGCGCCCAAAAAGAGCAGGGACTTGAAGAAGGCGTGGTTGAAGAGGTGGAACAGACCGATAGCCACGGCGGCCTTAGCCGCCACCACCGTAACCTCGCCCTCATTGAATAAGACCAGGCCTGCCGCCCCCAACCCCAGCATCATATAGCCGAGCTGGCTGATGGTGGAGTAGGCCAGCACGCGCTTGATGTCGTTCATCACCAGCCCCATGGTGGCGGCGAAGATGGCGGTAAAGGCACCGACGACCGCCACCGTGTTCAGTGCCTGAAGCGAGTGGGCGAAGAGCGGGAAGGTGCGGGCGACTAAAAAGACGCCAGCGGCGACCATGGTGGCGGCATGGATGAGGGCGCTGACGGGGGTGGGGCCCTCCATGGCGTCGGGGAGCCAGGTATGTAGCGGGAACTGTGCCGACTTGCCCACGGCGCCGGAAAAGATGCCGATGGCCGCCCAGGTTAAAGTGGTGCCGGCTATGGCGCCCGTAGCCGCCAAACCGTGTAGCTGGTTTATATCGAGCGTGCCGGTGGTAAAGAAGATGAGCAAGATTGCCGCCAGGAAACCGAAGTCGCCCAGGCGGGTAACGATAAACGCCTTCTTGGCGGCGTTAGCCGCCGCGGGGCGGTGAAACCAGAAACCGATGAGCAGGTAGGAGCACAAACCCACCATCTCCCAGAAGACATAGACCAGGAGCAGGTTATCGGCCAAAACCAGGCCGAGCATAGAGGCGGTGAAGAGGGACATAAAGGCGTAGTAGCGCTGGTAGCCGGCGTCGCCCTTCATATAGCCCTGAGAGTATATCTGCACCATAAGGCTGACCACGGTAACCACGACCAGCATCACCGCCGTCAGCTGGTCCACAATCAGCCCCAGGTGAATGGTCAGCCCGTCGACAACCGCCCAGTTGATATCGGGGACGGCGATGGGCTGGCCGGTGGACATTATATCGAAGAGCGCCCAGAGGGAAAGCCCCAGCGAGCCGAGCAGGGCGGCGATGGTGACGTAGCCCGCCGTTCTGGGCTGGCTGTTTAAGAAGGGCCTCAGGAACAGCGATATTATGATAAAGGAGAAAAGGGGCAACAGAAAGATGAGCCAAGCCATCTGATAAGGCATTACAGCTTCCTTAAGACCTCCTCTATCACGTGCTCCTTATCCTTAGGCACCAGTACGGAATAGGTGCCCAGTTCCCGGTCGCGAGGCTCTCCGGCGAGGGGGAGGAGTCGGGTGGGGATACCCTCACCCTCAAAGAGCTCCTTCCACATCTCCGCCATCGCCAGGCTCTTGACTTTTTTGACTTCTACCCACATAGGTTTTTTGTAAGAGGGACGCCGTCCCTCTTGGACTCCCTTTCCCGTATTCGGGGCTGTCTTTAGCACACCCCTCTATGAGGGGATTACAGTCCCCTCTTTAAGAGACCAAAAGGTCTAAATCCTTCCGATTACTAAAGCAGTTTCAGTACGGCGTCGCCGAGATAGAAGGGCCAGACCACGACGCCCAGGATGATTTTCCACCAGACCAGGTTGGCGAACCCGATGGTGAAAATCCAGCCCATGAACCAGATCATCCCGCCCAGTGTACCCGCTGAACCCTTGTTCATCGCTTTGCCTCCTTTAGTGGAATGGCATTATTCTCAATATTCGCCGCGTCCTTAAAGTCCTCCCCACCCCGTGTCTTTTTCCCAAACCCAACCCACCCTATAGAGGTGTAACCTCTATAAACTTCTCTCCCCACCCCAGATAAATTCTAAATCCTAATGTCTAAATCCTAAAAATTTTAGGATTTCGGATTTCGTGCTTAGAATTTCCAAATAGGGTGCTCCCTTTTTTAATTACCCCCTGACGGGGTTTCAACACCCCCTTAAATTACCATTTCATCAGGTCTATCCTAGTAGCGTCTATAGTCTTACGGTGGCGGTAGATGGCGATGATTATGGCCAGCCCGACGGCGACCTCAGCCGCCGCCACCACCATAACAAAGATAGCGAAAATCTGCCCGGTGAGCTGGAGGGGCGTGATATAGCGGGAGAAGGCGACCATGGCGATGTTGACCGCATTGAGCATGAGCTCGATGGACATCAGGATGATGATGGCGTTGCGCTTGGCCAGCGCGCCGTACAAGCCGATGGCGAAGAGCACCGCCGCCAGTATCAGATAGTGCTCCAGTCCTATCATGCCTATTTCTCCCTCACCAGGACGATAGCCCCGATAATTGCCGCCACCAGGAGGATGGGGGCAATCTCCACGGGCAGGATAAAGCCGCCTTCGCCGAAGAGCAGGCCAGCGATGGCCGGGGTGGTCGGCGCCAGGGGGGAGGCGGACGAAACTTGCCAGCTAGTGTTGACCATGGCGTAGATGATTCCGCCCAAGAAAAGGGCGGCGACAAAGAAGGCGGGGATGCGCAGCCTGTTGGCCGGAGAGCCCTTATGCACGTCGCGGGTGAGCATAATGGCTAAAATGATTAAGACCGAGATGGCGCCGACATAGACCAGAATCTGCACCACCGCCAGGAAGTCGGCGCTTAAGGTGAGATAGATTCCGGCTACCGCCAGGAAGCAGAGGACGAGCGACAGGGCGGAACGGAAGACATCGCCGAGCAGGACGACGGCCAGCGCCGCCATGACGCCGATGACAGCCAGAATCCAGAAGGCGACTTCAAGACCCATTAAGTTCTTTCCCCCTTGTTCCTGTCCACGAGCAGGCTCTGCGCGGGCAGCTCGGCGGCGACCTCGGGGTGGAAATAGCCGCTGCGCTTACGCTCATCCGTTTCCAGCAGGGCTTCTTTAGCCATAACCAGCTCGCCGCGCCGATAGCGCGCCCGCTCGTAGGCATAGCCCAGAAAGAGGGCGTCATAGGGGCAGGCCTCGACGCAGAGGCCGCAGAAGATGCAGTAGCCCATATCAACCTCGAACTTCTCGACCTTATATTTATTCTCCTCGACCTTGACCGAGGTTGCGATGTCAATGCTCCCCTGCGGGCAGGTCTTGGCGCAGGTGCCGCAGCCCGTGCACCTCTTCTCGTCCCAGATAAGCTCGTTGCCCCGGGTGCGGCGCGATGGGTTGAGGCGCTGCTCGGGGTACTGGGTGGTGACGGGGATGCGGAAGAGGTGCCTTATCGTCACCGACAGCCCCTTGATGATGCCTATTCCGTAGCGTTCAAACATTGACTCTACCCCAGCCCAGCTTAAAGAGTTTCGACCACAGGAGCACCAGGACTATCATAACGGCAAAGTTGACCGGTACCAGAAGCCAGAGGGAAATATCGGGCCAGACCAAAATCTCGACGGCGGTAACCAGCAGGTTTATCAAGGCCAGGGGGAAGAGGAACTTCCAGGCCAGCGACATGAGCTGGTCGATGCGGACGCGGGGAACGGTAGTCCTTATCCAGACGATGAAGAAGAAGACGGCGCCGACCTTGACCAGGAACCAGAGCCAGTCGGGAAGCAGCGGACCTCTCCAGCCGCCCAGGAAGAGGGTGGTGACGAGAGCCGATACCACCAGCGCCTCGGCGTATTCCGCCAGGAAGAAGAGACCGAATTTCATCCCGGAATACTCGATGAAATAGCCAGCCACGAGCTCGGAGTCGGCCTCCATCAGGTCAAAGGGGGCGCGGTTAATCTCGGCCAGGGCGCCGATAAAGAAGAGCAGAAAGCCCAGCGGCTGCACCAGGATAAAGGGGACATTCTGAGCCTGGACTATCTGCTGCAGGGAGAGCGAACCGGTGAGTATAATAACACCAACCAGCGACAAGACGACGGGTATCTCGTAGCTGACCACGGCTGCTATCTGGCGCATAGCGCCGATCAGGGAATACTTATTGTTAGAAGCCCAGCCCGCCATAAAGACACCCAACACCGTCACCGAGCTTATGGCCACGACATAGAGGATGCCGACGTTGAGGTCGGCGAGCAGGGCGCCGCCCCGGAAGGGCACCACGGCGAAGACCATCATTGCCGGGACGAAGGCGATAATCGGCGCCAGCCAGTGCACCACCTTATCGGCTTTGGAGGGGACGATGTCCTCCTTTATCATTACCTTGAGGGCATCAGCCGCCGACTGGAAAACGCCAAAGGGTCCGGCGCGGTTGGGGCCAAGCCGAGCCTGCATAATAGCCATCGCCCGCCGCTCGAACCAGATAAAAGCCAGCACCATGAGCAGGATGAAGACCAGGATAATGACGGTAAATATGCCCCAGTGCGCCCAGTAGTTGCCGGGCCAGTCGGGGGGTAATATCTGCATCGCCATCACCTGTCCACCTCCGCCAGACAGATGTCAATGCTGCCGAAGATAATGATAAGGTCAGCCACCTTCCAGCCTTTCATCATATCGTTGAGGGCCGTCAGGTTGATGAGGGTCGGCGCCCGCACGTGGAAGCGGTAGGGGGCGATGGAGCCGTCCGAGACCAGGTAAAAACCGAGCTCGCCGCGGGGGGCTTCAATATGGCCGTAGGCTTCGCCGACGGGGGGGCGGATAAGGTGGGGCACCTCGCTCCTGACCTCGCCATCGGGTAAACCCTTAACCGCCTGTTCAATAATGCGCAGGCTCTGGCGCATCTCCTCAATCTTGATGCGGTAACGGTCGTAGCAGTCACCGGCCGTGCCAGTGGGAATATCGAACTCGAAGCGGTCGTAGATGGAATAGGGGTCGGCCCGGCGGATATCCCACTCCACCCCGCTCGCCCTGAGCACGGGGCCGCTGGCGGCGATATTTATAGCCATTTCTTTAGGCAGGATGCCGACGCCCTTGGCGCGCGCCAGCAGTATCTCGTTCTGCTTGAGCAGGCGGTCATACTCGTTAATCCAGCCCGGCATTTCCTTGAGGAACTTCTTTAAGGCCGGGATAAACTCCTCGGGGATGTCCTGGCTGACGCCGCCGACTCTCATGTAGTTGTAGGTGAGGCGCTGGCCGCAGACCATATCGAAGAGGTCTAAAATCTTCTCTCTTTCCCGAATCATATAGACGATGGGGGTCATAAAGGCGCCGCAGTCGTTGAGGAAGGCGCCGATGGCGATGAGGTGGCTGGCGATGCGCTGCAGCTCAGCCATGATGACCCGGATGTATTCCGCCCGCTCGGGGACAGAGATTCCGGCCAGCTTTTCCACCGCCAGGCAGTAAGCAAAATTATTGCTCATCGAAGCCAGGTAGTCGAGCCTATCGGTTAGGGGGATGCAGCCGCCGTAGGTGCGCTCCTCGGCCAGCTTTTCGATGCCGCGGTGGAGGTAGCCGAAGACGGGTTCCATATTGACGATGACCTCGCCGTCGAGGGTGGTGCGCATGCGGAAGACCCCGTGGGTGCTGGGGTGGACGGGGCCGATGTTGACCACGAAGGGTTCGGTCTGGATGGATAGTTCTCTGGTCGTCGTCATAGAATTCTTTCTACCCCTGTCTCCTACCTACCTAACAACCCTCCCCTTTAATCCCCCTCCCTTACAAGGGAGGGGGAGGGTTTTCTTTTTAGAGAGGGGCGAAGCCCCTCTTAAACTCCCTATTTAGTTAACTCCTTTGTCCTACGTCCCATCATCTATTCGGGGGCTTTCGCCTCCCATAGGCGGGGTTCTGTCCCCACCTGCACCCCCCCCAGATAATTTACTTATAGAAAGTCCTTACGTAACGGGTGGCCATCGAAGCCCTCCCAGAGGACGATGCGCCTCAGGTTGGGGTGGCCCTCGAAGCTGATGCCGAGCAGGTCGAAAATCTCTCTCTCCTGAAAGTCGGCGCTGCGCCAGATGCCGACCACAGAAGGCAGGGTGGGGTTTTCCCGGTCGTAACAGCGGACTTTAAGCACCAGCCCGTGATTATGCTTCATTGAGGTGAGCTGATAGACCACCTCGAAGTAGTCGTAGTAATCGGTGGCGGTAACATAGTTAAGGTAGTCAAAAGCGAGGTCGGGGGCGGTATTCAGGTATTCGGCTACCGCCAAGAGCGACTCGCTTTTAAGCAGCAGGCTGTCGGCTCCCGCTTCGATAACGGCCTCGGGGAACTTCTTGGCCAGCTGCTTGGCTATCTTAGCGCCGGAAAGGGCCGTCGTCACCTTCTATTTGCCCTCCTGGACAAGGCTCTTCTTGCTTATCTTTTTGTGTATCATCCTTATGGCGTAGAGCAGGGCTTCGGGGCGGGGGGGACAGCCGGGGAGATAGACGTCAACGGGGATGATGCGGTTATAGCCCGGCACCACGCTGTATGAGGAGCGAAAGATGCCGCCGCTGATGGCGCAGGCCCCCATGGCGATGACCCACTTGGGCTCGGCCATCTGGTCGTAGATGCGCTTTACCTGGGGTGCCATCTTCCAGGTCAAAGTGCCCGCCGTAATCATCAGGTCGCCCTGGCGGGGAGAAGCGCGGACAATCTCCATGCCGAAGCGGGAGATATCGAAACGGGAAGCGGCCGTGGCAATAAACTCGAAGGCGCAGCAGGCGGGGAAACAAAAAACCGGCCAGAGGGAGGTGCGCCGCGCCCAGTCGAGGACGGCGTCCACCGAGGTGACCAAGATATTGCGCTTTAATTCTTCGTCCAGCCAGTCGTCGGGGTCGGGGATGGGCTTCTGCGAGCGGGTGATAAGCTCGTTTATCTGCCTGCCCTCAGCCTCGTCAACCCTTGAGCGGGAATAGACCTCTTCTATTTCCATTCCAGGACCTTTTTCTTCCAAGCATAGAGATAGCCGATAATGATTATGCCGATGAAAATGAGCACGGCGAAAAACCCGGAAACCCCCAGCCCCCGTAGCTGCACCGCCCAGGGATAGAGGAAGACTACCAGCACGTCGAGGGCGATAAAGACCAGCGCGTAGAAGTAGTAGCGGAAGTTGAACTGTACCCAGCTTCGGCCGATGGTCTCCAAACCGCACTCGAAGGTGGAGCCTTTGACGGCGCTGGGGTTATAGGGGACGATTTGCATGAACTTGGGTGGGGAGGGGAAGGGAGGGATAAACCGGGCTAGGAAGGGCCAGCGGGTCTGGATGTAGTTGCGGAATTTGCGGGAATATATCTCCAGCCGGGCCGGTAGACTT
>DAOUMR010000051.1:0-16838 GCA_034409905.1 Dehalococcoidales bacterium | reverse complement strand
TAACGCTCCCGAAGGCTTAAAGAGCCGAGGGGGCTTAAACAGGGTATCAACGTTCTAACTTCGGTTAGCGTTGGTGCCCTTTTTTGTAAAATCCGATTTATGCCTGAAGAGTAGGTAAAGTTATTTAAAGTAATCTTTACACCAACCTTTCAACCTATTTATTATTTATTGAAATCCCGGTGGTTGTGGTGGTGGGGTTGAGGTGACTTAAAAACTCCGAGGTAAGTGGATGCCAGCAGCCCTGTTCGTTACCCTTAATGTTGTTGATGCTTTTTTAACCAAGACGGCGATATCTTCGGGGGCGGTGGAGTTTAATCCGGTAATGGCGGCGGTGGGGGGCAATGTGTTTATCAAGGGCGGTTTAGCCTTAGCCCTGGCTTTTCTCCTCTATTACTTCCGGCAGTGGAAGGCGCTCTGGATTCTGAACGGTTTGCTGCTTTGCGTCGTCCTCTGGAATCTGTGCACCTGCTTTATCGTGGACGGGCTGCCCTCCAGTTACGCTGCCTTCGGCTTCCAGTTCTTCGGTTAGAGCCTGTCTATTCCAGGCTATCGAGCTTCTCCTCTAAGTCCTGCCGGCTGGTCATGTCGGCCACCGTGTTTAAGAATTCCTTGATTGAGTCTATTTGTCCTCTCAGCTCTTTCATCTCAACGCCGATGGGGTCGACCGAGGTCGGCTCGTCGGCGTAGGCGCCGTGGAAGGCGAAGTAGGCCTGGTTCAGCTTCCTTATATAGTAACCCATCGAGAGCAGGTACTGGCGCTTCTCCTCCATAAACGCCTCGGCCAGCTCGATTTCCCCCTGGGCCAGGTATTCGTCAACGGCAATTCTAATCTCTCGCATCTCGGCGTAAAAGTCGAAGCCGTCTTCGGAGGGGGGTGGGATGTCGGCTTCATAGTCGGGGTAGTATTTTTGGCGGACGAGGGCGCCGATTTCGGCGCTGACGATGCCGGCCAGCGTTTCGTTCATGGTGGCGATTTCGTAGTCACGGTGTATGCCGAGCAGGTCAAGCATGTAGCGAAATCCCAGGGGCTTGAGCGCCAAATACTGGTGGAGCCATTCCTCGACGGCGGTATCAATAGTAGAGCGCAGGCTGGCTTCGTCGGTGACTAGGGTGGGGTAGAGCGCCCCCGCCCCGCCCAGCGTCACCACCAGCGAGGAGACACCGAGGGCGTCGGCTTCGGCTTCGATGACCTCGATTTCCTCCAGGGTGAGGTCGCCGCGCAGAGCAATCTCCCGCAGTCTCTCGATGCGGTCGCGGGGGGAAATGACCAGCAGGTAGGGCAGCCTGCCCATGACGAAGTTGACCGGGGGAAAGGTAATCTTTAGCCCGATGCCTTCGTCCCAGGGGTTATAGATACCCTGCTCGTTTAAGACATCCCTTACCTGGTCGGCGATGATTTCTTCCACGCTGCCGACTAGGGCAAGGCGCTGTTCCTCAAGCTGGCTAAGCTCAGCTTCGAGCTCGGCCGTGTCGCCCGTCTCATCGGCAATCTCCCGTTTCAGGGCTCTTATCTGCCCGACTAAGGAGAAGTATTCCAGCACGGTGTCCGTCGGGCTTTCGATATCCTCGCCGCCGAGCCACTGCCGGGTCTCGTGGGCGAAAGCCCCCAGCTCCCAGCCGACGTAGTTGAAGCGATAGGGCTTGACGATGTCGTTGAGGTTATCGTCGAAGTCGGGGGCGCCGCAGCCCCCGCCAACCAGCAGTATGGCCAGCAGGACGATGATAAACGGTTTCAGTTTCAACTTAACTCCCCAATCAGTCTCTGAGTTCTGCGGCTGCGCTGTCCCCGCGTTCAATGCTATAATAACCCTAATCATACCCCGTTGTTAAGTTTTTAAGCGATGAAAGACTACTATCAGATTCTGGGCGTACCCGAGAACGCCAGCCAGGCGGAGATAAAGAAGGCTTTTAGGAAGCTCGCCTTCCAGCACCACCCCGACACCAACCCCGGACGGGAGCAGGAGGCCGCCGAGCGCTTCAAGGAGATGAACGAGGCTTACGGCGTGCTCGGCGACGAGAACAAAAGGCGGCAATACGACCTGGCCCGCAAGGGGGGCTTCGCCGGCGCCTATTCCCAACAGGATATCTTCCGCCAGACCTTCTCCAACCGCGCCATGTACGAAGAGCTGAACCGAATGTTTGCCCAGGCCGGGCTCCGCTTCGACGTTGACTTCCTTAATAACATGTTCTTCGGGGGGAGGGGCTTCGCCTATCAAGCCTACCCCTACAATACCACCGTCTCTACCTATAAGCCGGGCTGGCTGGAGAGGCAGCTCAACAAAGCGGCGGCTAAGATGAGTCGCTTTGCCTTAAGGCGGCTCTTCGGCGTTGACCTTGAGCCGCCAGTCGTGCTCGATAAGCACCTTGAGCTTGAGATTACTCAGGCTGAGGCGGAAAAGGGCGGTGAGGGACGAATAACCTACAAGAGGAACGGGCGCCAGAAGAAGCTGGTGGTCAAGATTCCCGCGGGCATTAAGTCGGGGACTAAAATCAGGCTCAGGGGTATGGGCAACACGAAGGGCAAGAAGTCGGGCGACCTCTACCTCCATATAAAAATTAAGGACTGAGTTGTTCCTGCCGATGTATTGACAATTTCGTTTTTCAATGCCAGAATGAGTAGTAATACTATGTAATCGACAAACGGAAGTTCCATGAAGAGACAGCACGCCGAACAGCTCAAAAAAGGTATCACCGAGACCGCACTCCTCTATCTCATCAACGAAGTGCAGACCTACGGCTATCACATCATCAAGGAGCTGGAGAAAAGGACCACCGGCTATCTCAAGCTCAAAGGGGGCACCATCTACCCCGCCCTCCAGCGCCTGGAAATCAAGGGGCTGGTGAGGAGCTGGCAGCAGCGGACTACCGAGCGCCGCTTCCGGAAGTACTACCAGATAACCGACAAGGGGCGGCAGTTCCTGGCCAAGAGGCTGGTGGAGTGGCAGGACTTTTCCCAGGCGGTCAGTGCGCTTATGGGCATAAGCGATGCCGCCAAAGCCGCTTCCCCGGATACGGCTTAACACTTATCCCACCGAAATACTCTGGAGGTGACAGCCATGAGGAAGGTAGGCGTAGTCGCTGATACGGCGGCTTCCATCCCCCAGGACCTGATTCAGAAATACGGCATCGCCATGGTCCCCCTGATAACCGTTTTCGAAGACAAAAGCTACCTTGACGGCATAGACCTGAAAGAGGCGTCAGAGCTTTTCGAGCTGGTCTATAAAGCGGATAAGTTCCCCTCCTCCTCCGCACCGCCGCCCGCCGCCTATCTCGACCTCTACCGCAAGCTGGCTCAGGATAAGGTAGAGGGTATTATCTCAATAACGATATCGTCGGGCTTGAGCGCGTGCTTCGACGTCGCCAGTCAATCTAAGGAGATGGCCGAAAAGGAGCTGCCCGGCGTCAAAGTAGAGGTCTTCGACTCCAGGACGACGGTGGGCGGTTTCGGCCTGGTAGTGCTGGCCGCAGCCCGAGCCGCCGCCGAGGGCAAGGAGCTGGCTCAGGTCGTTAAAGCTGCCAGCGAGGTCAGGGACAGGTTGCACTGCATCATCCTTTTCGACACGCTTTCCTACCTGGCCAAGAGCGGGCGCCTGGGGCGGGGGGCGGCTCTGATGGGCACGATACTGAGCATAAAGCCTATTGCCGAAGTGCCCCCTTCGACGGGGGTGGTGGAGCCGATAACCAGAGTCAGGACCCGGCCCAAGGCGCTGAAACACCTGATAGACATAGTCCGGCGCCGTTCGAAGCCCGGTGACAAGATGCACTTCCTGGTGGAGCACACCGTTACGGCGGAAGAAGCCGAGAAGCTGATACAAATGCTCGAAGAGGAGTTTGATTGCGCCGAGGTGCTCAGCTGTGACACCCAGCCCGTGGCGGCGCTTAAGATAGGTCCCAGGAGTATCGGCTTAAGCTTCTACAGCGATTAGCCTATATCCCTCTCGTTATTCTCGGCGTCGAGCAAAAGAAATTTTACCTCGCCGCCGCAGAACTCCTTGACTAGGTTAGCCAGCTCCTCGGTGATGGCGCCAGCTTCGCCCTTAGCCACCGGGGGCAGGCAGTCAACGTTTATAGCCACATCGGTCGTCTCCGACAGGAGCTTGGTATGGTCGCCCTGTCGCCAGTTCCAGCGCCGACACATCACGCGGCTGTTATCGACATAGATGACCTCGCCTGCGGGCGGGTATTCCACGCTATCGGAATTCAGCGGGGTAAAGGGCTCGTCGCCCCTGGCCAGCATCAGGCGAAGGTCGCCGTCAGCCGAGCGCAGGTCGTCGCCGCCGCTGGGCACCATGTGCTTTAGGGAGAAATAGTTGAACAGCGCCACCAGGGTATTGATATAGGGTAGCTGGTCGCCCCGCCGCGCCCGCCGCGCCAGCGACTCGATGGAGCAGTAGAACTTGTTGGGGTTGGTGCCGAAATCGGTATAAGCCTGCCGCCAGTTGGCGATACGGGGGTGGCTCTTAATCTCCTGCAGTGACTCGTCCTCAGTCGCTTTGGCTACCACCTCGCTTAGCATATCAATCAGCTTTGGCTTTTCGCCGTGATTATCAACACCGTGGGCGATGACCACCCCCCGAATGTAGCTGGGGAACTTGGCAAAAACTTCTTTGGCTACAATGTCCTTCATTATTACCTCCTACATTCGGGCGGTAGCCCGGGCCAATTCCCAGGAATACTCGTAGAGGTGCAGGCCCTTGCTCAGGGCTAGAATCTCGCCGTCCTCAACGCCGATTTCGCTGGCCATATATTCTTTGAGCAGCTGGATGGCGGCCAGGTTCGAGGGGAAGCCTGCCCAGAGGTCCCACGACCGGAAATAGACGACGAACTTCAGCCTGTTGTCGCGAATCCTGGTATCAATGGCTCTCAGGCAGGGAGGGTCGTCAAGGGTGATGGACTCCTTGCCGCCCACGGCCATAAAGGCCTGGTTGGTGTCGTAGCCGTCGTTCTTGTACATCTCGATGACCTTGGGTATCTGCTCTTCAAGGTACTGCCCGTAGGTGTACTGCTCGCCCTTTCTTCTATGGGTGGTCATAAGATAGGGGAGATATTCTTCGATATATTCCATTGAGGTGGGTGGGGGCACGCCCTGGGGCGTGGTGGGGACGAGGGGGCGGGTTCCGGGGTTCATAATCTGGACGGCGACGAAGTCCAATTCCTTGCGGCGCTGGCCCTTGTAGCTGCCGCGGTCAATCTTGTAGTCATGTCCATCGGTCAGCGTATGTCGAAGGCAGAGAAACCAGGCCTCGGCAAGGTCTCTGGCTTCGATTTGCGTAATCTTCAAAACAACCGTCCTTCCTTAAAGCGCCCGCGTGAACTCGGGGCGGAGACGGGACATATCCTTGGACTCCAGCACCTCGTTGATGAGCTTGAGCACCGCCGCCTTTTGCTTGGGCAACCTGGCCTTGATGGGCAGATAGTTGGAGGCGTGGTTGGCGGTGAAGAAGCAGTCGGTGAGTTCGATGTTCTCTATTATCGTCTTGAGCTCGGCCAGAGACTGAAAGGGCGTGATGAGCTTGAATCTGCCCTCTTCCCAGTCTTTGTAGAGGGGGGTACCGGGGACGAGCATAAGCGTCAGGGCGCCGGCGAAATCGGGGTCGATATCGGTTAGGATTCTGGCCGTGCCGAGGGCGTGTTTTTGGCTGCCTTCGGGTCCCCCCAGCCCAAGTATCACCGTGACCGAGAGGGTAATGCCCGCCTGCTTTATCTTCCGGCCTGCTTCGACTATCTGGTCGTAGGTGGCCCCCTTGTCAATCTTTTTGAGCAGCTCTTCGTCACCCGTCTCAACGCCCAGGTAGGCAATGCTCAGCCCCAGCTTATGAAGCTCCTTAAGCTCGTCGACACTCTTTATCAGGCCGGACTGGGGGCTGGCGTAGGTGCCGATTCTCTCCAGGTTGGGGAACCTCTCCTTGAGGTATTTAAGGACTGCCACCAGTAGGTGCTGGGGAGCAATGAGGGCGTCGCCGTTCTCCAGGAAGACGCGCCGCAGGCTCCAGCTATAGTTTTTAGCTACTTCATCGATATCCCGCTTGATGTCCTCCAGGGGCCTGATGCGGAACTTGACGTCGGAATAGGTGCCGCAGAAGGTGCAGGTGTTGTGGGAGCAGCCGAAGGTTACCGGCAGCAGCAGGCTGTTGGCCTCGCTGGGGGGTCTTACTCTGGAGCCTTCGTAGTCCATCATAGCCTACTTTCGTCCCTTCCTAAAGATAGCCAGGAACCTGTCTTCGTATTCCTCGAAAAGCCCCCAGCGGTCTAGCTCGTTTTTTAGCTCACCGGGCTCTAGGTCGCCAGAGCTAACCATCTTGAAGAGCTCCTCAATCCTGATGCGGGCGTCGGCGGGGACGCCCCTGGCGTCCATGTCCAGTAGCCCCCTCGTTTCCATCTGCATCAGGTTGTCGGGCAGGGAGCTGCGGGTCATCTCGTAGATGAACTTCATCAGCGATACGTCCCAGAGCTCGTCCTGTCCCCTAATAATCGAGGCCAGTGGGTCGCCGCGCTTATCGATGTCGCGGTTGAGCTTGGCCACCACCGCCAGCAGGTTATCGGAGACGATGTTGAGCCCCTTGGGCTCGTTCTTATAGGTATAGAAAAGCCCCGGGGCGTGAGAGCCATAGGCCCTGATGAGGTTGTCCAAATACCTCTTCGCCTCCGGACTGAAGCCCTCCAGGTGGGAGAGGTAGAAGGGGGTTACAATCTTGGGCCTCTCGGCGATTACCCGTCCTTCCCTGATTACCGTCTCGGCGGCACTCTCGACCAGCTCGGAGTAGGCCGGCTCGGTGACCAGGTAGTAATAGACGTTGGTCGTGCCGAAGGTAGCCAGGCTCCGCTTGGGCGGCCTCAGGATTTCGGTATTTTTGACGGCTTCTATGATTCTCTCGTCATCGATATTCATCGTTATCCCTTTAGGCTATCGCCGCCAGCTCCTGCTTGTATTCGTCGAGGAGGTTGATGTACTGCGAGTCGAGCTGCAGTTTCAGCCGCCGCCACTCCTCCTGGAACTGGGGCTGTTTCTCGACGTCTATTTTCAGGTTCGCCGTCGTGCCTAGTTGCTGCCTGAGCGCCTCCTGGACCTTGGCGCCGAACTCGGCCTTTAGCTGCTGGTAGGCCTGCCGTCGCTGCGGCTCGCCCTGCTCGGTGTAGTGGTTGAAGATGTTCCTTATCTTGCTGAAGACGTTTTCCACAGCCACCTTGTCCTTTTTGAGGGTTTTTATGCCCTCCATCGCCTTTTTGTTGTTCTTGCGGGCGGGCTCGTTGACGGGGAGGTCAATGTTCCTGAGCAGTATGTCGCTGGCGCCTTCCTTGACGTAGCCGACTACCTTCTCCTCGAATTTGCCCAGCTCGGCGGCCAGATTAAGCGCTTCTTTCATGTATCTAGCCGCCAGCTTTTCCCCCTCGGGGACGTACTTCCAGCGCCGGCGCTCTTCCTCGGTTACCTCGCCCATCGCCGCCACCTTTTCCATGGCTATCTCGCGGGCGCTCTTAATGTGGTCGCCTTCGTTTTCCAGGTTCATCTTTATATCTATATTATACTAGATAGCCATTAAAGGCTCAAAGGTTTATATTTATCGCCCCAGGCTCTTATGCTATAATTTAGTCCTCAAATGACGATGACCAAGGACTTTGAAATCTTCGACCATACCGCCGATATCGGCATCATCGCCTACGGCGCCGATTTGAAGCAGGCGTTCGTTAACGCGGCCAGGGGCTTGTTCAGCCTGATAACCAGCCTCGGCGATGTGGAAGAGGCGCTGCACCGCGACATAGAGCTTAGCGCCAGTGATGCCGAGAGCCTGCTGGTGGACTGGCTCAACGAGCTGGTCTATTACTTCGACGCCGAGAGCATACTCTTTAAGCGCTTTGACATTATCGAGCTGAATAACCGCCACCTCAAAGCCCGGGGCTATGGGGAAAAGGTGGATAGCGCTCGGCATAAGCTAAAGACGGGGGTCAAAGCCGCCACCTACCACATGCTCAAGATCGAAAAGAATAAGGGCTACCGGGTCCGGGTGATATTCGACATTTAAGAGGAGTTAGAGATGGAGAAGTCAATAATCATTATTGGCGCTGGAATCTCCGGGCTTTCCGCCGGGTGCTACGGCCAGATGAACGGCTATCGTACCCAGATATTCGAAATGCACGACAAGCCGGGCGGAGTCTGCACTGCCTGGAAGCGTAAGGGCTACACCATCGACGGCTGTATTCACTGGCTGGTGGGGACCAATCCGGCAAATAATTTCTACCCTATATGGGAGGAGCTGGGGGCGCTACCGGGGCAGACTATCGTAAACCACGACTATTTCCTGCGCATCGAGGGGAAAGGCGGTAAGGTATTCAATGTTTATTCTGACCTTGACCGCCTGGAGCAACACATGAAAGAGCTGGCTCCCGAGGATGAGGCTGTTATCGAAGAATTTATCCAGGGGGCGCGCAAGTGTTCTCATATTTCCCTGCCCGTGGATAAAGCGCCCGAGCTGTACAGCCCCATTGACGGACTCAAGATGATGTTTAGCATGTTCCCCTTCCTCCGGTTTATGAGAAAGTGGAGCAAGATTTCGACCCTTGATTTTTCCCGACGCTTCAAGGACTCCTTTCTGCGTGAGGCTTTCTCTGTTGGCTTCGCTGGTGACCTCTCGGATAAGTTCCCCATATTCTTCATGCTTATGACGCTTGCTTGGCTGGACCAGAAGGCAGCGGGTTATACAGTAGGCGGCTCCTTGAAGTTTTCCCGGGCTATCGAGCGGCGTTACCTCGACCTTGGTGGAGATATTAGCTACAAGTCACCAGTGGCTAAGGTATTGGTGGAGAATGATAGGGCGGTGGGTGTGCGCCTGGCTGATGGCACGGAGCACCGCGGAGAGATTGTCATCTCCGCTGCCGATGGCCATGCCACTATCTTCGGCATGCTCGGCGGGAAATACATCGATGATAAAATAAGGGGTTATTACGACAAACCTAGCCTCTTCCCTCCGCTGGTCTATGTCGGGCTGGGGGTAGGGCGTACTTTCGATGATGTCCCCTCTTCAGTGGCTGGGATAGGTTTTCCCCTTGATACGCCGATTACTATTGCCGGCGAGGAGCGCCACTGGATGGGCGTGCAAATATACAATTTCGACCCCACCCTGGCACCGAAAGGCAAGACCGTTTTGAAGGTTCAGTTCAATACCGACTACGATTACTGGAAAAAGCTAAGCCAGGAGCCCGAACGCTATAAGGCGGAAAAGGAGCAGATTGCCGACCAGATAGTGGCTGCCCTCGACCAGCGTTTCCCGGGGCTGGCCGCCAAGGTGGAAATGCGCGATGTGGCGACCCCTTTAACTTGGGAGCGATTTACCGGTAGCTGGCGGGGCAGCTACGAAGGCTGGATGCCTACCACCAAGGGTAATTTAGCGTTTTTTACGGGGCGTATGAGTAAGACTCTGCCCGGGCTCGATAACTTCTATATGATAGGGCAGTGGGTTGAGCCGGGGGGTGGTGTACCAACAGCTGCTATGTCAGGCCGCAATGTTAGCCAAATCATATGCAAGAGAGATAAAAAGCCGTTCGTTACTGCTGTTCCATGATTTAAGGATGCTAGAGGTTTAGCGGATAATGACTTCACCCTGGAGAGAAATAGTCAAAAAGATAGACGACTACCGCTGGGAGATACCGACCAGCTATAAAGAGGGCATGTCGGTGCCCGGCCGCATCTTTGCCAGCGAGTCCATGCTCGACCATATCTGGGAGGAGCACGCCTTCGAGCAGGTGGCCAACGTGGCTTTTCTTCCCGGCATCGTCCGCTACTCGCTGGCGATGCCCGATATCCACTGGGGCTATGGCTTCCCCATCGGCGGGGTGGCGGCGACCCGACTCAAGGACGGAGTAATATCGCCGGGGGGCGTCGGCTTCGATATTAACTGCGGCGTCAGGCTGGTGCGTACCAGCCTCACCGAAGACGAAGTAAGACCCAAGATTGAAGAACTGGTCATCGAGCTTTTCCACAACGTCCCCTCGGGCTTAGGCTCGGAGGGCAAGATAAAGGCCAGCAAAAAGGAGCTGGAAGAGGTCATGGTTGAGGGCAGCCGCTGGGCTTTGGAAAAGGGCTACGGCCAGCCCGAAGACATTGTCGCCACCGAGGAGTCGGGTTGCCTTAAGGGTGCCCGCGCCGACAAGGTCAGCGATAAGGCCAAGAAGCGGGGTCTGCCCCAGCTGGGGACGCTGGGTTCGGGCAACCACTTTCTGGAGGTGGCGAAGGTGGACGAGATTTATGACCACAATGCCGCCAAGGTGATGGGCATTGATGACCTGGGGCAGATAGTCGTCCTGATACACACCGGCTCACGGGGCTTCGGGCACCAGATTTGCTCCGACTACGTTGAATTATTGGGGCAGGCGGTCAAAAAGTACGGCATCAACCTGCCCGACCGCCAGCTTGCCTGCGCGCCCATAGAGTCGCCCGAAGGCAAAGACTACCTGGCGGCGATGGCTTGCGCGGCTAACTACGCCTGGACCAACCGCCAGTTCATCCTGCACTGGACGCGCGAGTCATTTGCTAAAGTCTTCGCTAAGAGCCAGGCGGAACTGGGGATGAGGCAGATTTATGACGTCTGCCACAACATCGCCAAGCTGGAGACCTACGACATCAACGGCAAGCCGGAGAGGCTCTGCGTCCACCGCAAGGGGGCGACCCGGGCTTTCCCCGCCGGACACCCCGATGTCCCCGAAGCCTATCGTGGAATAGGCCAGCCGGTGCTCATCCCTGGTGATATGGGGCGGTGTTCCTACGTCGCTTTGGGCACCGATACGGCTATGGCCGAGACCTTCGGCTCCACCTGCCACGGGGCGGGGCGGATGATGTCGCGGGGGGCCGCCAAGCGCAGCCTCAAAGGGGTTGACGTCGCCCGCTCGCTGGCGGCTAAAGGCATCACGGTCAAGGCGGAGAGTATGGCTTCGCTGGCCGAGGAAGCGCCGCAGGCTTATAAGGATGTAAGCGAGGTGGTCGAGATAACCCATCAGGCGGGCATCTCGCTTAAAGTGGTGAAAACAAAACCGATAGGAGTGATTAAAGGATAAAGAGATGTATTTCAAAAATATCGTCGACGCCCTGGGGCACACCCCACTCATTGAACTGCAAAAGATGAGCCCCACCAAAAAGGTAAAAGTCATGGTCAAGCTGGAAGGGCAGAACCCGGGCGGTAGCGCCAGCATCAAGGACAGGGTTGCCAAGTACATGATAGAGAAGGCGGAAGCTGCCGGCAAGCTGACCAAGGACAAGACCATCATCGAAGCCACCAGCGGCAATACCGGCATCGCCCTGGCTTGGCTGGGGCGCCATAAGGGTTACAAGGTCACCATCGTCATGCCCGACAGTATGAGCATGGAGAGGCGGCAGCTGCTCAAGATTAACGGCGCCGAGCTTATCCTGACCAAGGGGGCGCTGGGGATGGGGGCGGCTATCGCCAAGGCGAACGAGATGGCGGCTAAAGACAAGCGGTACTTTATGCCTGACCAGTTCTCCAACCCGGCCAATCCGCTGGCCCACTACGAGACCACCGCCGTTGAGATACTGGATGACTTTCCCTATGACAAAATCGATGCCCTCGTGGCCGGCATCGGCACCGGGGGCACTATTATCGGCGTCGCCCAGCGGCTAAGGGAGAAAAACCCCAACCTCAAGGTCATCGGCGTCGAGCCGCCGCCAGGCGACGAAATCCAGGGCTTGAAGTGCCTGGGGGAGGCATTGCCGCCTTTCTGGGACCAGTCCATTATCACCGAGAAGACGCAGGTTTCCAGCCGGCAGGCGGCGGAGGCATCCAGCCGACTGTTAAAAGAGGAAGGCATCTTCACTGGCCTCTCTTCGGGGGCGACGACCTACCAAGCCCTGAAGACGGCCGCCGAGATAGGTGAGGGCAATATCGTGGCGGTGCTGGCGGATGCGGGCTGGAAATACCTGAGCCTGGATATCTGGGACAGGTAATGGTGGGTGAGCCGGCTTAATACTCGATGGCTTCTTCAGCCTCCGGAGGCAGCTCGATAGAGACTGGCTGGTTATAGTTATAGGCCAGCAGATTCAGAACGGTATCTATGTTCATTTCTCCCTCGGTCACCTGCATAGCCTCGGCGGTCAGCTCTATGGTTGCATCTATCGCTACCTTCATCAGGAAATAGGTGTCCTTGGCTATCCACTGTTTCACGGAGAGGCTGTAGAAGGCTTCGTCGAGGATTTCTTCGCTAAAATCAGGTAGTCCCAACCCCCCGCCAAAACCCATTGTGGCCTGTTGCATAATTGTGTCCCAGAGCTGCGCCATATCCGGGGTAAGCCTGAGCACATAGCAGTCTACGCCTTCTACCAACTCACTGCCGATGACTTCGACCTCGGCGGCTTCAAGGAGTTCCAGTTGAGGTTCGGCCAGGCTCATCATTTCGATTACTCCCTCCCACGTTTCTTCCCAATCTGCCCCGGAAAGCTCCTCCTTCTCCCACACGGGCTCTGTTCCCGGGACGGTTGTTATGGAGTATCCGGTACCGTCAATAAGATACGCCTCCAGTGACGTCTCTGTTTCATCTTCCCCGGGTACTACGGCTCTTGCCGTTACTGCCACCCTCATCTCTTCATTATCGATGTCCAGCGCACCGCTGTAGTCCATCTCTATGGTTGCTTCAAACGTTTCGCCCTCAGCCTCGCCAGCCATATCCATGGTCATATCCATTTCGAATTCATAGGTTCGTATGTCGTCCAGCGCTTGAATGGCGCCGTCGACTATCTCTTGCTCCGAGGGTAGCCCATCTCCGCCGCAAGCGGTGAAGGAGAGGGCCATAACCAGCACCAGAGACATAGCCAGAATTTTCCGCATCATTTCCCCCTTTGTTTTAATAGCTGGTATTCGCGGCTACCAAGGCATGTAGGACGTGCCGACGGCAAAGGCGACTATAATCGTAATCAGCCAGACTAGAAACCATACCCCCAGGCTGATGAGGGTAAAGCGCCACCAGATAGCCCAGACCAGGCTCCAGGTCACTTTAATCTCGCTCACTTTCAGTCCCCCTTATGCTTGACTAACCAGTATTCCAGGCTGTCGGCCAGGGCCAGCCAGCTGGCTTCGATGATATTGGTTGAGCCGCCGACCGTCCGCCATACCTCCTCGCCGTCGGTGGACTCGATGAGCACCCTGACCTGGGCGCTGGTGCCTATAGTCTCTTCCAGAATGCGCACCTTGTAGTCAACCAGCCTGACGTTGGCGATGCTGGGGTAAAACTGGAGCAGCGACTTGCGCAGCGCCTGGTCGAGGGCGTTGACGGGGCCGTTGCCCTCGGCGACGGTATGCATTATCTTATCGCCCACCTTGACCTTGACCATCGCCTCGGAGAGCAACTCTTCGGGGTTGCCCTGGCTGGGGGGGCGCCGTCTCTTTTCCACCACTACCATAAAGTCAACCAGCTCGAAGGGAGGCTGATAGTCGGGCTTGGCCCGCTGGATTAAAAGCTCGAAGGAGGCTTCGGCGTTCTCGTACTGGAAGCCGCGGCTCTCCAGCAGCTTGACCTTCTCCAGTAGCTTCTTAGCCTCCTTGCCTGTCGGGGGCAAAGCAAGTCCCAATTCCTTGGCTTTATAGATGATGTTGCGTTTGCCCGATAGCTCGGAGACGACCGTCCGCTGGCGGTTGCCCACCTTTTTCGGGTCGATGTGCTGATAGGCTTGGTCCCACTTGGTCATGCCCGCCATGTGATAGCCGGCCTTATGGCTGAAGGCGCTGGCGCCGACGTAGGGCAGAAATGGGTTGGGGGTCAGGTTGGCGGCTTCGCTGACGTAGTGGGCGACCTCGGTAAGCTGCGCCAGCTGCTCGTCAGTGACGCAGTCAATGCCCAGCTTGAGTTTCAATACCGGTATAATTGAGCAGAGGTTGGCGTTGCCGCAGCGCTCGCCGTAGCCGTTGATGGTGCCCTGTACCTGGGTGACGCCGGCTCTGACCGCCGCCAGGGTGTTGGCTACCGCCAGCTCGCTGTCGTTGTGGGCGTGGATGCCCAGCGGCACCTTCGTCAACTTCTTAACAGCGGTGACCGCCTCCGTTATCTCGGCGGGCACGCTGCCGCCGTTGGTATCGCAGAGCACCACGGCATCGGCACCAGCTTTAGCGGCAACCTCAACTACTTTGAGGCTGTAGCCGGAGTTGGCCTTAAAGCCGTCGAAGAAGTGTTCGGCGTCGAAAAATACGGTAAGCCCCTGGCTCTTGAGGTATTTTATCGAGTCGGCGACCATCTTCAGGTTTTCCTCGGAGGTGGTCTCCAGCACCTGGGCGACCTGAAGCTCCGAGCTTTTGCCAACGATGGTGGCTACCTGCACACCAGCATTAACCAGCATGGCCAGGTTCTTGTCATTTTCCGCTTTGATACCCTGTCGCCGTGTACTGCCGAAGACGGCAATCTTGGCCTTTTTGAGCTTTAGCCCGCGCGCCTTCTCGAAGAACTCGGCGTCCTTGGGGTTGGAGCCGGGCCAGCCGCCCTCGATAAAGTGTATGCCCAGCCCGTCGAGCTTGCGGGCGATATTCAGTTTATCCACCACGGAGAAGGATATGCCCTCGCTCTGGGCGCCGTCCCGCAGCGTGGTGTCGTAGAGTTCAACCTTAGTCACTTTTTACCCCTTCACCTTCTTAGCAATTAAGTCCCCCATCTCCCTCGTCCCCACCTTGGTCTTGCCTTCCGCCATTATATCATAGGTGCGGTAGCCTTCACCTAAGACCTCGTCCACCGCCTTCTCGATGACGCTGGCTTCCTTGTCCAGCCCGCAGGAGTAGCGCAGCATCATGGCCACGCTCAAGATAATAGCGATGGGGTTGGCCATATCCAGTCCGGCGCGGCGGGGGGCGCTGCCGTGAATGGGCTCGTACATGCCGAAAATCCTGGTGCCCTCCCGGGGTACACCGGCCAGGCTGGCCGAGGGCAGCATGCCCATCGAGCCGGCCAGCATCGAGGCTTCGTCGGTGAGTATGTCGCCGAACATGTTTTCCGTAACCAGTATGTCGAAATAGGTCGGGTTCTGAATCAAGCGCATGGAGCAGGCATCGACCAGCATGTGGTCGAGCTCGACGTCGGGATAATCTTTGGACACCTCTATCGCCACCTGCCGCCAGAGCCTTGAGGACTCAAGCACGTTGGCTTTATCCACCGAGGTCAGCTTCTTACGGCGCAGGCGGGCCAGCTCAAAGCCGACGCGGACGATGCGCTCAATCTCCTGCTCGGAATAGGTCATGGAATCTGTGGCCATTCGGCCCTTGGCTGTCTGCCAACGTTTCTTGGGCTTAGCGAAATAGAGCCCGCCGGTTAATTCCCTGACAAAGATAAAGTCCGCCCCCCGGATGACCTCCGGCTTGAGGTTGGTCGAGTCCACCAGCACCGGCGAGACCTTGACCGGGCGCAGGTTGGCGAAGAGCCCCAGCTCCCCGCGCAGCTTTAACAAACCGTCTTCAGGGTGGACCTTGCCCAGCGGGTCGTCCCACTTTGGCCCCCCCACCGCCCCCAGCAGCACCGCATCCGCCTGGCGGCACATCTTAAGCGTGGCGTCGGACAGCGCCGTGCCCTCTTTGTCAATGGCGACGCCGCCCACCAGCCCTTCCCTGAGGTTGAAGCCGTGGTTAAACCGTTTGCCGATTGCCTCTAAGACCTTGATTGCTTCAGCGATGACATCGGGCCCGATGCCGTCTCCGGGTAGAACCGCTATTTCAAATTGCACCTAAGCTCTCCTTCTCGATATTCTCTTCTTGGTATGCTCGATAAGCCCGCCGTCGGCGATAAGCTCGGCCATGAAGTCGGGGTAGGGCTTGGCCTTGAACTCGGCGCCCTTGGTCAGGTTCTTTATTTTGCCTTTGGCTAAATCCACCTCTAACGTGTCGCCGTTATCGGTCTTAGCCACCGCTTCGTCGGACTCCAGCAGGGGCAGGCCGATGTTGATGGCATTGCGGAAGAAGATGCGGGCGAAGCTCCGGGCTATTATGCAGGAGACGCCCGCCGCCTTGATGGCCAGCGGGGCATGCTCGCGCGATGAGCCGCAGCCGAAGTTGGTGGTGGCCATGATGATATCTCCGGGCGCGACCTTTTTGAGGAAGTCGGCGTCTATGTCCTCCATGCAGTGCTGGGCCAGCTCGTCGGGCTCGGAGACGTTGAGATAGCGCGCCGGTATGATGGCGTCGGTATCAACGTTAGCGCCGTATTTATGTACTTTGCCTTTTAGCATCAAACAACCTCCTTTAGCTCGCCCTTCCACCGATACGCGTGCCGAAATCCGAGAGCCTCCGCCTCCGCAACAGTTTCAACATAGCGTTCTAGTCTTTCTTCCTCTATCAATATCGTATCATACTGCTGGTCGAAAGGCAGATGAAATATCTTCTCACCAGTTCTACGCGATACGTTACATTTTACCGAAGGATAAGGCTTAGACGGTACTTTTTCTATTACTACCCCAAGCACTTTCGCTACTTGTTCAGCTTTTGGAGAGACATCTATCGTAGTAACCAATTTAGGGATTACATTTCTTTTCTGAACAAGGCTAGGAAATAGGGCTAATTGTAAATCCTCGCCCCCAAAGTTTTCAATAAAATATTCAACTGTGGTGCCAAATAAATAATAGATATGCTTTTCATGGATTATTTTCTCTTGCGCCCAGCGCTTACACTGGATTATCTCTACAGCATTAGCTTTTTTGCAAATCAAGTCCCGCCCTAAATCTTCAAACCCCTTCTTACCGTGATAGTAGACATTCCAGCCTTTTATCTCATATAAATGCCCGATATATCTCTCGTAATCCCTTCCAATTTGCCAATTAGATTTATTAGGTTTTTCCCAATACCAATCCAATTTTTTCTGCAATTTCTCGG
>DAOUMR010000050.1:0-3249 GCA_034409905.1 Dehalococcoidales bacterium | reverse complement strand
GAAACCGGTGAGAAGGGTGGTGCTGACGCGATGTTGACGGCACCGTCATCGGGTGAAGAGGCCGCTCCAGAAGAGCCGACGGCACCCCCAGAGCCGGTAGAGCCGGTGGAGGTGGTGCCAGAAGAGGGCTTATGGGGCGCTAGGGGCTATGGCCAGACTAATGCTGAGGCGGATCTGTGGGCGACGGTAGCGGACGCGGCGGCTAATAACCCCGCGGTGCTGCGGGCAATACTGGATGATGTGCCCGAATCGGTGAGGGATGCCCTGCAGGAGGCAATTGAGGTATCGGAAGAGGGCTATCAAGCGGTCCTCGAAGCCCTGCAATAACCCATTTTCCCCCAAATTGGCTAGGGTCGCCGCTAACCAAACGGCGACTTCTTCGTTATATATAAGTGGAAGCAATAAAAGCAACTCTGGAAAGGAGGTGAATCATGAAACGGAATTTGCTATTGGCGGGAGGTATGGTGGTTATAAGTCTGGCGCTGGTCTTATCACTGGTCGGCTTTTCCGCCTGCACGGCGGGCCCGACCACCATCGGCGCGGTGGACTTAAACACTCAGCAGGAAGGGCTCTGGGTCACTGGTCAAGGTGAAGTCACCGCCATCCCCGACCTGGCTACCCTGTATTTGGGCGTCGAGGCGAAAGCCGAAACTGTCGCCGAGGCTCAATCTCAGGCGGCGGAGGCTATGGACAACGTCATGACCGCCCTGACCGGTAACGGTGTGGATGAGGATGATATCCAGACCCAGTATTTCAGCATCGACCAGGTTACCCGCTGGGATAGCGACAAGGACGAAGAGGTTGTCACCGGCTACCGGGTGACCAATATGGTGACGGCCAAGATAAGGGATATGGATAGCGTCGGCGCCATTATTGACGCTGTGGCTGCCGCCGGCGGAGACTTCATCCGTATTAGCAACATCGCCTTCTCGGTCGATGACCCTTCGGAATACTATGAAGAGGCACGAGCCGAGGCAATGGCTGATGCCAAAGATAAGGCCGAGCAGCTGGCTGAGCTGGCTGGAATCGAGCTGGGCAAACCGACCTATATCTCGGAAGGCACCATATACGCCCCCGTAATCTATCGGGACGCGGGTATGGCGATACCAGTTGAGGAAGCTGCCCCGACTTCTATCAGCCCCGGAGAGCTGGAGCTTACCCTTTCCGTCCAGGTGGCTTACGCCATCGAGGACTGATGAGGGTCGTGGTCTGCCCGAAGGCGTTTATGTTAGAGAGGGTCTCTGAAAAGAGACCCTCTTATTTTATGGTGGTGTCGGCGTAGCGTTCCCACTCGCTATAGACGCAGCCGCAGTACTGCTGGCGGTGCAGCTCCATCGGCTTGGTGATGTGGCGGCTGTCCGAGTAGCGCTTCCTCAGGTCGGCGTAGAGAAACTCCACCCCCCTTTCCTTGCCCAGCTCCTCGCCTATCTCTTTTAGTAGCTCGTGCTTCTGGTGGGGGCTGATGAGCAGGGTGGTGGTGAAGGCGTCGAAGCCCATCTCTTTGGCTGTTTCCGCCGTCTTCGACAAGCGCAGTCGAAAGCAGTATCCGCAGCGCTCGGCTTCGTGCCCGACCACCTGGTGGAAGTATTCGATGATATCATAGCCACCCCTGTCTATCAATGGGACTTTCATCTCCCCAGCCAGCGTCTGCATCGCCTCAAGGCGTTTCTGGTGCTCGGTGTAGGGGTGGATGTTGGGGTTGTACCAGAGGGCGCTGACCTCGTAGCCCTGCTGACGCCAGTGCTCAATAGTGTAGGCGGCGCAGTGGGCGCAGCAGCTATGAACTAAGACCCTTTTCATATTCGCTTCTTAGTATCCCGTAGAGTTCAAAGTCCTCGAATTTGTCCCACTTCTTATATGCCTGCCTCTGGCAGCCTTCGTGTTTCATGCCGATTTTGCGCAGGACTCGACCCGAGGCGGGGTTACGCCCGAAGTGCCGGCCGTTTATTCGGTGCAGCCCCAATTCTTCGAAGCCGTATTTCAAGATAGCCCGCGCCGCCTCGGTGCCGTAGCCCTTCCTCCAGTAGGGCTTGCCCAGCCAGTAGGCGATTTCGGCGCGCTCGGACTGATGGTCGATGTTAATGAGGCTGGTGCCGCCGATGAGAAAGCCCTCCTGGCGGTGGGTGATGGCGAAGTCGACCGTCTTGCCCTTCTCAAAGCTCTCCTGCCGCCCACCAATCCACTCTTCGGCCATGCCGTCTTCATAGGGGTAAGGCACGTCGGTCAGCGTCGAGACGACGTCTCGCTCGCCGATAAGCCTTTGCAGCTCGGCGGCATCTTCCCTTCGATAGGGCCTCAGTATCAAACGCTCGGTTACAATAGTGGGTTGTTTCATTTCTTACCGCTGTATTTCCTATTGTAGTAAATATAAGCGATATAGTAAATCACCAACAGCCCGCAGGCGGAGTAGGCCAGCGTTAAGCCTATCTTATACAAGTCGGACGAGTTTCCCCAGCCGAAGGCAACCAGGGTGACGCCGATTACGGCCGCGGCGATGCCGAAGATGCGGAAGGCAAGGTAGGACGCCTTTTCGGCGATGCTGTAAACCCTCTCGTCGACGGCCACCTCCCTGACCCTTCTTCTGAAGAGAAGCACTATCACTATGGCGGCGATGACTACCGGTATCGGTATCAGGGCGTTGCCGCTGACTATCGCCCAGCTGATAAGCCCGGCCATGATGATGAGAACGAATACCCTTATTCTGGTGAATGTCTTAAGGCTCATTGTTTTCCTCCCTTAGTCCTCGTATTGAAAGACCTCTTCCAGCGCTACGCCTAAAGCGCGGGCAATCTTAAAGGCAAGCTCGATGGAGGGCACGTACTTGCCCTGCTCCAGGGCGATTATGGTCTGGCGCGTGCAGCCGGCGCGCTGGGCCAGCTCCTCCTGCGTCATCTCGCCGTGGTCGAAGCGCAACCTCCTTATCTGGTTAGTTATCCTAGCCATTTCGGTTCGCTCTCCAGTAGCCGATGACTATGCCCAGGCACTGTGCCAGCGTGCTCACAATGAGTACGGACATAAATATCACGTAGAGATAGACGGCGGGTATGAGGCCGGTTGACTGATAGACCTCATTCAGGGCGATAACCCAGGCCACCAGCGTAAAGACCACCGCTATCCACTGGATGCGGGGCGCCCTGTCCAGAATCAGCTTATCCCTTTCGTCCACCATGCCCGGCTTGCGCAGGGCGAGGTTCAGGATGACCAGGTTAGCCACCAGGCCCCCCACCCAGAGCACATCGATGATTATGC
>DAOUMR010000049.1:0-9557 GCA_034409905.1 Dehalococcoidales bacterium | reverse complement strand
GAATGTGGGGGTTGTAACTGATAACGGTTGGGAAAACTTCTTCACAATGCCTTATGACGGGATACTTGTACCACCATATCAGTTAGAAACTGCCCATTAGGCAAGAAGTGAAGACTTTGAGGTCCGCCAGGGATAATTTGATACTAAATAAATAGTAAGAGGTTAGTTTTTCCACAAGTGTAAATCGTCAAGGAAAATGGGACACAATTAAAGGAATTGTGCAGCAATAGAGGGTAAAAAAAGAGGGTCGAGAATTATCTCGACCCTCTTATACCTAATTAACTACCAGAGCAGTTTTAGATTATCGACTGCTGGCTGCCATATTCCATAGCCTTGCGCTCTTCCTCTAACGCCTCTTTCGGTATGAGGTTGCGGATGCGCTCGACATAGCCCTTCATATAGGTGTTGAAGCTATCCATTTTGGAGGCCATAGTGGCCGCCGGCTGGTCGATATACCCAGGTAGATGGGGCACCCGCCTCAGCTCCTCGGCTTTCTCACGGATTAGCCACAGTGTCGGCCTGATGGTGCTTATAAGCTCCTCGACCTCATCCGCATTACTACTCACCTTGACCGTGCTCCACTTTATAGGCACAAAATCACCTCCTTTCCGGGCATAGTTGCCCGTTCAATTCCGTCCCTGTTTAGTTTGCCGAGGGAGACATCATCCGCTTCATCATGGCGTCAAGGGCTTGCTTGACCAGCCATTCCCCTAGGCACTTCTCGTCGCACCACGCCCCCAGAGTTAGCGGGACTTGCTGGCGCTCGTCGGTTAGCACCAGGGCATCACGCTTCATAAAGTTGTCCTCGGGCAGCTCCTCATTGCAGTTTAGGCAGTGAAGCTCCTCCATCGCTCAACCTCCTTTCTAAGCATTTCTCGGCTCTGGCTACCGAGAGGTAATCGGGGCACTTCGTGGAGCACCGGTGGCTGTGTCCTTTAAGACACTCTCGGCAAAGCCAGTAGCACTTTCGCCTGTTAGGGCGTCGGTAATTCACATTTACCCCTTTCCAGCCACAAAAATAGGGGGTATTACTCCCACGCTTGGGGAGCAACACCCCTAAAAAAGCAAAAAAGCGGGGTCTCCCCCGCCTTCTTGCGTGGCTCTTTTGTTTGGGCTGTAAGCGTTCTATTTGGCTGATACGGGCTGTTTGGCTCGTTTAGGCTTGGCTTTCGGCTTCTCGGCTACTGGCTCGGTAGCCTCTGGCTGGCTCTCGGCAGGCTCGGTGGCAACCTCGGCTTTGGCTTGTTCGGCTTTAGCCTTTGCCTCTGCTTGCGCCTCTGGCGTCAGCATCGGCATCACCACCAGTTGATAGCCGTCAACGGTAAAGAGCAGTGGCGATACGCCGTTGGTGAGCTTAAGCTCCGCCATACCCCCGCAAGCCTTAAGAGCGTCGGCAAGGTATTTACCGTCCACCCTTATCCTGACCGTCTCGCCGAGAGTGTCGGCGGCTAGCTCGGCTTGCCCTTTATCGTCGGGGTTTGCCATCACTAGCTTGCCTTCGCCAGCGGTTAGGTCAATCGGGTAGGCTTTGCTGTCGGATATGGCTTTGAGCGAGCTAACCGCCTTGATTGCCTCTACCGTGTCAAAGTGGACGAAGGTGCTAAACTCGGTGGGGATTAGCTTCTCGTAGTCGGGGAAGTTACCCTCAAGGCTAGCCCACTTGTAGCGGATTAGCTCGGTGTCTATGGTGAGCGTCTTGATGTCCTCACCGTCAAAGCTGACCCTCGCCCGCTTGGCTCTCCGCAGGGCATTGGCTATGCCCTGAAGCTCATCACGGTTTATCAGGGCTTGCCCCTCTCCATCATCATAATCAAGGCTTGTTATTGCCAGCCTGAAACCATCGGCGCTAACCAAAGTCAATTTACCGTCTTTAGCCACCAAGCTGACGCAGGTTAAAACGGGTCTATCGTCATCGGTGGCGGTAAACGGCAATACCCTTGATAGTGCCTCTGATAGCTCTAGGCTGCCGATGTTAGGCTTGACCGAGTTGTTGGGGCTTACCCTGACATCGCAAAGGCTCATCGGCGTCTTATCGCCAATCCACTCGCTCTCGGCAAGATAGCTGGTGTTGACTCCGCAGATTACCTTGAGCCTCTTGTGTCCGTTAGCCTGCGACCCGCTAGCACTACCGTTGGACGGTATCACCTTAACGATGTTGCTACCACCCAGAGCCTTGAGGTATCCGAGAAAGCCTTTGCGCCCGATGGTCAAGTCCATCAGCATTACCCTTTCGGCTAATGCCCTTGACAGGGCGTTTACCAGCACAGCCTTGTGAGCGACAAAGCCTTCGCCTGAACGCTTGCCCACGATATTAAGTTGTTCCAGTTTAATCACCCCTTTGGCTATCCGATAGTGGGCAAGGCTATCGGCTTCGCCTAGTAGTAACTATCCGATTACCCGCAACTCGCTGGCATAATCGGTAGTCCTACTATATATAGGGCATCGGGAAGGTCAAATCGTTATCACTAAAACAGCTCTTTTTGCTCTCTTCGCCTAAATCGGTAAAGATAAAGCCTCTCATATTGAGATAGAGCCTTGCCCCTATGTAGTTTACCCGCTATCACTATTAGCCTCATCGGGCAACCGAGTAAAAAGGTTCTGGCGTCCAGCCAAGCGTCAAGGTTAATCGCCTTGTCGTCGGCTACCGTGTCTATTAGCTCGGTAGTGTTACCATCAACATCGTATATATCGGTATTGAGGCTCAAGATAGTCAACAGCCTCTTTTGCTGTCGCCAATACTTCTGGCACTCGTAAGAGGCTACCCGCAGCATAGCTACATCGGATAACTGACCGCCGCCGTTGTTGTCTTTAGCTGTTTGGGCTTGGGCAAGGCTTAAAACAATGGTATGGTTTAAGTCCTCTATGTCCTGCGCCTTTGCCTTGTGTTGAAACCTGTCGGCTACTGCTATATACTTGCTCCAGTCTAGCATTGTGGTTCACCCCGCTTTGTTAGACTTGCCCTAGCTCGGCTAATCACTGGCTAGGGCATCTTATTTGGGGCAAGCGTTCAGGTTTGGCTTTATTCGGTTGTTAAGGTTCAATTGCTTTAGCTTGATTATTGAACAAAAAGGTATTTTGTTATTCCAGCTATATCATCCAACAAAAGGAACGATTGTTCATTAAAAGAATGGACCTACATTTACGGGATTTTTTATTTATGGATAAAACCACCTTCAGGATTAGAACAGTCTCGGATTAAACAATTCGTGGTAAGGCTTCCGAGGGGCAAAAGCCTCTACGGGCGCTACAGCCTCTCTCAAGAGGGTGAGGGCTGCACTTTTTGTTATCAGGCTGGAGCAATTGTGCAATTCAGAATGAGGCAGGGAATTACTATGACTTAAGGCATCAAAGGGGCTGGTTATTGATTCTGGAGTGTGGTATAGGGGTACAGGAGACTACTGAGGGTATGGCCTTCTAGCCGTAGAGCGTCTTATGGGGGTCAGCCCACTGTTCGTCTGAGGCAGATTTACCTTTTTGGGTAAGCCGAAAGTAGATGCGTGGCTTACCCTGAGGGTAGTTAGCTTGGAAGGCAGAGGGTTCTACTACACCCGAGGGCTCTACCCAGCCCAGCTTCTGAATCGTGGAGAAATATTTGACGAATGAATGATAGCGGCAGCCCCTCGACTTGTAAGGCAGTCTCTCAAGGTATTTTTTGGTTAATGCCTCTATGTTTTCCGGATTGATAGGGCGTTTAGCCCTCCTGGCGCTTTTCTCCTCTTGCCTTACTGCCCTGTCCTCGGCCGTAACCCGCCTCAACGCCTGTTTATAGTGATAACAGATGTCTGCTTGTGGAGCTCCTGCCTCCGGATCAATCGACGGAGAGCCATAGGGGCCATTTCCCAGCAGAAACTCTCTTATAAACCAGCCGCATCCAAAGGGTCTCAGGAAGCCGCCGCGCCGGGGTCTCACTGGCAGCGTCATGACTTATCTTTCTCCCACAGGCGCTGATACCACTCCCGGTGCTCTTTGCCCGACACCTTCCTGTACTTTGCAGTCGTGTTGAAGCTCTGATGGCCGAGGTGCTCCTGGAGCAGCCTTAACCCGTCCCCCGAGTCATCCAGCTTCACTGCATGGACGGCAAAGGCGTCCCTAAGCTTATGCGGGCTGACGTTGTGTACCTTGCTTGTCTCTGGATTTACTAGTTTAGGTAGTTCAGCTCTCTCGGCGCAGTCACGAATTATCTGCCACGCACGGTGACGATTGATACCGAAAATAAGTCTTTGACCGTTTTTGAAGGCATAACCACCTCGACCGATATATTCCCTGAGTGCAGCCAGGGTTTCGCTATCTAAAGGCAGGGTTCTCAGACGGCGGTGCTCTTTTTCCTCGGTCTCTGCTTTATCGATACTATGGCCACAGACCGGGCAAAACTTATGGCTTTTACCCAGTCTCGCCTTACAATTCGGGCAATGCAGCTCTACGCGGGCCTTCAAATGTCTGATGGTGACTGTACTATGATCAAAGTCTATATCCTCCACTTTTATGGCTAATGCTTCGCTTATGCGGCAGCCGAGGTGAAAGAGCAGGCGCACTAGTAATCTATCGCGAAGGTTGGTTGCCGACCGTTCCATCATGGCTATCTCGTGCAGTTCCAGATACGTCTTCATCTTGCCCCTGTAATGGCTTATTGCTACTTTTCGTTACCAAATATTCTTTCGCGTGCTTTCTGGCAATTATCCTGGCGAGGATGTGCAATCCCGCACAGTGGCGGACATCCTCGCCACCGGATGATCGTTTCGATAGGTCGTTTCGCTGCTCGTCCATTGGTACAACAATAAATAAAACTCGGTCTATAAACATTTATAAGACATATATTAGACATTGTAAATGGTCTTTTTTGCACTTGACAGCACCTATCCTTTATGATATTATTAACTTACAAACCTGTGACAAGGCTAGAGAGGGTTCATTATGGCCAAGAGGATAAAAAAACCCCCGGTTAAGCCAGAGACTCGCTCGGAATGGCTAAGGCGCTACGAGGGGGGAGAGTCACCACCCAAAATCGCTGAAAATGATGACTTCGATGTTCGAACCGTCAGGAAGCATATCGAACTAGCCAGGCAAGAGAGGGAAGTACGCGAAGCCAGGGCAACCGTGCTGCGCAACGCCCTGGAAAGGCACTATGCCGACCTCTGTGAGTATGCCGAAAAAATGGATGCCCAAATAGAGGGAGAGCATATGGTTGCATTAGAACCAGAAAGTGACCGCCTGTTGTCGGCGCTGCGACAACACTTACCCCGTTCCCCTTTGTGGAACAATCTGCGAAAGTGGAATCAGCTACTCGAGGAAAATACTAAATTAGAAGACGAGGTCAAGAGGCGTTTGAAGGAGGAGATTGAGCCTGACCCGAAGCTAGACGTGTTTTTACGCTCCGACGAGCGTGTGGTAGTCGACGCTATTTCCGTAGCTCTCGCTTCCCAGATTAAGGCCTGGAGCTACGGTTGGAAGGGATTCCATGTCGAAGACGACCTTAAATCCGAACCCGCCGGGGAAGGTCTCGTCGACGTTCACTATGGCCCGGCGTTAATGAGTAAAGTTAAACAAGAACATGTCACCTATATACGTGACGCGCTGGTCGATTTTGAATCAAGAGTCAGAGATTGGCAACAATATCTGGATATGAAAAAGAATGCGGAAGAATTAAAACAGATAAAGGCCAAGTTAAGAGACGAACTAGCTATCATAACTCTCAGAAGGGTGGTACCGGGACGGTGCAAATATTGCCCGATCTAACAACTACCGAAGGAGCCAGCCAATGAAAGTAGCACTTTACGCCAGGGTATCTTCAGAAAAACAGGATGTCGATCTTTCTATTTCAGCACAGCTTAAGGCATTGAGGGAGTATGCTGCTAGGAATTACTACGAGGTTGTTAGAGAGTTCATCGATGAGGCGGAGAGTGGTAAGACGGCATCACGTCCAGCTTTCAGAGAGATGATCTCAGCTGCTCGCCGTTCGCATAGGCTATTTGATCTCATCCTAGTCTGGAAGTATTCACGCTTCGCCCGTAGCCGGGAGGACTCCATTGTGTTTAAGTCGATGCTTAAGAAGAATGGCATCCGGGTAATATCGATTAGTGAACCTGCTGAGGATACCCCTACCGGTAAACTACTTGAGGCTATGATTGAAAGCTTGGACGAGTTTTACTCAGCTAACCTGGGTGAGGAGGTTACTAGAGGAATGAGGGAGAGCGCCTCACGCGGCTTCTATCTTTCGGCAGTGGCTCCTTTTGGATACCGCAAGATCAGGGTCAAAGACGGTAGTAAGGAGCGCACCAAACTTGAGATTGAGCCCAACGAAGCCAGAATAGTCGCTGGCATCTTCGACCAGGTTCTTATGGGAAAAGGGTTGATTGAGGTGGCAAAACAACTGAACAGGGAAGGGATTGCCGGACCTAAGGATAAGGGCTGGATCAAGACTTCAATCCGAAAGATACTCACCAACGAGGTTTATACGGGCACTGCGGTCTGGGGTCGTAACAGCCAGCGTGGCCTTCCGGTCATCCGTGTGGAGAATGCCTGGCCAGCCGTTGTTGACAGACATACTTTTGACCAAGCACAGATGCTGCTAAAAGAACGGACTCGAACTTGCCTTCATCCAAGGCGTGTGGCAAGTCGATACCTCCTGAGTGGTTTGGCCCGCTGCGGCTATTGCGGAAAGGCTTTAGTCGGTCAGGATGCTAAGAGCGGACAGTTCACCTATTATGTGTGCGGAACTTTGCTCAAGAAGGGGGCGGGGTCATGCCCAGCCCGTTATCTTAACAGTCAGCGGTTTGAGGGCTTAGTTATAGAAAAGATAAAAGAGTATGTTCTAACCACCGAGAATCTAACCAGACTGGTACATCTAGTAAATGAGGAGATGGACAGTCTGTCAGCAGAGTACCACCAGCGCCTAGACATTGTTCTCAATGAGATTGCTGATGTAGATCGTCGATTAGAGAGGTTATACGATGCCTTGGAAACAGGAAAGATACAACTCGCTGATCTCGCACCACGTATCCAGCAATTGAGGCAGCGGCGTGATCAATTGCAGGCAACCAGATGGGAAATGGAACAGCAGCTTTCTGATAGGCGTGTGGAACTGGCAGATGCGGAAACCGTCGCTAGTTATGTGGCTGACCTGCGCGATTTACTGAACGAAAGCTCCCTTGCCGAGAGAAAAACCTTCATAAGGAGCTTTGTCAAAGAAGTGAAAGTAACCGGAGATGAAGCGCTGCTAACCTACACAATGCCAATGTTGCCTAGAGGAGTGACTGAAGAGAAACTGCCAGTTCTGTCTATTGTACACAGTGGTGGGCGGTACAGGACTTGAACCTGTGACCTCTTGCGTGTGAAGCAAGCGCTCTAACCACTGAGCTAACCGCCCGAACCTGTATATTTTAACCCCAAAAATCGGCTTTGTAAACTCAAAGGCGTTTTAATTAACAGATTTTTGTCAACACGAGTCTTCCGTATTTATATGCATAGTTAGTGCATAGCTATTGCATATTTAATGCATTAATGTTATAATAGCCCAATATAGCACGGCAGGAGTATGAACGGAAACCTGGAGCAAATCAGGAGGACCCGGGTCCTATCCCGCAAGGAGCTGGCGCGGCAGTCCGACGTTGACGAAAGCACCATATATCGGGCGGAGCACGGCCAGACCAAGCTCAGGCCGAGCACGGTCAGGAAACTGGCGCGGGCGCTCGGCGTACCCCCCGACCAGCTAATCAGTGAACAGGGGAGGTTCAGCCTGTGACCATTACGTCAAAGATAAAACAAACCATCCCCTCCCCCAGGGAGCTGAAGTGAAGCTCTGCGTTATCTTCCCCGCCCGCAACGAGGCTTCGACAGTAGCCAAGTGCGTCGAAACCGCCCAAAAAAGCAAATACGAACCGGAAATAGTGGTCATTGACGGCAACTCCTCGGACAGGACCAGGGCTGAGGCGAAGAGAGCCGGCGCCACCGTAGTCAGGCAGAGCCGTAACCTCTTCCCGGCTAAAGGCGTGGCCATGAAGGACGGGGTCAGGGAGGCGTTAAAGCTGGGCGCGGACTACATCATGTTCCTCGATGCCGATATTGCTAACCTGACCCCCGAGTGGGTCGACCTTTTGGCCGAGCCGGTGATTGAAAAAGCCTGCGATATGTCCCGCGGCTACTACCAGAGAGCCCAATATGACGGCGCCGTAACCAAGCTGGTGGCTAAACCGCTTTCCGGGGTATTCTTCCCCGAGATTTTCCACTTCAACCAGCCCCTCTCCGGCGAAATCTGCGCTCACGCTGAACTCTTCCGCAAGCTCTCCCGGAGCCGCGACTGGCCCGACGGCTGGGGGGTCGATATCTGGCTGCTCATCGAAGCTGCCATGAACGACTATGTCATCATCGAGGTCTATCTGGGCACCAAGGTGCATACCTCCCGAACCGAATACCAGAATGACGTCACCGGACTGAGCAAGATGGCGGAACAGGTCGCTCTGACCATCTTCAAGGAAGCCATAAAATTCAAGCGAGTCGATAATCTGAAAAGGGTTCACCTCTAGCCACTGTCCCGCACCCCCCAAAGAGGCGATTGACAGCTGGCATGGTGGAGCCTATTATTGAAAATAAACCTTGGTAAAACCCGGTAAATAAAAATGAAACTTAGGAAAATCGGCTGCACCCTGGCGCTAAGCGTTATCCTCAGCCTGCTCATACCCCTATTCCCCACCCCTGCCCATGCCGCCGAGTATCTTTTCGTATTACCTTTTGAAGGTGAGGTCGGCACCTGGCTTGAGCTCGACGGCGCCAACTTCAGGGAAAACGACGTCGTCATCATTTATCTCTCCAGCCAATACGCCCAAATAGGCGATTCAATCGATACGGAGGTCACCGCCTACGAGCACCTGTTCAACGCCTATACCGATAGCGACGGCCTATTCGGACACACCTACGGCTTCTTTTTACCCGATGCCCTCATTGACGGTGAAGACGTAGAAGACGTGCACAGCGGCGTCTACTATATCTACGCCGTTTATCATCGCAGCTACCAAATAGTAGCCTATGTCGACTTTCTCGTGCTCGACGGCGAAATTAGCCTGAACATCGAAGAGGGAGCCGTCGGCACCGAGGTCGAGATTAGCGGCCAGGGTCTCCGCTCCGACCAGGCAATCACCATAAAATACGATGGGAACGCCACCGATATATCCGGTGGCGACAGCCAGAGCGATAACCATGGGGACTTCACCTGCACCTTTATCATCCCCGAAAGCTCGGCGGGCAGCCATATCATAACCGCCGTTGACGAGTCGGGCAATACCCCCGAGGCCGAGTTCACGGTAACACCCATGATAACCATTAACCCGACCGAGCAGGTTACCGGTAGAGAGGTGCAGGTCAGCGGCACAGGCTTCGGCAGGAGGGTAACCTTGACTATCACCCTTGACGGCGAAGATGTTGTCACCACCCCCCTTACCCTCAGCACCGACCACGACGGCAGCTTCGAGGGCAGCTTCATTGTGCCCACCAGCGGCAGCCACGGCACCAGGATGGTAGAAGCCATTGACGAGAACCGTAACGAAGCCGAGGCGCCGCTGGATATC
>DAOUMR010000048.1:0-2285 GCA_034409905.1 Dehalococcoidales bacterium | reverse complement strand
CGGCGGCAGGTGGGCGTTCAGCTTTTCTATTGTCGCTGGCGTCAGCCTGGGTATCTCCAGCCCTTCTTTCTCGCAGGCTTCGGCGGACATTACCCCCAAGCCACCGCCGATAGTCAGGATGCCTATTTTCTTGCCGTGGGGCAGCGGCTGGTAGAGCAGGGCGGTGACCACGTCGCAGAGCTCGTCGTCGTCCTCCACCCTGAGCACCCCCGCCTGGTGGAAAGCGGCCGCATAGACCTCATCCGAGCCGGCCAGGGTGGCGGTGTGGGACAGGGCGGCTTCCGCCGAGGCCTTGGTCGCCCCCGCCTTGATGACGATAACGGGTTTGTGGGGGGTAATCTTTTTGGCCAGCTCGAAGAAGCGCCGGCCTTCTCTTAAGCCCTCGATGTAGGCGGCGATTATCCTGGTGTCCTTGTCCTCCGCCACGTATTCGAAGTAGTCTTCCAGGTGCAGGTCGGCCTCGTTGCCGGTGCAGACGAATTTGCTGAAACCGATGCCCGACATCATGCCGCGGTGAAGGATGCGGTGGCCGTAGTTGCCGCTCTGAGCGATGAGAGCTACGGGGCCGGGGGGAGTTTCATAGGTCCAGGCCAGGGTGGAGAGTTGGGACGAAGTATCGGCGTGGCCCATGGTGTTGGGCCCGATAAAGCGGATGCCCCCCTGGCGGGCGACCTTGACCAGGTCGGCTTCCAGTTTGATGCCCTCGCCACCGCTTTCGGCAAAACCGCCCGAAACGACTACGGCCGTCTTTATCCCTTTCTGCACGCACTCCCGTATTACTTTAGGCACCCGCGGGGAGGCGACGACGATGACGGCTAGCTCTACCGCCCCGGGGATATCGAGAACGCTGGCATAGCTCTTGACGCCCATGACCTCGGCGGCATTGGGGTTGACCGGATAGATTTGGCGGCGCTTGGGGTGGAGGAGGTGCTTCATGATGCCGTGCCCCCAGGAGCCGGGGTTGTTGGAGGCGCCGATGACGGCCACCGTTTTGGGGTCGAAGATACATTGCCAGTTAATCTTTCGGTTATCGCTGTTTTTCAAGATTCCTCACCCAGATTTTATATTAGATTCTACACGCTGTACGTGTTATAAGACAAGTTCACTTGCGGTGGCGGCTGGGGCTTTATCACCTGAAACTATTCTATGCTATAATCTAAAAAAGATTATGAGACCTTGGAGGTAGCCATGTCCAAGCACGTTTTTCGGGGTCTGGCGGTTCTTTTTCTGGTAGTTCTGGCGACAATGTTGCTGGCGGTGCCGGTTTCAGCCGCTGAGCTACGTGGGCTGGAGGACGTCACCATCGAAAGCGGCGAGGTTATTGACGACGACCTCTATGTGGCCGCTAGCACCATTACCATCAACGGCACCGTTAACGGCGACCTCTGGGCCGCCGGCGGCACGCTTAACATCAACGGTACGGTCAGCGGCGACGTAGTTGCCGCCGTCAGTACGCTGAACATTGACGGCGAGGTCGGCCAGACAGTGCGGGTGGTGGGAATGGCGATTAACATCAATGGGTCTATCGGCGGCGACCTGATGATTGGTGGCAACAATGTGACCATCGGCAGCTCTGCCGTCATCGGCGGCGACCTGAGCTATTTCAGCAATAATGATGCTGAGATAGGTTCCGGCGCCATAATAGCGGGTACGATTAGCCATAATTCGACCAAGCTGGGATGGCCTTTTAAGTGGGGTCTTCTCGCTAATATACTGGTTCGTGTGTTCGCCTTCCTCATGATTCTGTTAATCGGCATAGTTATCGTCGTGTTAGCGCCGAGAAGAATGGCTTTGATGGCCAATACCATAAAGGCCAAGCCCTGGTTTAGCCTGGGGTGGGGGGCTATTCTCCTCTTCGGCACGCCGATAGCGGCTATAATCGTCTGCTTCACCATCGTCGGCATACCCCTGGCGCTAATCGCCCTGGTCCTCTACGGCATAGCTATCTACCTGGCCCAGATACCGGTGGCGCTCTTTATCGGGCGCTGGATAATCGGCTACTTTGCCAAGACGGATTCGCGGGGGGTTATGGTGGGGGCGCTGGCGCTGGGGCTGGCTATCCTCTGCCTGCTGCGGATGATTCCCTACGTTGGCGTTTTCATCTGGCTGGCGGCGGTGCTCTTCGGTCTGGGCGGGGCGCTGGTCTCTTTAAGAAAGTAAGCGATGGCAGAAACTAAGAAATACGAGGTGGTTATTATCGGCGGCGGCCCGGCCGGGCTTACCGCCGGGCTTTACACGGCGCGGGCGGGACTCAAGACCCTGCTCATTGAGCGCGGTGCCTTCGG
>DAOUMR010000047.1:0-1510 GCA_034409905.1 Dehalococcoidales bacterium | reverse complement strand
TAATGGTCAACACTGGGTTGAGCGAGGTCATTGGCTCCTGGAATATCATGGCTATCTTGGCGCCACGAACAGAACGCATTTCTGATCCGTGAGCCTGAAACTTGAGCAGGTCCTGACCCTCGAAGATAACCTCGCCGCCGACAATTTTACCTGGAGGGAATATGAGCTGCATCACCGACAGTTGGCTGACCGATTTTCCACAACCGCTCTCCCCCACCAGGCCAACGATTTCTTGCTCGTCTATGTGGTAGGAAATGCCATCAACAGCCTTGACCACGCCGCCCTCGGTGTTAAACTGGGTCTTCAGATTTTTGACCGTCAGAAGTTCCGACATCCTATGTTCCTTATCTAAATCTAAAGCAAGCCTCTAAGCCTGGGGTCGAGGGCATCTCTTAAGCCGTCGCCCACCATGTTGAAGGCAAATACCACCAGCATGATGGCAAGGCCGGGTGCGAAGGAAAGAAGTGGATTCGTCCGCAGATACCTGTAGCCGTCGAAAACCATGGCGCCCCAGGCCGCGCCCGGCGGCTTAATACCAATGCCGATGAAACTGAGGCCAGCCTCGGCTAGAATAAGACTCCCCAGTTGCAACGTTACCAGCACGATCATCGGTGGCAGGGCATTCGGCAGGATATGGGCCACCATGGTGCGCAGGTTACTGGCGCCCATAGCCCGTTGGGCCATAATATAGTCATTTTCCTTGATGCTGAGGGTCAGCCCGTGCATCGTCCTGGCGTATCCGGGTGTCGTGGCGACGCTCAGGGCTATGATCACGTTATGGATGCCACCGCCAAGCACAGACGCAATGAGAAGGGCCAGCAAAAGCATCGGAAAGCCCATCAGCGCGTCCATGGACCTCATGATGATCATATTGGTGATACCGCCAAAATGCCCGGCCACTAACCCCAGCGTAATGCCGACTACAGCAGCAATGCCGACGGTTACAAAGCCTACCAGCAGCACCGTCCTTGCGCCGAAGATGAGCCGGCTTAATGTGTCTCTGCCCTGAATGTCAGTGCCCAGGAGATACTGCCTGCTCGGTTGAGCCAGGGAATCAGCCAGATCTCCCCGATATGGGTCGTGGGGTGCCAGCCATTCGGCAAAGATGGCGGTAAACACCAGCAGCGATAATACCACGAGCCCGAAGATGACTAGCTTACGTTGAAGGAATACCCTTCTAAAGCGACGCCACGCGCTGACGCGAGGTGGGGCTTCTAAGAACTCCGTACCAGAGGTATGGTCAATTACCATCGTCTATACCATCCTAGCCATACCGTATCCTTGGGTCCAGCCAGCCATAGAAGATATCAACAAGCAAATTGGACAAGATAATTATTGTGGCAATGACGAGAGTACCTGATTGAACAACGACATAATCCTGGGCAAAGACGCTGGTCACCAGCAAGCGGCCAATACCGGGAATAGCGAATACGGTCTCAACCAGCACCGAACCGCCAAAAACCAGGCCGAGACCTATGCCCATCAAGGTAATCACCGGGATGAGGCTGTT
>DAOUMR010000046.1:0-5661 GCA_034409905.1 Dehalococcoidales bacterium | reverse complement strand
TCTCTACACTCTGCAGTTTCACCCCGACCCCATTGGTTTCGGTGAATACGAGAGTCCAAGACGTAAACTTTCCACCCTCCGCTAAGCAGGGCACAATAGGATCTGGGTCGGAAGAGATCTCTATGGTGGCGACTGCTTCTTCTACCACTAGAGTCGAGGTCAATGCCTCTATACCTATTTCATAAGTCCCTGCCTCATCCTTCACAATAGAGAAGGCGATGGTCTCTGAGCCGCTCGGTGCTACCGCCACATCTTTTGTCTCTGCAGTAACCCCATCCACGGTCAACATTGCGGTATAAATACCTTCGGCGCCGCCGACGTTTGCCACCACAACCTCAATATTTACCACTTCCCCGGTTGTTACCTCTGACGGAAAAACGTCAAGAGATTGCAGTTCAAACTTTGCTGGGGAAGGTTCAGGCTCTATTTCCGAGTCTTCCGGGGGCGATTCGGACTCATTAGGTGAGGGTTCTGAATTCTGACCACCGCAGGCGCCCATAGTTAAGAGAAGCAATGTCAGAGCCAAGACTATCGCAATCCTTTTCATTGCTAAAGCACCTCCTTTTTGCGCCCCCAAATTCGGGGGCTACTTTTTAGTCAACCAGCTTTGGACCAGCTCTATCTCGTCATCTCTGGAGGCAATCTCCCCGTCCAGGCGGGCTTTTTGCAGCCGTTCCATAATCTCCCTGATTTCGGGGCCGGTGGTCACGCCCATCTTTATCAGGTCGTCGCCGGTGAGCGCGATTTCCATGTACTTGAGGCGGGTGAGGTAGAGGTGGATGTTCTGGCTGGCGGCGGGGGACTCGGTGGCGATGGAGTTAGCCACCATAGCCGGGGAGGAGTAGGCTTCGAGGAGGCGGAAGATGCCGCTGGGGGAGAGGCCAGGGGTGGCCAGCAGGCGCATCTTGCTCTTGAGGGAGGAGGTATCGTTGAGTATCTGCGCCAGCGCCTTGGGTAACTTAAGGCGGGATATGAAGCGCTCGGTTTCTTCCTTAGTCAGTGGGTAAGCCAGCAGCGCCAGATAGAGGCCGGCTTCGGGCGGGGCGGGGGCGCTGAGCTTGCGCGCCTGCTCGAACTTTTCCGCCAGCCAGCCGTCGCCCCTTAAGCCGGGGTAGAGGTGGGGTAGGACTTCCAGCTCGGCGGCGCGCTGGAAGACCTTCTCCGGGTATCGTTCCTTGAGGATGCATTCGACCTCGTAGCGGATGCGGTCGGCGCTGATGGTCTTGAACATGTCGGTATCGCGCTTGAGCAGGCTTAAGGTCCTTTTCTCCAGATGAAAGTCGAAGCGCTGCTCGTAGCGCAGCCCGCGCCAGATGCGGGTGGCGTCGTCGATGAAGCTCTTTTCGTGGAGGACCCTGACTAGCTTGTTCTTGAGGTCATCACGCCCGCCGTGAGGGTCGATGGGCTGGCCGTAGAGGCCGGGGTTCAGGCCCAGTGCCATGGCGTTGATGGTGAAGTCGCGGCGGCCCAGGTCTTCATCAATCGAGCCGGGGGTTACCTTGGGCAACGCCCCCGGTTTCTCGTATGTCTCGGTGCGGGCGGTGGTCAGGTCAACGCTCCAGTTGTTCCACTGGAGCTTGGCGGTATTAAATCGTGAGTGGGTGGTCAGTTTGCCCTGAACGCTCTTTTTGAGCTGCTGCCCAAGCTCGATGGCGTTGCCTTCCACCACCAGGTCGAGGTCGAGGTTGGCCCGCCCCAGCATCAGGTCGCGCACCACTCCCCCCACCAGGTAGAGCTTTTCGCCGCGGGTGTGGGCGATTTCGCCGGCCATCCACATGAAGTTGACCAGCTCGGGGGGGAGCTGTTTTTCTATCTCTTTGGACAAGTTGAGGCGCTTGGGCATCTCTTTGGCTAAATTATAACACAGGTGTTTGGGGTTGCCTATGGGCTTTTTGGGGGGAATGGCGTTGGTTTCCCCTCTCCACCCCGCCTTGTTGTGCGAAGGTCTTATTTCCCACCCAATACCCGCCCTACAAGGGTGGTACCCCTTATATATCCTCCTTTAGGGGGTGTGCTCCACCCCCCACCCGATTTTATCTATTCCCGCCCTCCGCCCTTTTAAGGTAAAGAGGGGGCGAAGCCCCCTCTTAAACTCCCCCGAAAGGGGAGGGGTGGAATGGCCGTAACCCAGAAGGAATTCTAGAGGGAGAATCCCCTCTAAGGGTGGGCAGGGTGGGTCTGAAAAACGAACGCTAACAGAGTGGGGTTGGGGGCTCCCTTGAGATTGCTTCGCTTCGCTCGCAATGACAATGTAAAAAGAAGGGCTGGATTCCCGCCTTCGCAGGAATGACGGAGGGAAGCAATGACAATGGGGTTTACCCAGGCTGAAAACTTATTGTCATTTATCGGGTGTTCTCTTATAATGGGGTGGATGAAAATTGTCTCCATCGTGGGCATGGCCGGTGCCGGCAAGTCGGAAGTCTCCCGTGTCTTTGAGCGGAACGGCTATACAAGAATCAGGTTCGGCGATGTCACCGACGAGGAGCTAAAGAAGAGGGGCCTGGAGCCAAACGAGGACAACGAGCGTATGGTGAGGGAGTCGCTGCGGGAGGGGGGGTGCGAAGCCTATGCCCGGCTCAACCAGCCCAGAATCGAGCGAGCGCTTAAAAACTCGAATGTGGTCATTGACGGGCTTTATTCCTGGGAGGAATACACCTACCTCAAAGGGCTTTATGGAGATAGCCTTTACCTGGTGGCGGTGTGGTCATCGCCCCGGACGAGATACGAGCGGTTAGCCAAGAGGTCGAGCCGACGCTTGACGTTGGAGCAAGCCGCTAGCCGGGATAAGACCGAGTTAGAGAATCTGGCCAAGGGCGGCCCCATCGCCATGGCCGACTTTACCATCGTCAACGAGTCTTCGCGCCAAGACCTGATAAGAGAAGCCGAAAGGATTGTATCGCTGCTAAAATGAAGAAAGCGGTCAGGCCCGAAATCGATGAGTATTTCCTGAAGATAGCCTCGGTGGTCGCTGAGCGCTCGACCTGCCGCCGTCACCACGTAGGGGCGGTGGCGGTAAAGGATAAGCACATCCTGGCCACGGGCTATAACGGAGCCCCCTCTGGCTTAAAAGACTGCCTGGAGCTGGGCTGCCTGCGGGACCAGCTGGAGATACCATCGGGGACACGGCAGGAGATGTGCCGGGGCATCCACGCCGAGCAGAATGTCATCGTGCAGGCCAGCCTGCACGGCGTCAGCCTGGAGGGGAGCACCATCTACTGCACGCACACACCCTGCGTGCTCTGCGCCAAGATGCTGACCAACGCCAAGATAAAGCGCTACGTGAGCTTCGGCAAATATAACGACGACTCCTTTGTTGAGCTCTTTAAGGCCGCCGGCATAGAAGTTGACATAAAGAAAAGACCGCCCGCCGAGATTGACTACCTTGATTAGTGGATAGTGTGGTAGAATGGTAACAATGCAAATTAAAGGATTAGTTAATGAGTGAACCGATTGTCATTGAAAATCTGACCAAGTACTATAACAAGTTCCTGGCGCTGGATAACCTTTCGCTGAGGATACCAGCCAACGAGAACGTAGGGCTTTTAGGCCCCAACGGCGCGGGTAAGAGCACCACCCTCAAGATATTGTGCGGGCTGCTTCGCGCCTCCTCGGGCGCGGCCTATATCGACGGCGCCAATATTGCCGAGAAGCCGGAGAAGGCCCTGGCTAAAATCGGCGCTATCGTGGAGACGCCCGAGTTCTACTCCTTTCTCACCCCTGAGGAGACCCTGGGCTATCTGGGCCGGCTGCGGGGGATGGGTGGGGACAAGCTCAAAGCTCGTATCAAGGAAGTAATCAAGCTGGTCAGGCTGGAAGAGTGGAGCCGGGTGAAGATAGAAAAGTTCTCGCGGGGGATGAAGCAGCGTCTGGCCCTGGCGCAGACCCTGCTGCATGACCCGCCGGTGCTCATTCTGGACGAACCGGCACTGGGGCTGGACCCTAGGGGGGTGGTGGAGTTCCGGGGCATAATCGAGAAGGCGGGTAAGGAGAAGACGATTTTCTTCGCCTCGCACCAGCTGACCGAGGTCACCCAGATATGTAACCAGGTAGCCATCATCGACCACGGGCGTCTGCTTGCCTACGACAGCATTACCGCCCTGAAGAAAAAATACAAGTCGCTGGAACGCGCTTACCTGCAGTTGACGGAGGCACCCCTTGACTGAATTTGAAAAGCTGAGGGTAGTTATCGGATACGAGTTCTTAAAGCACATCCGCCGCAAGCGGCTCTATATCATCCTGGCGCTGACCCTTGTCGCCGAGCTGGCCGTGCTCATCCTGGTGCCGGTGCTGGGCGACGGCTTCCCCAATAATATCATGGTGATGGCGGCGCTGCTCTCCATCGGGCCCAGCATGGCCACGCTTGGAGCCATTTTCTTTTCCGGAGACGCCATCGCCGGGGAGTTCGAAAGCAAAACCGGCTATATGCTTTTTACCAACCCGGTGAAGCGGACGACGCTGGTGATAGGCAAATATCTGGCCTGTTACGCCGCCGTGCTCCTGCTCGTTATCCTCGGCTATGTGATTGTTTCCATTTCTCTGCTGGCGATATACGGCAGCGTGCCCATCGAAACGCTTTCCTCGTTCGGGCTCTGCCTCCTCTATGCGGGCGCGGTACTCTCGGTTACCTTCTTCTTCAGCGCGGTGATGAAGGGCTCGATGAGCGCCACCGTCATCACGCTGGTTTTCATCATGGTCATTTCCTCGATTATCGACAGCGTCCTCATGATGACGGGGCAGCCGCACTGGTTTCTGCTTTCCGACAACGGCGACACTATCGCTACCGTTTACGGTGGCTACGAGGCGTTCATGGAGGGATTTGGGGGCATGGGGGATATGCCTTTTGAATTCGAGAGCCCGTCCCTCAGCCTTTCCGTGCTCTCCATGTCGCTCTACCTGTCGGTGTGTTTCGTCGCCAGCCTCTTTATCAGCAACCGGCGGCAGCTGGCTTAAAGCCAGGGATGGTTTAACTAAATGGCGGAACTGCGGACCAAGGTAATCGTCAACCCGGTGGCGGGGGCGCGTTCCACACGCCGCAAGTGGCCCATTATCAGCCGACTGCTGGAGCGCATCGGTCTGACCTTCGACTTCAGCTATACCGAGAGGGTGGGGCACGCCATGGAGTTGGCGCGGGTGGCCGCCAGCGACGGCTACCGCTACCTGGTGGCGGTGGGTGGGGACGGGACGGTGAACGAGGTCGCCAACGGTATCCTCCATTCCCAAAATGCTTCTGTCACGGCGCTGGGCGTGGTGAGCACAGGTACGGGCAGCGATTTCGCCCGCTCGGCGGGTCTGGCGCGGGACTATACCACCGCCTGCTCTCAGCTGACCAGTTCCAAAAGGCTGACCATCGACGTGGGCGTGGTGGCCTACCAGCGCGATGGTAAGTCACATGAGCGCTTTTTCGTTAACTCGGCGGGCGTGGGCTTCGATGCCGCCGTGGTCAAGGAGACCGAGCGCCTGCCCAAGTTTTTCGGCGGCACCATACCCTATGTTACCGGGATGCTGCGGACGCTGGTCAGCTACCGAAATAAGAATATTGTGCTTAAAATCGGGGATGAAGAGGAGCGCCAGCGCGTGCTGACCGTTTGCGTGGCTAACGGTAACTACATGGGCGGGGGGATGCGCATCGCCCCCGATGCCGCACTCGACGACAGGCTGCTG
>DAOUMR010000045.1:0-1577 GCA_034409905.1 Dehalococcoidales bacterium | reverse complement strand
CTTTTACTGGAGCGTTGAATTACTTTTTCCCTCAGGGAGAGTATGAAAAGGTAGTGATTTCTGGGCTATTTCATGATAGACAAGGCGAGCTTGAAGCGCATGAGTTTTTTCCTTGGCATCTTTGTTATAAGGTATCTGGTGGACGTATATGTTTTACCTCGGAGAGATTTTGCTTTATCGAATCAGACCACAAGGTTGAGCCCAAACATAAGGATGATTCACATTTGGTTCAATTGGTTGATTTATTAGTAGGCTCTGTTTCACACTGCTTAGATTTACCAACGCACTCAAACAAAGGTAAAAACGAAGTTGCCAAAGTAATCTTACCCCTTCTCAAAGATATATTGGAAAGCGTCTACTCTGAAAAAAGTCGTTTTGACTATTTTCGGAAATATGATGTTTCCTTTTATCCTTCAAAAAGGCTTACGTTGAGCGAATTTTCCAATGATGTTAGTAGAGCACAATCGTGTTTTTTTTAGGAATAGGAGAATTCTTCTTGAGGAGCGTGAGTTTGGTAGGCAGTTAACTTTGTCTATTTAGAGTACGTGGGTTTACCCTCAAGGCTGCATTTTGGGCGCGGATCTTTTGTATACTTACCCCACCTCCACCCCCAGCACCACCGAGGTCTCAATCTGGCGCTGGGGAATGTCCCAGTAAGTCTTTAATAGCTCGTCCTTGTCGGGCTGTAGCTCAAATCCGTGCTTCTCGTAGAATTTTATCGCCCAGCTGGCGTCGGCCCAGGTGCCCACCAAAAGGCGGCGGGTTTTAACCATTTTCCTGACGTATTCCAGGAGCCTGGTGCTTATCCCCTGTCGCTGCCACTGGGGCAAAACGTAGGCGTGGCGGATGAGGGTGGTGTCTTTAATCGGCTCCAGCCCCATCACCCCCACCAGCTCCCCGTCTATCTCCCAGCCGAAGAAGGTCACTCGCTTTAGCTCCCCTTCAAGTTCGCTCATGGGCATGTAGGGCTGAGGGTAACAGTCGGCGGGTATGGCGCCTTCGTAGGCCCGAGCGGCTTCGTTTATGATGGAATAAATGCGCTCGGTATCCTGCGGCTGGCACTGACGAATCATCTTTTTTCCTTTCTTTGGGTTATTGACACAAAAGGAAATCGCTATTACAATAGCACTTACGGCTTGGCCGTGGCAAACTCCCCCAACACTTCCGAGCGGGGGTGATTGATATTACAATGCTTACTCTTAGACAGAAGGCCTTCTTAAAAAAGTTCCTCGAAGTTTATCGGGAGAAGCAGGAACCGGTCCACTACAGCGTCGTTGCCCAAAAGCTGGGGCTGAACAACTCCACCGCCTACGATATGCTGAGGCTGCTCGAGCAGAAGGGCATGGTAAGCTCCCACTACGATACGCCCAAGGCAAACGCTGGTCCTGGCCGGTCGAGCATCCTTTTCTCCCCGACAACCAGGGCGACCGGGCTTTCCCCCCACTCCGCGGGCGATAGCCGGGGGCACGAGAAATGGGAAGAGTTCAAGTCCCGTATTCTGACCAGCCTGAGTCGGGAAACCGCTGAAGAGTACCAGGACGTCTTAGACGAATTGCTGGCCAGTATAGCCGAGCTGC
>DAOUMR010000044.1:0-14277 GCA_034409905.1 Dehalococcoidales bacterium | reverse complement strand
AGGGCGTTGAGCAAGGTGCTCTTGCCGGCATTGGTGTAGCCGACCAGGGCGACCACGGGGATGCCGCTCTTACGGCGCTGCTGGCGGTAGAGCTGGCGGTGCTTCCTGATATCGTCAATCTGGTCTTTAAGGCGGTGTATCTTGCGCTGGATGAGGCGCTTGTCCGTCTCCAGCTGGGTCTCACCGGGGCCTCTGGTGCCGATACCGCCTCCAAGCCTCTCCAGGTGGCGCCACTGCCCGGCCAGGCGCGGTAAAAGATACTGGTGTTGGGCCAGCTCGACCTGAAGCTGTCCCTCACGGGTGTGCGCCCGCCTTGAGAAGATATCCAGAATCAGGGCCACGCGGTCAATGACCTTCACCTTGAGCGCTTCCTCCAGGTTGCGCTGCTGTAGCGGCGTCAGCTCGTCGTCGAAGATGGCTACGGTGTAGTTCAGGCTGGATTTGAGCGCTATCAGCTCCTCCAGCTTGCCCTTGCCCAGGTAATGAGTTTTGGCGGGTTGAGGCAGCCGCTGTATAAGCCTGCCGACCACTTTAGCTCCGGCCGTGCCCGCCAGTTGAGCCATCTCGTCCAGCGAGTCCTCCGCCGACCAGCGGTCAGCGCCGCCTTTTCCAGCCACAGCCACCAGTAAGGCCCGCTCTGGTGATGGTCGGGTAACGTTCAGGGTTTTAATAAGCCAATCTCCTTAATATTATGTAAAGTCAACTCCCGGCTTTAGCCGTCTTCGGCTATCGCGCCAGTTAGCCAGTTTAGAAAGGCCTTTCACCAGCGCGGCGTCGGGGATGGTCAGTGAGAGCCGTATGTAGCCCTCGCCGTTCTTGCCGTAGCCCGTGCCCGGGGTAACCACCACCCCTACCCTCTCCAGCAGGTTGGTGGCGAAATCAACCGAGCTGTAGCCCTTGGGCACCCTGGCCCATATGTAGAGACCTGCCTTGGGAGTCCGGGCCTTCCAGCCCATGTTATTTAAGACCTCAATGACCAGGTCGCGGCGCCTCTGATAGACAGCGTTATGCTCCTGGATGCAATCCTGGGGGCCGCTCAAGGCCTCGATGGCGGCGTACTGGATAGCTTGGGGGATGCCCGAATCTATATTGGATTTGAGCCTTTTCAGGGCGTCTATCATTTCAGGATTGCCCACCGCCATACCTATCCGCCAGCCCGTCATATTATATGTCTTGGACAGGGAATTAAACTCAATGCCTATCTCTTTAGCCCCCTCGACCTGCAGGAAGCTGTCGGGTTTGTAGTCGTCGAAGGCGACCTCGGAATAGGGCCCGTCGTGGCAGATAGCCAGTTTGTTGCGCCTGGCGAAGGCCACCGCTTTACTAAAGAAGTCGAGGTCAGCCACAGCACCGGTGGGGTTGTTGGGGTAGTTGAGCCAAAGCAGTTTGGCCTTCTTCAGGATGTAGGCGGGCACGGCATCGAGGTTGGGCAAAAAGTCGTTCTCTTCGGTGAGGGGTAGATAGTAAGGCGAGCCGCCGGCCAGCGTGGTGCTCACCGGATAGACGGGGTAGCATGGGTCGGGAATAAGGGCGACATCCCTATAATCAATGAAGCAGAAGGCGATGTGGAAGACGCCCTCCTTGGAGCCGATGAGGGGCAATACCTCTTTGTCGGGGTCTAGCTCGACGTTAAAGCGCTTCTTATACCAGTTGGCTATCGCCTGGCGTAGCTCGGGCAAGCCCTCGCTTTCGGGGTAGCGATGGTTGGCTGGGTCTTTGGCGGCCTGGCACAGCTTATCGATTATGGGGGCTGGGGTGGGGATATCGGGGTCACCGATGCCGAAGTCAACGATATCTTCGCCCTTGGCCCTTTTCTCGGCGATTTTCCTGGTTATTTCGGCAAAAAGGTAGGGCGGTAAATCTTTAATCCTTCGCGATATTCTCATCTGGCCACTCTCCGCTAAATACGATTTCGGCCTGACCGCTTAAGTAAACCTCCCCCTTTCCACTCCACTCAACGCTCAGGGTTCCCCCCGGCAGCTTTATCTCAACCTTATTATCGGTATAACCGTGCAGTTTGGCTATGACGGCGATGGCGCAAGCACCGCTGCCGCAAGCCAGCGTCTCACCTGCCCCTCTCTCCCAGACACGCGCTTCTATCAGGTTTCGCTTGAGCACCCGGGCGACCTCGAAGTTAGTCCGCTTGGGGAACATTGGGTGTCGTTCTACTTTAGGCCCTATCTGAGCCAGGGGAAAGTCAGCCACAGACCGCTCTAAGAAGTAAACGGCGTGGGGGTTGCCCATAGAGACGAAGCTCAAAGCCAGCTTTCTGCCCTCTATCGTAAGCAGGTAGTCTAATATCGGCTCGGCTGTAGCCTCTAGCGTCACTGGTATGTCTTTGGCGCCGAACTTCGGCTCGCCCATGCTCGTCTGAATAACGGTTTTGTTGCCTACGGTGTGCAGCCTGGCTTTTCTCACGCCCGCTATGGTCTCAACCGGTATTTCGGCGGCTTTGGCGCTGACCACGCCCTTTTCTAAAGCGTACTTGACCAGGCACCTCAAGCCGTTGCCGCAGGCCTCGGCCTCGGAGCCGTCGGGGTTAAACATTCGCATCTTGAGGCCATTTTTATCCGAGGAGAGCAAGAGTAAGCCGTCGGCGCCGATACCGAAGTGGCGTTGGCACATAGCTACTGCCAGCTTTGACCAGTTAAGCCGCTTCCCGCCAGCCTCCACCAAGACAAAATCGTTGCCCGCCCCCTGCAGCTTGGTGAAATTCATTGCCCGCCTCTTAAGAACCGGTTAAGGGGGCCCAAAATCTGTGAATCAGCCGTTCTCTGGATGTCGAACCAATGTATTCGCTCGTCCTCCAGGCGGAACCAGGTGTACTGCTGGCGGGCGAAGCGGTGGGTCTCGAACTTGATTTGCTGGATGGCTCCGGGCAGCGTCAGCTCACCCCTGAGGAAATGGCCGATCTGGCGGTAGCCAATGCTCGATAGGGCCGGCATACTGAAGTCGAAGCCGCGGCTCATCAGCCGCTTGACTTCGTCAACCAAGCCCTGCTCTATCATCCGGTCCACCCTCAGGTCAATGCGGCGGTAGAGCTCATCCCTATCGGCAGTCAGGCCGATGACAAAGATTTCCGACGGTGGCGCCTCCCGGCGCTGGAGCTGGGAAAAGGGGGTCTCGGTCTCGTTAAATACCTCCAGCGCCCTTATGGTGCGGCGCACGTTGCGGGGGTCAATCCTCTGCGCCGCCTCGGGGTCGACATCGCGAAGCTCCTCGTGGAGCATGTCGCCCTCCCCCATATCGGCCCTCTCCTCAAGGCTCTGGCGGAATTCGGGGTTGGGGGCTACCTGGGGTATGCCCCACCCCTCCAGCACCGCCCAGACGTACTGGCCGCTGCCGCCGACCACAATGGGCAGCTTACCGCGCTGCTGGATATCCTCGATAGCCCTGACGGCCAGCTGCTGGTACTGGGCCAGGCTGAAGTTCTCGTTGGGGCTGACGACATCAATAACGTGGTGAGGAACGATGGCGCGTTCCTGGAGAGAGGGCTTGGCTGTGCCAATATCCAGATAGCGGTAGACTTGGCGGCTGTCGGCGTTGACGATTTCTCCGCCCAGAGCCTGCGCCAGCTGAATACCCAGCTGGCTCTTGCCGACTCCAGTGGATCCCACGATACCGAGCAGACGGTTCATTTTGCCCCCTTAATCTCCGCGGTCTGCCTGGCGATGCTCAAGAACTCGCTGGCTTTGAGGCTGGCGCCGCCGACCAGAGCGCCGTCAATCTCGGGCTGTTTGACGAACTCGGCGATATTATCGGCGGTGACGCTGCCGCCGTAGAGGATACGCACGTCCTGGGCAATATTCTTGCCCTGTTCCTCGGCGATATGGCGGCGGATGAAGCCAATGGTCTTATTGGCCTGTTCGCCAGTGGCCGGCTGGCCGGTGCCGATAGCCCATATCGGCTCATAGGCGATAATAATGCCCCCGATTAGGTAGAGACGAGACGATGGCGAGCTTAGCTGTTTGGTCAAGACCTCCTCCGTTTTACCCGTCTCGTTCTCCTCCTTAGTTTCGCCGATGCATAGAATCGGCTTCAAACCTACCTTCATTGCCGCCTTGACCTTCTTATCGACGATTTCTATGGTCTCCTTGAAGTGCTGACGGCGCTCGGAGTGGCCGACAATAACATAGTCGCAGAGGTCAGCCACCATCTGCGGCGAGATTTCACCGGTAAACGCCCCCTTTTCCTCATAGTGGATGTCTTGCGCCCCTAGCTTTATCGTGCTCCCTTCAAGCCGCGTTTTGAGGGCGTCCAGGGAAATGAAGGGCGGGCAGATGACCTTATCCACATTATCAATGCGGTCAAGCTCGTAGCGCATCTTGCCGACCAGCTCGATAGCTTCCGCTACCGTGGTGTGCATTTTCCAGTTGCCGGCAATCATCGGTATGCGCATTTTAATCTCCTTAAGCGCCAAATTTAGCCAGTTTCAGGGCGTGAGCCATGGCTAAGGGCATAATCTGGGTGGCGGGGAAACGCCCCAATCCCCCCAGGACGCAGGCTGTTTCGGAGAACCCGCCTACACTATCAGGGCGGCACCACTTTGAGTGAAGGACGACGGGCAACGGGTGCCAGCTGTGGGCCTTGAGTATGGCCGGTGTGGAGTGGTCGCCAGTGACCACAATGACCTCGGGCTTTAGGCCGAGCAGTACCGGCAGAGCTTTATCCACCTCTTCAATGATTTTGACCTTACGCTCAAAATCGCCGTCCTCACCGGCGGAGTCAGTATTCTTTATGTGCAGGAAGAAGAAGTCGTAATCAGCGTAGTTTTTTTTCAGGGTCGTCATCTCTTCAGCGATAGTCATGCCGGTGTTCAAAACCTTCATGCCGAGCAGCTTGGCCAGCCCGCGATACATTGGGTAGGCGGCAATAGCCGCCGGCTTTAGTTTATAGATTTCGGGCATGGTGGGGATTTCAGGGCGCTGGGAGAAACCGCGCAATAGCACCATGTTGGCCGGGTGGTGCTTAGCTAGTATGGCTTTGGCTTGTTCCACAAACTTATTAGCCACAGTTGCCATCGGCTTCGCCTTTGGATTTATAGCGCTAACTGCCTTCGGTGCCACCCCCAATTGCTGGGGGTCGGAGTCGCTGACATTGGGGGCTAACCCCTTTCCCCCAAAGACGACAACAAAGCGGTGCTCCCTTATCGGCAGGACGGAGAGCTTAACGCCGTCTATAGTCATTCCGCTGAGCATCTGGCAGAGCTCGGTGCACTTTTCGGTAGAAATACGCCCCGCCCGGCGGTCGGTGACTAGTCCCTTTTCGTCCACAGTGCAAAAATTGCCCCGGGCGGCGATATCCCCCGCCTTCAAGTCGAAATCGATGCCCACTGCCTCGACCACCCCCCGCCCGATGTTATATTCAAGAGGATCGTAGCCGAAAAGCGCCAGGTGACCTGGGGTGCTGCCCGGAGTTATCCCCGGGCTTATGGGGTCAATCAGGCCGCAGATACCATCGGCGGCCAGCTTATCCAGGTTGGGGGTTCTGGCGGTCTCCAGCTCAGTCTTACCTGTCTTGGGGTGAGGCAGCCCGCCCAGGCCGTCAATGACCAGCAGCACGATTTTAGAGGGGGAGGGTTGGGCCAGTCCCCTGATTAGCTCTAAACTATCCATTGTCAGCCCTCCCTGTTGAGTAGTGCCTCGACACCGGGCAGCTTCTCACCGCCCAAAAAGCGGAGGGAAGCCCCGCCTCCCGTAGAGACGAAGCTCATCTTATCAGCCAGCTTCATGGCGGTTACTATCTCGGCGGTAGAGCCGCCACCGATTATGGTCGTCGCCTCAAGCTCGGCTAAAAGTCTAGCCATAGCCTGCGTGCCCCTGGCGAATTGGGGTATTTCGCAAACGCCCATAGGCCCGTTCCAGAAGATTGTCTGGCAGCGGCCCAGTCTGGCCGAAAAAATCTCGATAGTCTTGGGACCTATATCCACGATTCTCCAGTGCGGCGGTATTTCTTCCACCGCAATTGTATTATACTCGGCTTCGGCGCTAACTTCAGCCGCCGCCACCACGTCAACGGGCAGAATCAGCGGCAGCTTTCGCCTGGCAGCCCGCTGCATCAGCTTGTTGGCCAGCTCCAGCTTGTCGTCTTCCACCAGAGATAGGCCGACCTCATAGCCCTTTGCCTTTAAGAAGGTAGCCGCCATGCTGCCGCCGATGAGCAGACAATCAACCCTGTCCATAGTGTTTTCCAACGCCTTTATTTTATCACTAACCTTGGCGCCACCGGCAAGCTCGGCGAAGGGGTGGCTGGGATTGGCTAAAAGACCCTCCAGCACCTCGATCTCCTTCTCCACCAGCAGCCCGGCCACGGCGGGCAGGTAACGGGTGATGCCCACGATGGAGGCGTGAGCGCGATGACAGGCGCCGAAGGCGTCGTTGACATAGATATCAGCCAGGCGCGCCAGTGTCTGGGCAAAGGCATTGTCGTTGGCTTCTTCCTGGGGGTGGAAGCGGATGTTCTCCAGAAGCAGGACTTCACCCGGCTTTAAGTTAGCCACCGCTTTGTCAACCTCAGGGCCGATGCCGTCGTTAGCCACTATTACTTTCTGCCCCAGAATCTCGGATAGGCGTCGCGCCACGATGGTCAGCCTCAGCTTTTCCACTACCTTCCCCTTGGGACGCCCCAAGTGAGAGCAGAGAATAATCTTGGCTCCCCGCTCGGCAAGGTATTTGATGGTGGGCAGCGTCGCCTGGATACGGCTATCATCGGCGATGACCCCGTTATCGCCGCTTAAGGGCACGTTAAAGTCGGCCCTGACCAGCACCCTCTTGTCGGTAACATCTATGTCCCTGACGGTCAGCTTGTTCATGCCCTCTCCCTAACTATAGTCAAAAATAAACATCAGGTGTTTAAGCTGCCTGATGTTTTGAAGCCTGGCTTTTGTTTGTAAGCAAAGCCTTATCTCCGGTACTGGTAGCTGGGAACTAGTTCTAAAACCTGCTTGGCTATTCCTGGGGCATCAAGCCCGTATTTGGCGCGGAGGACAGCCTGGCTGCCCTGCTCGACAAACTCGTCGGGGATGCCGATAGTTTTTATTTGAACATCGCTGATGCTTGACTGCTGCAAAAGCTCGATAACGCCATTACCGAAGCCGCCGCTGACGACATTCTCCTCAACCGTAACCAGGTGCTTAATGCGGCGGGCAATGTCGGTGATAAGCTCGGCGTCCAGCGGTTTGGCGAAGCGGGCGTTGACTACCGTCGCCTCGATACCTTGCTTGGCCAGCTCGTCAGCCGCCTCCAGTGCCGGCATTACCACAGAGCCGATAGCCAGTATGGCGACATCCTTGCCCTCTCTTAAGATTTCACCTTTGCCGATGGGAATTTCGTTTAAGGTCGGCTCTAATTCTACCCCCAGCCCTGAGCCGCGGGGGTACCTAATAGCCATGGGGTGGTTTGTCCTCACCGCGGTGTAGAGCAGGTGCTGGAGCTCGTTCTCGTCCTTGGGGGCGGCAATTATCAGGTTGGGGATGAGCATTAGATAGGAAATATCGAAGGTCCCCTGGTGGGTCTTGCCGTCGTCGCCGACAATACCACTACGGTCAATGGCGAAGATAACGGGCAGGTCCTGGAGGCAAACGTCGTGGATTAGCTGGTCGAAGGCGCGCTGCAAAAAGGTGGAGTATATGGCCACGATGGGCCTAAATCCCTGGGTCGCCAGCCCAGCGGCAAAGGTAACGGCGTGCTGCTCGCAGATGCCAACATCGAAGACACGCTTGGGGAACTCAGCCTCGACTATGCTCAGGCAATTACCCTCGGGCATAGCCGGGGTAATCGCCACCAGCTTCGGGTCTTCCTTTGCCAGGCGTAAAACGGTCTGGGCGAAGACCTCACTATAGCTGGGTATCGCCTTGGCCGGGGCGCCCTTGGCTGACACGCCGTGGAAATAGACGGCGTCGCTCTCGGCGGGGAGATAGCCCTTGCCCTTGGTGGTGATAACGTGAATGAGGGTCGGCTGGGTGCGGTAGTCCCGGGCTCGAGCCAGCGCCTTTTCCAGCTCCTTGATGTTATGCCCGTCAATGGGCCCCATATAGGCGAAGCCGAGTTCTTCCCAGAGCACGGTAGGGATAATCAAGCCACGGAAGCCTTTTATGAGCCGATTTCCCGCCTGCCATATCTTCCGGCCCCAAGAGAAATGCGACAGTACCTTGCGGCTCTCCTCCTCCGCCCAGCGGTAACGGTAGTCAAAGCGTATCCGGCCCAGGAGCTTGGCGATGGAACCGACGGAGGGCGAAATCGACATCCCATTATCATTGAGCACTACGCAGACCCTGGAGCCCAAGTGCCCTAGCTGGTTCAGAGCCTCCAGAGCCATGCCCCCGGTTATCGCCCCATCACCGATAACCGCCACCACATTGTAGTCATCACTGGCAAGGTCGCGGGCAATAGCCATACCCAGGGCGGCGGAAACCGAGGTGCTGGCATGGCCAGCGCCGAAGGGGTCGTGTTCACTTTCACTGCGGTTAGTAAAGCCGGACAAGCCGCCGTACTGGCGGATGGTCTTAAAACGCTCTCTCCGTCCGGTAAGCAGCTTGTGGACGTAGCTCTGGTGCCCCACATCCCAGATAATCTTGTCCTGCGGGCTGTCGAAGACACGGTGCAGGGCGATGGTAAGCTCGACGGCTCCCAGATTGGAGGCGAGGTGGCCTCCGTTGGCGCTGACTACGGACACCAGTTCCTGCCGAATCTCGGCAGCCAGTTGCGCCAGCTCTTCTTTTGCTAGCCCTTTTAGGTCAGCGGGGCTATTTATTTTATCTAATAGTTTCAGCGTTACTACCCTGAGCCCCCAAGTTTGGGGGCTGACTTCATACTAACAATGGGGGGGATGATTGTCAAGCAAAAACGCCTTGACCTTTGCTGGCGCCCCGTGCTAAATTTTAGTGATTAAAGGAGTGTCCCTGTAGCTCAGCTGGATAGAGCGGCTGCCTTCTAAGCAGCGGGTCGTGGGTTCGAATCCCACCAGGGACTCCAGTTCCTACGAATTCAGGCTCTCTACTCTTCGAGTCCAAGCCCGGGATTTTGGCTTCAAAGAGCAACGCCTGTCTCCATTATATTAAGATATAGACAGCATTCAGCCTAATGTGTTAGACTTCCACCAAAATATAGAGAAGGGGGTAAAAATGAAACGTCTTTTTTGGTGTCTCTTGATTGGGCTGCTGCTAGTGGCTATAGTGGCCATAATACCCGGCTGTGCTAAAGAGGAAGCCAAGATTCGCATCGCCACCGACGCTACCTGGCCGCCGTTCGAGTACGTCAATGAAGACACTATGGAGATTGAAGGGTTTGACATTGACCTGATGACGGCCATTGCCGAAGCCGCCGACCTCAATATTGAATTCCTCAATGTAGCCTGGGACCCGCTCTTAGCTGGGGTAGCTCAATGCCAGTATGATGCTGCCATTTCGTCCATCACCATCACGCCCGAGCGGGCTGAGGAGATGCTCTTCTCCGACCCATATTTCGAAGCGGGGCAGCTGATTTCGGTACGCATCGACAATACCGACATCACCTGCAAGGATGACCTGGTCGGTAAGACCGCCGGGGCACAGATTGGCACCACCGGTTCTTTTGAGATAGAGGCTATAGAAGGTGCCACTCTCAAGACCTATGATGACATCGGACTGGCTTTCCAGGACTTGATGAACGGGCAGATTGATGCCATCGTCGCCGACAGCCCTCTGACTTTGGGCTATGTAAACGCCAATCCTGATAAGCTCAAGACAGTAGGCGAACTGTTAACCAGCGAGTCTTACGGCATCGCTGTATGCAAAGACAATCCCGAGCTACTGGCCCAAATCAATGCTGGTCTGGCCGAGGTTAAGGCCGAAGGCATAATTGACGACCTGATTGACAAGTGGAGTAGCTGGTGGGTGACTGACTAGAGGCATTTTGCCGGCAGGGTGGTGGGGCAGATAAATAAGCAAGCTCAAGGGGTCTAATGGCAGAAAAACCAAAACCTAGACCCGGTAGGGGCAGGCTATTTTACATTCCCGGCGGTGAAACGGTTACGCGCATCGACCCGTGGTGGGGACTGGTGCTCCTGGTGGTGGTGTTGGCGGTGGTCCTGGTTACGGTATGGTCAGACCCCTTTTGGAATATCCTGGTCTTTGTGCGCGACGGTATTTTCATAACCGTCGAAATCACGACAATTTCCTTTGTCTTCATCATGATACTGGGGTTGCTGGGGGGGCTGGGGCGGCTATCACGAAACTGGTTTCTTCGCGGCCTTGCTTCACTTTACGTTGAAATAGTGAGAGGAGTCCCCCTCCTCGTCCAGCTAATCTGGTGGTACTTTGCCTTCCCGGTACTGATTCAGACGGTTGGGAAGTGGCTCGGCCTCTCTTTCATGATTGAATATCAGGCTAATGCCATCGTTACCGCCATTATCGGCCTGACCGTCTGCTACGGGGCTTATATGAGCGAAATCTACCGAGCGGGCATTCAGAGCATTCCCAAGGGCCAGACGGAAGCCGCGCGCAGCCTGGGAATGACCCACTTTCAGGCGATGCGGTATATAATTCTGCCCCAATCGGTTCGCGTCATTCTGCCCCCGGTGGGCAACGAGTTTATCGCCCTGCTCAAGGACACATCACTGGTCAGCGTGGTGGCGGTAGCCGACCTGACACGACGCGGGCGCGAGTTCATGGCCGTCCATTTCAATCCCATAGAGGTCTGGACGATGGTTGCCCTGATCTACCTGATAATGACCCTGCTTTCGGCCCGCGGCCTATCCTGGCTTGAGAAAAAGAGCCGTTTTGAAGACTAGAGACAATGGAACCAATAATTCATATTGAGAATATTCATAAACGCTTCGGTAGCGTCCATGCCCTGCGCGGGATAAGCCTGGATGTGTATAAGGGCGAAGTGGTCGTGATTATCGGTCCCTCCGGCTCAGGCAAATCCACCCTATTGCGCTGCATAAACCGCCTTGAGGAGTATGATGAAGGCAAAATCGTGGTAGATGGCACTCCACTGGATGACACCAAGAACATCAACATCGTTCGCCAGGAAGTGGGTATGGTCTTCCAATCTTTTAACCTGTTCTCCCACCTCAGGGTAATCGACAACCTGACACTGGCACAGCGCATTGTACGCCGACGCACCCGAGAGGAAGCCGAGAAAACGGCTACTGACTTGCTGGTTAAAGTGGGTATTCCGGATAAAGCCCAAGCCTACCCTACCCAACTTTCCGGGGGACAGCAGCAACGGGTGGCTATTGCGCGCGCCCTGGCCATGAACCCCAAAATCATGCTCTTCGATGAGCCAACCAGCGCCCTTGACCCGGAAATGATTAAAGAGGTCTTAGACGTGATGTCAGCCTTGGCCAAAGAGGGCATGACCATGGTTGTGGTTTCACACGAGATGGGGTTTGCTCGCGCTGCCGGCGACCGCATGATTCTGATGGACGAAGGGCAGATTGTTGAGGAAGCTACGCCGGACAAGCTGTTAGCCTCGACTCACGAGCGCACCAAGCAGTTCCTGAGCAAGGTCTTGAACCTTTAGAGGTCTTGAACCTGTAATTGAGCCCCCTACCCTCTCAGTCCTCTCTAAATCCCCACGCGGCACTTTTTATAGCTAATGGTATTGACAGCAGACAAAAAGGTGGTATTAATTTGCCTACTGCTGTCCAAAAGGCAGGAAATCCCTGAAAAAGGAGGCTTAATCACATGGATGGATTCGTAAACCCGACCATAGTTGTCAGCTGGGAACCCAAGAAATACGGCTTTTATGGCTGCTTCGCTATCCTCGACGCCCAGGCTAAAATGCCGGTGCGCATAAAGGGGGGTGGTTTCAGGCCGCAGGAAAAGGTCAAAATCACCGCCTGCGAAAAGGACATTTTTATTGGCACGGCCGTAACTAATGCCTGCGGCGCTTTCGAACTGCACGTTAATCTGCCCGCAGCTCTACCGCTTGGCGTTATCTCGGTAAAGGCCTGGGCTGAGGACGGGCTCAAAGCAGTATGGCCGCTAGATATCGTGCGAAGACTCCCTTCGCCCCCCAAAGAGAAATAGCGCCCGGCTATAGATAACCTGGAAGAACTCCACTGCTGCCAAGTTAGACTTAGTGTCCCCTTGATTGCAGCCAGGCGACGGGCTTTAGCTTGATTCTGGGGAAGGTCTTTAGCTCAGCGAAGAACTTTAGCACTAGCAGCGTCAGCACACCTAGCATAAAGAAAGACTCCGCCGAGGCTCCCCGCGTGACGGCTACGTAGGTCGCCGAAGCCGCCGCGCCGAAGATGACCACCCAGGCGTCAACGGCGATAAAGAGGAAGCCTAGGAATGTAGCGCTAGCCAGGGCGAAGAGCATATCGTGCTGGGGCAGAGCCAGTATGGCGCCGAAGGTGACGGCTACTGCCTTACCCCCTTTGAGCTGGAGTATGGGCGAGAAGGCGTGCCCCAGTATAGCGCTAAAGGCTATCCCCAGGACAGCGGCTTCGGGAAGCTCAAAGAATGAGTGCGCCAGGAAGACGAAGGGGACCCCTTTGGCTGTATCCAGGAAGACCGCTAAAAAACCCGACTTGCGCCCCCCGGCCCGAAAAACATTGGCGGCTCCGGGGTTACCGTCTCCGTAGTCCCTGATGTCCTTGCCCAGCAGCCAGCGCCCTATCCAGAGCGAGAAGGGGCAGGCGCCGAGACCGAAAGCACAGAGAACCAACAGGGTGAAATAAGATACTTCCACTAGCTAACCCTAATACCTAGTAAATCTAGGTATTAGCATAGCCTATCGCTCCGCTTCCGTCAATAGTATAAGCGGCGTTCCCGCCTGCGGAAGATATAGCCCGCCACCAAGCCGAGCACCAGCCCGCCGAGGTGAGCCTGCCAGGCGACACTGGGGATGAAGAAGAAGACGACAAAGATACCGATAATGGCTATCCACAGGGGGAGGGGGACGGGTATGGGGAAGACAATGACGCGCAGTCTGGGCCTCATTACCGCCAGGACTCCGCCCAGGGCGAAGATAGCCCCCGAAGCGCCCACGGCTACAGCAGGCTCTGAGGGTGGTAGAAGCAGAAAAACGATGCTGCCCAGTATGCCACCGGCGAAATAAATGATGAGGAACTTGAGCGTGCCCAATAGTCTATTGAGGTAGCTGCCGAAGAAATATAGGGTTATCATGTTGGCCAGGACATGCCAGACGCTGGCGTGAATAAACATGCAGGTGACCAGGGTCCAGGGCCTGTCCCAGAACTCGGGTGGGTACAGCCCCAGCTGAATGGCGAATTCCGGGTTTATAACCCTGACCACATACATTAACAGGTTGACGACTATTAAGAGCCAGGCCGCAATTGGGCTGGCATCCCGACCCCGATATGTCATTATCTTACTCCCCTATCAAAGCTTTATTATTTCCCCGCTGACCTCGGCGCCGATGGTCAGTATGCCGAAGGAGTTCCTGGCCTGCCCCGGATTGAAGAATAGGACGCTGTTTTTGGTCTCATTCTGTGGGTAGTGGGAATGACCGTAGATTATTATGTCAACTCCGCTAAAGACATTCCCTACCCTCTCGTCGATGCCATAAGGGCTGCCCCAGCCGTGAATAATGCCGATTTTCTTGCCCTCAATCTCCAGCAGCTCCTTTTCGGGGAGAATCTTTTTAATCTCATCCGAGTCCATGTTGCCCCGTACCGCCCTTACCTCCCCCATTCGCTTCAGGCCGTCGAGCACGTCTTTAGCCACGAAATCGCCGGCGTGGACTATCAGGTCAACTTCAGCCAGCGCAGTTAGTATCCTGTCGTTAAGCTGGTCAAATGAGGCGACGTGACTATCCGAGAGCACCCCTAGCCTCATGCTAATGCCTCCAGGGCGGCGGCATAAGCCTGGTAGCTCCTGTCGTCAAAGAGGACAAAGACCACCTCTTTGAGTGAGGTTTTTTGCTCGCTGAGAAAGGAAGACGCGGCTTTAAGCGCAATTTCGGCGGCTTCAGCCAGCGGGTAGCCATAGGCACCGGTGCTGATTGAGGGGAAGGAGACGCTGGTCAGCTTGTGTTTAGCCGCCAGCTTAAGGCTCTCGCGGTAGGCGCTCTCCAGCAGCGCTGCTTCCTTATTGTTGCCGCCGCGCCAGATAGGCCCCACGGTATGAATTACATATTTCGCCTTTAGCTTGGCCCCCGTGGTAATGACTACCTGGCCGGTGGGTAAACGCCCCTGCTTAGCCACAATCTTTTTGCATTCTTCGAGAATAGCCGGGCCTCCCGCCCGATGGATGGCGCCGTCAACGCCACCGCCACCCATCAAGCCCGAATTGGCGGCATTGACGATGGCATCGGTGGCCTGCTG
>DAOUMR010000043.1:0-3970 GCA_034409905.1 Dehalococcoidales bacterium | reverse complement strand
GCTTGAAAATTCCCGGCCTGACCTAAAGAATGGGGTGGGGCGTAACCCAACAGGAGGATATAAAAGGGGTACCAGCCTTATAGGGTGGGTATTGGGTGGGAAGAAAAACCCGGATGGAGTGGGGTGGATGCGCACCCCAGAAGGAATTCTAGGGGGTGAATCCCCTCTAAGGGTGGTAAGTGGGTGGGACGACAAACGTACGCTAACAGAGCGGGGTGGTGAGTGGCCGTAACCTCAAGAACCTAAAAAACATTTAAGGAGAACCAGTTGACTCAAGATATTCCGCCCGCCGCCGGCGCGGTGGACAGGCTCATCCAGGAACTGAACAAGCTGCCCGGCGTCGGCCCCAAGAGCGCCCAGCGCCTCGCCTTTTATCTCCTACGCGCCCCGGACGAACAGAGCCAGATGTTGGCTGACGCCATCCTCTCGGTAAAACAGAAGACCAAGCTCTGCTCGACCTGCTTTAACATCACCGACACCGACCCCTGCCCTATCTGCCGTAACCCCCAGCGCGACCGCAGCCTGGTCTGCATCGTGGAGCAGCCGCAGGACATCCTGGCGCTGGAGCACACCAAGAGCTACCACGGCCTCTACCACGTCCTCCACGGCGCCATCTCCCCCACCGAGGGCATCGGCACGGGCGACATCAGAATCAACGAGCTTATGGAAAGGCTTAAAAACGGCGAGGTCGCCGAGGTCATCCTGGCCACCAACCCCACCCTGGAGGGAGAACAGACCGCCATGTATCTAAACAAGCTCATCCCCCCCTTGGGCATCAAGGTCACCCGCCTGGCCAGGGGACTGCCCTTCGGCACCGAGCTGGAATACGCCGACGACCTCACCCTGACCCGCGCCATAGAGGGCAGGCAAGAATTTTAGCAAAAGGAGAGACTTATGTTCAAATCAGCATTCATCATCATGGCACCCGACGGCGACCCCAAAAAACATCGCGCCACCATCACGACCGGTAAAGCGGAGCTGACGGCGGTATTCATCGAGATGACCAACTTCGACCAGGCCGTCGAGGTAGCCAAGGACCTGGTGCAAAACAAAGGCGTCCAGTCTATCTACCTCTGCGCCGGTTTCACCCACCAGGCGGTAGCCCGCGTGGTCGCTGCCGTTGCCGGACGGGCGGCGGTGCAGGTAGCAAGGGGAGACGTCCCCAGCACGATGATGGTCGGCGAAATCTTGGGCAAAGAAGGGTGGTTCAACGAGTAAGAATCCCTTCTGTCATTGCGAGTAACTCCCGCGCAGGCGGGAGGACGAAGCAATCTCAAGGTAGGGTGGAGGGCGCACCCCGAGAAGGAATTCTAGAGGGAGAATCCCCTCTAAGGGTGGGCAGGGCGGGACAAAACAACGTACGCTAACAGAGTGGGGTGGTGGAGCAACACCCTCTAAAAACGGAAGCCAGAATGCCCAAACCACGAACCTATCAGACCGAAGCCATAATCATCAAGAAGACCAAGCTGGGTGAGGCCGATACCATCCTCACCCTCTATACCCCCAACCTGGGCAAAATCCAGGGCTTCGCCAAAAGCCTGCGCAAGACCAAGAGCAAGATGGCGGGACACCTTGAGCTACTCACCCACAGCCAGATATCGCTGGCGCGCGGGCGGAACATCGACACCGTAACCGGCGCCCAGACCATCGACAGCTTCCTCTCCCTGAAAAGCGACCTGGACTTAAGCTCCTGCGCCCTCTACGCCACCGAGCTGGTCAACCAGTTCGCCGCCGACGATGTCGAAGACCTCCCCGTCTTCCAGCTATTGCTGGCGACGCTGCAGCGCCTAAGTCAGCGGGATAACAGCGATTTGGTCCTGCGCTATTTTGAATTACAGTTGCTCGACCTGGTCGGCTACCGCCCCCAATTAGAGCAGTGCGTCGCCTGCCACCAACCCCTCAAAGAGACCACCAACTACTTCTGCCCCGGTGCCGGCGGTATGCTCTGCGCCGACTGCCGCCCCACCCAGCCCTTCTCCTACCCGCTGTCATTGGAGGCGCAAAAAACGCTGCGCTCGCTTCAGAATAGCGACTACGAAAGTATCAGCGGGATGACGCTAACTCCAGACCTATCCCACCAGCTGGAGGTGATAATCCGCAACTACATCCGCTACCTGCTGGAAAGAGACGTCAAGTCAGCCGCCTGGCTGGATGCCCTGAAAGCGCAAAGCGGGACGACCTAGAATCAAAGAAAAACGGGGGATTTTGGGGCTCAAGAGCTTGGCACTCTTGAGCTTTTGCTATATACTATGTGAAACATGTCCCGATTAGACAAAATAGCCGAGCAGCGCCGACAAAAGCTCGAGCGGCTCCGTGGCCGCGGCATCGAGCCCTATCCCTACCGCTATGAGCGCAGCCACACCACCCAGCAAGCTATAGAGCTCCTGGAGAAACAGGAGGCAAAGGCTCCCACTAGGACTAAGGTAGTTCGTATTGCCGGGCGGCTCACGGCCATAAGGCGGATGGGCAAGAGCGCCTTCGCCGACCTCCGCGACGGCGAGGGGAAGATTCAGCTCTTATTCCAGGATACTCATAAGTTCGACAAAGAGCATATTGAGCTGTTCAACGACCTCGACATCGGCGATATCATCGGCGCCAAGGGCGCTCTGTTAAGAACCAAGAGCGGCGAGCCCACCGTCGCTGTCGCCGACTTCACCCTTTTGGCCAAGTCTTTGCAGCCCCTGCCGGAAAAGTGGCACGGGCTGGCTGACGTGGACAAGCGCTACCGCCAGCGCTACCTTGACCTCATCGCCAATGCCGAGACTAAAGAGACCTTCAGAGCGCGCAGCCGAATTATTGCCGCCATGCGCCAGTTCCTCAACGAGCGCGGCTTTATCGAGGTGGAAACGCCCGTGCTGCAGCCTTCCGCCGGCGGCGCCCTGGCCAACCCCTTCACCACCCACCACCAAGCGCTCGACCAGGAGTTTTATCTGCGCATCGCCCTGGAATTGCACCTCAAGCGGCTGCTCGTCGGCGGCTTCGACAAGGTCTATGAAATCGGGCGCATCTTCCGCAACGAGGGCGTCTCCACCCAGCACAACCCCGAGTTCACCATGCTCGAAAGCTATGAGGCTTATGTCAACTACCTTGATGTCATGAAGATGCTGGAGGAGATGATAGCCAGGGTATGCCAGGAGGTCTTGGGCACGACCAAGGCCAAGTTCGGCGATGACACCATCGACTTTAAGTCCCCCTGGAAGCGCATCACCTTGCGCGAAGCCGTCAAGAAATACGGCGGCATCGATTTCGTCAAATACCCTACCGCCGACGGTCTGCGCGACAGGATGCGAACGCTTAAGATGGAGCCCGACCCCCAGAAGAACTGGGCCAAGCTCGTTGACGAGATTATCAAGGACCACGTCAGGCCCAAACTGATTCAGCCGACCATTATCTACGACTACCCCGTCTCCATGTCCCCCCTGGCCAAGACCAAGCCCGGTGAGGAAAGGGTCGCCGAGCGCTTTCAGGCTATTGCCGGTGGCCTGGAGATTGCCAACGCCTACAGTGAGCTCAACGACCCTATCGAGCAGCGCGAGCGCTTTGAGGAGCAGCAGAAGGAGAGGGTGGGCGCCGACGAGGAGCGCTGGACCATCGACGAAGACTACCTGCTGGCGCTGGAATACGGCATGCCCCCCGCGGGGGGGTTGGGGGTGGGCATCGACCGCCTGGTGATGCTGCTCACCAACCAGCCCTCGATTCGAGAGGTTATCCTCTTCCCCCAGATGCGGGAGAAGGGATAGGGAAAGATCATGTCAGAAGAACGCACGGACGAAGAGAAAACTGGAGTCAAGCAATTGCTTCAGTTATATGAAGACTATTATCAAAGTGAGATCTTTAGCATTCAGTCGGAATTAGAGCTCATGGTCTATTCTGAAATCCTGAAAGCCGACTCATCCACGATAGCACTAGACACAGACATTCTTGAGCGGGAGTTAACAGCGCTCAACATTGAGCTTTTCGGACTGGCATG
>DAOUMR010000042.1:0-2608 GCA_034409905.1 Dehalococcoidales bacterium | reverse complement strand
TATAAGGGTGGTGCCCCTTATATATCCTCTTGTAGGGGTCTTGCCCCACACCCATTTTAAATCTTTTCCCACCCACCACCCTTTTAAGGAAATCCCCCTTAATCCCCCTTTTTCAAAGGGGGAAACTAGGTGGGGAGAGAAGTATATAGAGGTTACACCTCTGTAGGGCGGGTATTGGGTGGGAAACTGATACGTACGCTAACAAGGTGGAGAGGTAGGGCATAACTCCACAAGTTAAGGAGTTTACTCATTAGGGCGGGCTGGGTTGGGACATTTTTACGTACGCTAACAGAGTGGTGTTGGGGGAGGCAGTCAATACCATAAAAAAGAGGGGGCGAAAGCCCCCTCTCAACTCTATATAGAGCCTAACCCCTATTAATCAGCCTTGGGCGGTGCCGGGTTTTTATAACCCTCCAGCAAGACCTTAGGCATCTGCTCAATCAGCTCCTTAACCGTCCACATACCCTTCTCCTTGACGATAGACTTCTTCTTCACCGGCTCGGAGTAGATAGCGATATTGCCCCCGGTGACGTCGAAGACCTGCCCGTTTATGTCAGCCGCCTCGTCGGTGCAGAGGTAAACGATGAAGGGTCCCACCGTCTCTGGCTTGGGCGGGTTGGTCAGCTCCTCATAGCGCTTCTTGGTCATCAGGCCCGCTTCGTAGCGCTTCTTAAATCCGGTCACAATCTCTTCGCTCAAAGTGAATCGGGTGGCAGCGGTGGGGGCATAGGCGTTGCAGGTAATCCCGTACCTTCCCACCTCCCGGGCCACCGCCCGCGTTAAGCCCACGATGCCCGCCTTGGCGGCGCCGTAGTTGCAGTGCCCCACCGTGCCCAGCCAGGCGGTAGAGGTAGTGTTGATGATTCTCCCCCATTTTTGCTCCCTCATTAAAGGAGTGGCAAAGCGCGTGCAGTTGAAAGAGCCTTTAAGGAAGGAGTCAACGCATTTGTCCCATTCCTCCTCGCTCATATTCCAGACCATGCGCGGGGCGTCGGCGCCGGCGTTATTGACCAGTATATCCAGCCCGCCGAATTTCTCTACAGCCAGCTTGACTATCATCTCGGCATCATTGAAATCGTTAACGCTGCCGAAGAAGGGCATTCCCTCCCCACCCATCGCCTCGATTTCCTTGACCACGGTCTCGGCGTCACCGCCCTGGCTGCCGGGGCGGCGGTTGTTGGTCACCACCCTGGCCCCCTCTTTGGCCAGGGCAATGGCGATAGCCCGGCCGATGCCCTGACCCGAGCCGGTAACGATAGCCACCTTACCCTTTAGTCTCTTGGTCATCTTCTTAGTCCTCCTTTTCTACTTTTCTATTTGTCAGCCCCCGGCCGGCAGCGTAACCACCGCCCGGCCCGAAGCTGTTTTCTCCCCTTTGGGATTCTCCGCCCAGATTCTACATTCTATGAAGTTCTCCCCGTCCTGGGCGTATTTCTTGGTCACCTCGCCCTTGCAGGTTATAGTCTCACCAGGGTAGTTCATCCCCTTGTAGCTGCAATTAAGCTTCCTAAGCTCGCCCTTCTCGCCGAGCCAGTCGGTCAGCATTTGCCCCAGGAAAGCCCCCACCAACTGCCCCTGGACGATGACCCCGGAAAGCCCGCGGCTAAGAGCGAAATCTTTGTCGTAGTGGATGGGCGTATAGTCGCCCACCGCCCCCGCCCACACCACCAGCTGCTTGGTGGTCGGCTCCTTGACCAGCGGCGCGATAGCGTCGCCGACATTGACATCGTCATACAAAAGCTGTTTTTGCATCTTAGTAGCCGATAACCATCTGGCGGCATTTAGCCACCAGCTCCCGCTTTTGATTTTTACAGGTACTCTCGAAGGTCAGAAAAGCCATCTTGCCCGTATCGCCCTGGCGCTCGCGCAGGCTGGTGATGGCGAAGACGGCGGTGATGACGTCGCCCGTCTTTATGGGCTGATAGCACTCAAGCTCTGTCCCCGCCATGAGCACGGTGTTGAAGGAGACTATAGCCAGCAAATCATCAACGAACTGCTCGAAACCGATGGACAGCACGAAGGTCGGCGGCGCGAGCCTGCCGTCCCGCCACTTTGGGTTGGTGTCACCCACGGCGCGGGTAAAGCGCCGCACCATCTCCCGCTCGATGGGATATTCCCTGGGTTCCCACCCCACCCCAACCATGCTCTTAAGCTTCTCGATGCCCGCCAAAGCCTCCGTCATACTAAAAAGTTTACTTTGCCCCGACTCACGCTGTCAAGGAAAGAGGGGAATCCCCCTGCTCGGCAGGGGTGGGTAGGGTGGGACGAAAAACCCACGTTCGCCAGAGTGGGGCGGTGTATGCCCCCCAAAACCCGCAATCCAACCCCCACCCCTTGACGTCCAGCTCAAGCTGGGCTACATTTAGCCTATGAACGCTATCGAATGGCTCGGCGACCGCGTCAAACTCCTCGACCAGACCCGATTACCCCGCAAAGAAGCCTACCTGGAGCTAAGCCGCTATCAGGATATAGCCTCAGCCATCCTAGAATTGAAAATACGGGGCGCTCCCGCCATCGGGGTAGCTAGCGCCTACGGGCTGGCTTTAGGTGCCCTTAGAATCGAGGCTGGGAAGCCCGATATTTTCAGGCGCGAGCTCAAGGCCGTCAG
>DAOUMR010000041.1:0-7820 GCA_034409905.1 Dehalococcoidales bacterium | reverse complement strand
CTAAGGCTCCGTTTCTCAAAAGCTGCGCGGTGAGGCTGGAAAGGATTAAGCCATAATGGCCAGAGCCAGGAAAGTCACCAAGGCCGACCTTAAGAAAATCGACACTATCATCGCTAACTATCAGGAGCAGAGGTGGGGGCTTATCCCCCTGCTGCACGATGTCCAGCAGGCGGTGGGCTATATCCCCCCCGAGGCCATACCGCGCATCGCCGGCGCCCTGGGGCTGTTTCCCAGCCAGGTGCAGGGGGTGATTACCTTCTATACTCAATTCTATACCGAGCCAAGGGGCAGGAATATCGTCAGGGTATGTCGGGGTACGGCCTGTCATGTGCGGGGCGGTAAAACAATACTGAAACTGGTCAAGCAAGAGCTGGGGCTGGAAGAGGGAGAAACCTCTTCTGACCTGGAATACACCCTGGAGACGGTTGCCTGTATTGGTGTCTGCGCCCTGGCGCCCAACATCGTCATCAACCAGGAAACCCACGGCAATTTGAACCCGAAGAAAGTAGCCAGATTGTTCGAGGGCAGGCGGAAAAAATGAAGCGAAATGGACAGAAAAACCGCACCGTTTTTGTTTGCCGGGGCACAGGCTGTATCTCGGGCGGGGGCGACGCCGTTTTTAAGGCGCTAAAGAGAGAGCTGGCCCAGCAGGGCGTCAAGGGCGCTGAGATTGATTTTACCGGCTGTCACGGCTTCTGCCAGCAGGGCCCCAACGTTGTCATCGAGCCTGACGGTATCTTCTATACCCATGTCGAGCCCGAGGACGCGGCTGATATCGTAACCTCTCACCTCCGGGATGGGAAGCCGGTGGAACGGCTTTTCTACCGTGACCCGGTCAGCGGCCAGGCCATACCGCGCTACGCGGATATTCCCTTCTATAAAGAGCAGAGGCGGGTAATCCTGCGCAACTGTGGGCACATCAATCCGGAGAGGATTGACGACTACCTTGACCGCGGCGGCTACCAGTCCCTGCGCAAGGTGCTCTTTCAGATGAAGCCGGAAGAGGTCATCGCCGAGGTGAAAAAGTCGGGGCTGCGCGGGCGGGGTGGGGCTGGTTTTCCCACCGGGATGAAGTGGGAATTCTGCCGCAATGCCCCAGGCTCGCCGAAATACGTTATCTGTAACGCCGACGAAGGCGACCCCGGTGCCTTTATGGACCGCTCTATCCTGGAGGCGGACCCTCACTCGGTGATAGAGGGGCTGGCCATCTGTGCCTATGCCATCGGTTCTAACGAGGGCTATATCTATGTCCGCGCCGAGTACCCCCTGGCGGTAAACCGGCTCCGAACCGCCCTTGACCAGGCGAAAGAGAGGGGGTTCCTGGACAACGATATACAGGGCTCCGGTTTTAATTTCAATGTGCATATTAAAGAAGGGGCTGGTGCCTTCGTCTGCGGTGAGGAGACCGCCCTTATCGCCTCTATCGAGAGCCGGCGGGGCATGCCCCGCCCCCGCCCGCCCTTTCCCGCCCAGTCGGGCCTGGACGGCAAGCCCTCCAACATCAATAACGTGAAAACGCTGGCTTCAATACCGGTTATCATGGAAAGGGGGGCTGACTGGTTTGCCGGCATCGGCACCGAGAAGAGCAAGGGCACGGCCGTCTTTGCCCTCACCGGGAAAATCGCCAACAGCGGGCTGGTCGAGGTGCCGATGGGTACTCCGCTATCCCGTATCATCTACGATATTGGCGGCGGCATCCCCAAAGATAAACGGCTCAAAGCGGTGCAGACCGGTGGCCCCTCCGGTGGCTGCATCCCGGCCCGCTTCATTGACCTGCCGGTGGACTACGAGTCACTGGCCAAGATGGGTTCGATAATGGGCTCGGGCGGCATGGTGGTGATGGACGAGACAACCTGCATGGTGGATGTCGCCCGCTACTTTCTCAGCTTCACCCAGGCCGAATCCTGCGGGAAGTGTACCTCCTGCCGCCTGGGCACCAGGCAGATGCTGGAAATCCTGACCCGAATCACCGAAGGCAAGGGCAGCGAGGCTGACATAGACACCCTGCTGGCTATAGCCATAACCGTCAAGGAGTGCTCTTTGTGCGGGCTCGGCCAGACCTCGCCCAACCCGGTGCTCTCCACCATTGAATATTTTCGCGAAGAGTACGACGCCCACATCAAGGAAAAGAAGTGTCCGGCGGCGGTCTGCGACGCTCTGATGATATCACCCTGTCAGCATACCTGCCCGGTAGGCATCAACATTCCCAAGTACGTGGCTCATATCGCCGCCGGCGAATACAAAGAGGCTGTCGAGACTATCCGCGAGCGCAACCCCTTCCCGGCTATTTGTGGTCGCATCTGCAGCCACCCCTGTGAATTCAGGTGCCGCCGTGGGGAACTGGACGACCCCGTGGCTATCCGGGCCCTGAAGCGCTTTGCCTCCGACTGGTATTTCGCCAATGTGATCGAAGACCCGGAACCCTTTCCTCAAACTCAAAGCCAGCGGGTGGCTGTGGTCGGGGCGGGGCCTACCGGCCTGTCCTGCGCCTACTTCATAGCTAAGATGGGCTACCCGGCAACCGTCTTTGAGGCTCTGCCCGTGGGGGGCGGCATGCTCTCGGTGGCCATACCCGAGTTCCGCCTGCCCAGGGCGGTTATTGAAAAGGAAATTGATTATATCGCTAAAAAGGGTGTGGATATACGCTACAACACCCCGATTAACGTTAACTTCACCGTGGAGGACCTGAGGAAGGATGGCTACTCCGCCGTCTTCATCGCCGCTGGCGCTCAGAGAAGCCAGCGCATCGGCGTGCCCGGCGAGCTGGAGGACGTCGAAGGCTTCTATTACGGGCTGCGGTTCTTAAGGGACGTAAAGCTGGGCCGGGAGGTCAAGGTTGGCCGCCGGACGGCCGTCATCGGCGGTGGCAACGTCGCCCTGGATGCAGCCCGCACCGCTCTCCGCTTTGGTGCCGAGGAAGTAACCATCTACTACCGCCGTTCCCAGGAAGAGATGCCGGTTACCGAGGTAGAATACGACCAGGCTATTGACGAGGGTGTAGCCGTCAGCTTTCTCATCAGCCCCACCCGGATAGCCGTCGAGAACTGGAAGCTAACCGGCCTGCAGTGCATCAGGATGAAGCTCGGTGAACCCGACCAGAGCGGCCGCCGGCGGCCCGTCCCCATAACCGGCTCGGAGTTCTTTATCGAGGCGGATACCGTTATCGCCGCCGTGGGTCAGGCGCCAGACCTCTCCTTCCTGCCTCCGGACAGCGCCCTGGAGCGTACTCGCTGGGAGACACTGGTCGTTGACAGTAATACCCTGGCGACCAACATCAGCGGCATCTTTGCCGGCGGTGACTTTGTTACCGGGCCGGGTATGGTGATAGAAGCCATCGCCGCCGGCAGGAGGGCGGCTATCTCCATAGATAAATACCTGAGAGCCGACACCTCCAGGGTTGAGATGTACGACCTTAAAGCCAAAGTCGTTGAAGAGGTAGCGGCGCCGGACATAGAGGAAGCCTGGGAAGCCCAGCCCAGGGTGGCCGTGCCCACCCTTCCCGTTCGAAAGAGGAAAACAAGCTTTGAGGAGATAGAGCTTTGCTTTTCTGAAGAGAAGGCCCGACAGGAAGCCAGGCGCTGTCTCCGCTGTGACCTGGAAAGCTAGCGTGGGAGGTTTATCATGAAATCGATAACAAGGCAGAAGCCCTTTGAAGAGATAAAGGAGCAGCTGGCCGGCCTGGATAGGGTCTTTATCGTTGGCTGCGGCACCTGCACCACGATGACCAAGACCGGCGGGATTGACCAGGTGCTGGAGATGAAGGGCCAGCTCCAGGAGATAGACAAACTGGTCAGTGGCTGGACGGTTATTCCCATCGCCTGCGACGAGATGACGGAACTGGCCATAAAGGAAAACAACCGGGCCATTCAGAATGCGACCTGTATCCTGGTAATGACCTGCGCCCTCGGTGTGCATAAGATAAGCACCTATATCGACCGTCCGGTTATCCCGGCGCTGGATACCCTTTTTATCGGCGTTGAGGATAGCCCGGGCTATTTTCGCGAGGTCTGCGCCCAGTGCGGGCAGTGTATCATTGGTGAGACCGCGGGCATCTGCCCCATTACCGCCTGCCACAAGGGTCTGGTCAACGGCCCCTGCGGCGGCACCAATAACGGCAAGTGCGAGGTGGATAAGGAGAAGGACTGCGCCTGGACGCTTATCTACGAGCGGCTCAAAGCCCAGAATCGACTTGACTTGATGCGAAAGTATCAGCCTCCCCACAACTTTCAGGCGTCACCGAGGCCGAGAACAGCCAGAATCTCGTAGAAGGAGGTTAGGAAGATGGTGTCAAGCTTTAAAGATGTGCTCAACTCCGGCAAGTTTGTCATTACCAGCGAGGTGGCGCCTCCCAAGGGGACCAACCTGGAAAAAGTGCTGCACCATATTGACCTTCTCAAAGATAGGGTGGACGCGATTAATGTCACCGACCACCAGAGCTCGGTAATGCGCTTCCCTTCTATCGGTGGCTGCCTGGCAATCAAGGAGAGGGGCGGCGAGCCTATCCTGCAGATGACCTGCCGTGACCGTAACCGCCTGGCTCTCCAGGCCGAGCTATTGTTTGCCTCCTCCCGGGGCATAAACAACGTGCTCTGCCTCACCGGTGACGCCGTTCCCGTAGGTGACCACAAAGAGGCTAAGGGTGTCTTCGACCTCGATTCCCTGCAGTTGCTAAAGACTGTCCGGCTAATGGAATCGGGGCAGGATTTGGGGGGTAATAAACTCGATGGGGCGGTAGCGTTCTGCGCCGGTGCCACCGTCACCCCTGAAGCCCAACCCCTTGAGCCCCAGCTCATTAAATTTGAGAAGAAGGTGGAGGCGGGCGCCGAGTTTTTCCAGACCCAGGGAATCTACGACCTGGATAATTTCGCTAAATTCATGAAGCACGCCCGTCAGTTTCGGGTTAAGATACTGGCCGGTATAATCCTGCTCTCGTCAGCCAGAATGGCCAAGTTTATGACCGAAAACGTCCCCGGCATCTTTGTGCCCCAGAGCATGATTGACGAACTGGCGGCAGCGCCTAAGGAGGAGATGCTTAACAAGGGCATTGAAATCGCCGGGCGCATGATTGCCGCCCTGAAGAAGGACTCCATTTGCGATGGCGTGCACATTATGGCCATTGGCAAAGAGGAGGTAGTGCCCGATATTCTGGCCGCCGCCGGTCTCTAGCTGGTTGAGATAACACAAAAGGGAAGCCTGCGCTTCCCTTTAAAATTCTTTGGTAGCGGGGGCAGGATTCGAACCTCTGGCGGAGTAGGGGGTAAAGGCAGTAGAGGTCCTGAACCTGCGACCTTTGGGCTGCGGGCAGGGGAGTTACCGGCTCGCCTAACGCTTCCAACGTTTGAGATTGAAAACGCTCTCATCAAACTGTCAATAATGCTGTGGTTTTCTTAAATCAATAGTATCACAGCCGTTGTGCAGATACCCTGGCACTGACTTACCTCGTCCTGAGTTACGGGAACTGTGGTGGAAGGGTAAAAACTTCATCTGGGAATAGGACTCATTTATGCTGCCTTTCTCCCCCGCATATTGGCTAATAACTCTAGTAGGCGCGTTTATGATGGGCGTCCTTAACCCAAATTGCGATATCCTTTGGTTTGTTTGAGTCGTACAATTTTTGTCTCTTGCTTACAGGTTCCATGCCGACCACATTGGCGGTATAAATGATGTATTTTCTTCCCTTTTTAGTTAAATAATCCGGGTTAAGCTCAACTATGGCGGCACCCCGGCCGAGAGGTCCTCCAACTGCTGGCCCCCGAGCTTGGTAGAAAAAGACAGTGCTGCCGGGTTCAGTCAACGCCTCGATTTTCCGCAGTATCTCAATCTCAGTGAAGAGGGGGGTATCGAAGATGACCCCTTTCTTTTCTTCCAATTCCACACCCTTAGACTGCTCATCAAACCATCCTTCGTAAAGAATCAATTCTGGGTGCCCATCAAGAGAGGTATAGTCCTTAACTTGCATCTCTCTTGCCGCTGCCTCTGCCTCGTCGAAAATCCGGCAGTCAAACGCCTTTCCCGCCTTTGGGCTCCTACGAACGACAGCTTTAAGGATCTGTGCCAAATCAGGTTCCATTTTGTACTCAGCTATCAGATGCTTTACCACCAGTCCCGGTATTGGTTTCGGCCCGGGTAGCTTCTCGACCTTTGGCCGTGGTGACTTCTCCACTACTGTTTGCTTTTTCCCAAACATTTTTTGCACCTCCTTTCTTAGGTAACAACAAGTCTTAGGTAACAACTCTTAGGTAACAACAAGGTTGGGCAAATGATAGGGGTTGTTTTCTTCCCCAATCCTTGATATACTATAGGCAGAAATATTGGCAATAACACATTAGTTTTATATAATGAATTTTTCTTCCTAGTTAATATAGCATATTATCAATAAGCTTTCAACAGTCTTTCGAAGGACTTAGAGAAATGCCTGAGTGGACTCTTATCAGCAATCACGGATTAGTGCTTACCTATATTGCCAAGCATCCGCAAAGCACGGCTAGAGAAATTGCCTCTGCTATTAAGATTACTGAGTGGACTGTCCACAAGATTATTGCCAGTCTAGAGGATGAGGGATACCTTCAGCGACAAAAGGTGGGGAGGAAAAATGTGTATCGCATTGATCCTCATCTTTATATGAGACACGAGACTGTTCGTGATGTCAGAGTAGGAGACCTGCTCAAAGTCCTGGCTGGGGGCACTGACGCGAGCTGATTATCGGCAGTGAGTCAGACAAACCTAGTTAACGGGTAATACAAACTTGTTTTGTTACCTTTGTTGCTTTCCAAGGTCATGCAGAGTCGATTGTACTACTTACGATACTCCTCTTTTACTCCCTCGCTTTATTGTCAAACCAAAAAAGCACTGCTTTAGCAGTGCTCTAGAATTCTTTGGTAGCGGGGGCTGGATTCGAACCAGCGACCTTTGGGTTATGAGTCTGGCGAAGGATGTTCCAAAGGGTTATTTTACGTTCAAACTAGAACCCTTGTGTCAATAGCCCGAAACTCGTTTCATGCGTAGAATAACTTTTAGTGACACCCCGTTTTGTTCAGTCTATTAGCAGATTATTAGCAGAATTATAGCTACGGTTTGAGCGTGAGGCGGTTAAGGCAAAGGAAATTTTGGATACTGTAAAACAGAGTGAGTTGCTATCTGGCTCAGGGGAATGGAGAGTATCCAGCTGTAACAATAAATTCAACCCCTTCAGCATCCAAACAATACCATTTTACTTGCCAACCCTCCAGCTCCCTTGCACTCGGCTGAACCCTATCAAACTCAATGCCTGTAAAAAGCGACCTGCCAGCAGCAAGTTGCCAATTCCCCCAAATCTCTGGCAAGTCTGACCTTCCGAGTGTAGGAATAATATACTTGCTTTCATGCATGGCTGATGCTGATGTCGGTAGAGTAAAGGCAACACTCCCATCCTCGTATAGAAACTCTATCTTGGCCACCGTAATCGTTTGGGATGAGCCATTGAAAAAGTTAGTATTGAGTCGCATAACCCAGTAAAATTCTTCAACCAACACCGAGGGGTCATGCCCTGGTACGAAGGGAAAAAGCCTTACTGAATAGAGTTCTTTAGGAGATAGAGTGGTAAAGGTATAATCATTGGAGAAAGACTGCTTTCCATCTTCATCTACGGCACATATTCTAAAATGATAGGTGGTTGCAGGCTTTAATGCAGTAAGTGTCACGCGGCCCCAATCGGTAGCATCTTTCCACACTGTGTCTGACGTGACTAAACCATAGGCACTACTTGTGCCGTATTCTACTAGGAAGGTTGCAGGTTCATTCGTATCCCATTGTATAGTGGCGGTCGATTCCAAAATATCATA
>DAOUMR010000040.1:0-3906 GCA_034409905.1 Dehalococcoidales bacterium | reverse complement strand
GTATTCAATGGCCAACTCCGGGGTGATATGGTGCCGGCTGCCGTCGATGTGGGAGCGAAAGGTCACCCCGTCGTCGCTTACCCGGCGCAATGGTGAAAGACTGAAGACCTGGTAGCCGCCGCTGTCGGTAAGGATGGCTCCATCCCAGCCCATAAAGTTATGTAAACCACCTGCCCTCTCGATAACCTCTATCCCCGGCCTCAAATAGAGGTGATAGGTGTTAGCCAGGAGTATCTTGTAGCCGATGTCTTTAACTTCTTGCGGGGTCAGCGTCTTGACGGCTCCCTGGCTGCCCACGGGCAGAAAAAGCGGCGTGGGCGCTTTGGCGTGCGGCGTGACCAGCTCGCCGACACGGGCTTTAGTCCAGGGACAGGCCTTTTGCAAATGAAAGCTGTGCACTACTCTATCAAACGCTCGGCGATGATATTGCGTTGTATCTCCGAGATGCCGACGTATATCTCGGTCATCTTGGCGTCGCGGTAGAGCCTCTCCAGGGGCATGGTGGTCATGGTGCCGTAGGAGCCGCCAATCTGCAGGGCCATGCCGGTGACCTCGACGGCAATCCTTGAGGCGAAGAGCTTAGCCAGCGACGACTCGTATTTTATGTCAAGCCCCTGGTCGCGGGCAAAGGCAGTCTTATAGACCAGCAACCGCGCTGCCTCGATGCGGCTGGCCATCTCGGCTAAGTGCCACTGGATGGTGGGCAGCTTGGCGATGGGCTTACCCGTTACCTTCCGCTGTTTGGCGTAGTCTATGGCTATCTCCAGCGCCGCCTGCGCGGCGGCCACGCCCTCAACCGCCGCCCCCAGCCGCCCCAGGCTTATCGCCTCGCGCAGTATGGTGAAGCCCTGCCCTTCTTGGCCGAGAAGGTTTTCCCCAGGCACGCGCACGTCATCGAGATAGACCACCGAGGTGCCCAAGCCCTTTAGCCCCATCGTCTGGCAGGGCTCGCGGACATTGTAGCCACCAGAAGCAGTGTCAATGACAAAGGCGTTTAAGCCCTTGCCCTCTCCTTTGGCGAAGACCAGCAATAGATTAATGGCCGGCGCCAGGGCGACGAAATGCTTCTGACCGTTGATAATATAGCTATCGCCGCTTTTTTTAGAGGTGGTGGTTATGGCTTCGGGGTCGGAGCCGGTCTCGGCCTCGGTAAAGGCGATGCCCCCCAGCTTTTCGCCCCGCGCCAGAGGCGCCAAGAGCCTCTTTTTCTGCTCATTATTGCCGAAGCGGAATATGGCTTCTTCGGGCACAGTGTTTATGGCCATGATAGCACCCACCGTCATCGAAGCCTGGCAGAGCTGCTCCAGCGCCAGCGCGTAGCTCAAATAACCGGCCCCGCTGCCCCCGTATTCCTCGGGATAAGGCAGCCCCTGGTAGCCCCGTTTGCCTATCTCCTTAGCCAGCTCGAAGGGAAACTGCCCGCTTGAGTCGATTTCGGCAGCTTTCGGCTTGATTGATTTAACGGCGAAATCTCTAGCTGCCCTCTGCAGCATCCTCTGTTGTTCACTCAAATCAAAGTCCATCACAACCTCTATCTAGAATAATAACACTTACTGGCGTGGTTTGCGCATTATCGTCTTGGAATAAGCGGTGAGCACATCGTGACGGCGCAAAACTCCCAGCAAGCGCTTGGGGTTTCTCCTCTCCACCACCGGAACCCGCCCCACATCCCGGCTACCCAGCTTCATGAATACATCGTGTATATACTCATCGGGATAAGCCACCACCACCGATCTAGAGGCGATATCCTTGACCGTCAAAGTCGCTGGACTGCCCTTGGTCATGGCCGCCTCGACGTCGGCGATGGTAACCACGCCGACAAACTCCCCCTGTTCGTTCACCACCGGGACGCCGTGCCCCTTAGCCTCGCGGGCGCCGTAACGGACCAGCAGCCCGACGATAAGCCCGCCGACGGCAGGCAGGAGTATAATGTAGTACTGCCCCATAAAGCCCAGATAGTTGGCACCATTAGAGAAGAAGAGATTTTGCACCGCGCCGATAAGCCACCGGAAGCCTACCGCCCCCAGCCCGGCAACAGCCCCGACGATAATGGAAAGGGTCAGACCGGTAACTACTTCGTTGGTGCGTATCCTGTCCAGAAAACTCGGCGGCTTGGTCTTGTGCCGTGGCTTTTCACTACCCATAAAGCTGTTCAATCCTCGGCTCTATAGAAAGCGGAATATCCCATCCTAATCAAGGGACTAGCGTCCTTCGTCGAGATAGCTCTGCAGGATAAGGGCGGCGGCTTGAGCGTCGTCGCTGGCCCTTCCCCTCCCCTTTTTGCCCCCCGACAGCCGCCTCAGTCGTTGCGCCATAACCGTGGTCAGGCGCTCGTCCCGATAGTCCACCGGGACTCTGGTGTAGCGGCTCAGACGCCGGACAAAATTCTTGACCTTATCCACCTGCCAGCCCAGGCTCCTGTCCATGGAAAGAGGCAGCCCGACGACAATCTGCCCCACCTTTTTCTGGTTGATGATGTCGATGATGGCTTTTATGGCTAGGCTGTCTTCTTTGCGCTCGATAACGGAAAAGGGGCTGGCCAGCATGCCTTCGGGGTCGCTGAGAGCCACCCCTATCCTCGCGTCACCGATATCCAGTCCCAGACTGCGCATTATACCAGACTCTTCACCAATTTCAGGGCTTCGTCAAGTTTTTTCTTATCCTTACCGCCCGCTTGAGCCAAACTCGCCTTGCCCCCGCCGCTGCCCCCCGCCACCCCGGCCACCTGCTTTACTATTTTACCAGCATCGTAGCCTTTTTCAACAAGGTCGGGGGTTACGGCGGCGATAAAAACGGGCTTATCCTGATAAACTGTGCCCAGCACGACGATGGCGCTCTTGAGCTTATCGCGGATGATATCGCTCATCTCGCGCAGAATCTCCACCCGCGTTGCGGGAACCTTGGCCGCCAGCACCTTTACCCCCTTGATAACCTCGGCCTGAGCCAGCAGGGATTCGGCGGTCTTTCTGGCCAGCTCTTTTTCCAGAGCCAGCGTTTTCTTGCGCTCCTTATCCAGCTCAGCCTCCAGTTTTTCGGCGGCTTTGTGCGAATCGGCTAAACGCTGGCTGACGTATTCCTCAGCCCCCCTCCCCGTTACCGCCTCAATGCGCCGCAGTCCCGCGCCGATGCTGCTCTCGGAGATAATATGGAAGAGCCCGATTTCACCGGTGGCGCTGACGTGGGTGCCGCCGCAGAGCTCGGCGCTGACAAAAGGCTCGCCGATTTTTAAGACCCTGACCACATCCCCGTATTTTTCATCGAAGAGGGCGATGGCGCCCGCCTCGATAGCCTCTTTATAAGGAAGGTCTTCGTCATAGACCCTGAGGTTCTGGCGGATTTTCTCGTTGACGATTTTGTTGACCTCGGCAATTTGCTTTTCGGTCAACGCCTTGAGGTGAGAGAAATCAAAGCGGAGTCTATCGGGGGCGACCAGCGAGCCGCGCTGCTGGACGTGCTCGCCCAGAACCTGGCGCAGAGCGAACTGTAAAAGGTGGGTAGCGGTGTGGTTGCGGGCGATATCCAGCCGCCTCTCCACATCAACTATTGCCTCTACTTCGTCTCCGACACTAAGGCTACCCTCGGTAACTTTACCCTGGTGGACGATAACGTCGGGCGGGACGTGAACGGTATTGGTAACAAGAAAGCGACCAGATTTACCGCGTATTTCACCCGTGTCGCCGACCTGACCGCCCATCTCACCGTAAAAAGGAGTAGCTTCTAGTATAAGGTTTGCTTCCTGCCCCTCTTTTATCGTCTTCACCGACTTATCGTCGGCGGATAGACCGATGACTTTGGATTTACAGTTGAGGCTGTTGTAGCCGACAAATTCAACCTTAGACAGAGACTTGCCTGAAGTAGTTATCACTTCAGGTGCAAAAGTTTCTATTTTAAGCCTTAACGGAGGGA
>DAOUMR010000039.1:0-41132 GCA_034409905.1 Dehalococcoidales bacterium | reverse complement strand
TGGCTACGCCGCCGTGAAGCCCGATAAACCCTGAGGTCAGCGCTTTCTGTGTTTCAATTGGAAATAGCTCTACACCCTCAGCCCGGAACGCCTCGGCTATTCCTTCGAAAATAGCCGGGGCACAGGCCATGTATTTTGCCCCGAAGTCACAGGAGAGATGGCCGGCTTTACCTATCACCCTCTTCCTCTGCGCATCGTCAAATTTGATTTTCTCGATCATTTTTGCCTCCTTAAAGTGTTTACCACGGGTTTTCGTTTTGGGTGTGGGTAAGTATAGGAGAATCTGTCCGATGAGTCAAGGATAGATGGCTCATTTATACTGCAGGCTGGCGGCTTCCCAGTTGATTTCGGACTAGTAGATTTCTTCTTTTTCGTCATAATTTGACCAAATATATTGACAATTGGCACTTATTCTTGTACGATATGCTCGCGCTAAATAAGTCGAACTTGACTAATAGATAGAGCTACCAGCAAAGCTATTTCGGTAAAGTCCATCCCACCGAAATAAGGCAGCAAACGGTTAAAACTCCCGCTGCCAATAGGCTGTTAATTGTGCTTACTAACGACAATTTAGCAGAAAATTTCCCGCTGTAACCCTTTTCCACGGGACACCGCATAGCCGCATTATGGAGAAATACGGAGCGATTCAAGTCGAGGAAAGGAGTGATTCCAATGGCTGTAATATGACAAACAACATTGTAGCTGATTCTTCTAAGGGGGTTAGTATGATTGATGCAAGCAAAACACTAATATTAAGGAGAAACTAAGATGGATAAAAAAGAAATAAAGAGCCCAAGGGTATATAAGGCACCTGCCGGGCGCTGGTCTAAGGCACCTGTCCGGCGCTGGTTTTCGGTGCGCCCTGAAATGGGGTCGCCCGAGAAGGGAGAACGGCCGTCGGGGATGGTGGTCATCCGACTTACCCCAGAGGCAAATCCAGCCAGGAAGGAGAAGCCGGCGAGCACGCTCGAAGAGCACGCCAAAATGAACGAATTGATGGGACTGTCCCGGTTCCTATCCAAGGTCGGCGAAACCAGGTCTCACCGGCTGGTGCGCGCTGTCCCGGTTGAGCAACTCCTGGCCATGGAGGAGGCGGCCGCCAACACCAAATACCCACCGCTGCACAGTATGACGCAGTATTGGCGGCTCGACACGAGAGGCCGCTCGCGGGAAGAGGTTAAGGCAATCATCGAGGAGTTATTATCGCTGCCGGAGGTCGATTCGGCCTGGGAGGAGATGCTGCCTACGTTGCCCGTGGTTACTCCGGGGGACGACCCCTATAACGCGACGCAGAACTACCAGGACGCCGCTCCTACCGGCATCGATGCCCGGTGGCTGTGGACACAGCCCAACGGAGAGGGCACCGGCATCGGCGTTATCGATATAGAAGGCGGCTGGAGGGTGACCCACGAGGACCTCGCCGGCAAGTCGCCGACGCTTATCTACGGCGCCCAATACGCCAGCTGGGAGGACCACGGCACCGCCGTCCTGGGCGAAATACTGGCCACCGACAACACGGTCGGCGTGGTGGGCACAGCCCCGGCCATAAACAACATAAGGATGTGCTCCGTCCTCGACGCCGGCGGTGTTTTTCACGTGGCCGACGCCTTCGCCGCCGCGGTAGCCGCGGCCTCGGTCGGGCAGATAATTCTTATCGAGTTACAGACCAGCTTCCTGCCCATGGAGACGCTCGACGACATTCTCGACATCATCAGGCTGGCCACCGCCCTAGGTATCACCGTGGTGGAGGCCGCTGGTAACGGAAACTCCGACCTGGATGCCTGGACCACCAGCGGAGGCCTCCACCGGCTCAACCGGACCTCGCCCGACTTCGTGGAATCGGGGGCGATAATGGTGGGGGCTTCGGTCTCGGCCGTGCCGCACGAACGGTGGGCGTATTCCAACTACGGCAGCCGTATCGACTGCTTCGCCTGGGGAGAGAACGTTACCACCACCGGTTACGGCGACCTGGACAGCGGCGGCGGTAACGCCGACAAGTACTATACGAACACTTTCCAGGGCACGAGCAGCGCCTCGCCGATTATCGTGAGCGCGGCCGCGCTGGTGCAGTCCTGCTACCACGCGACGACGGGGACACTGCTCTCGCCGGGGCAGCTCAGGGCGATACTCTCCGACCCCGCCACCGGCACACCGCAGGGGACCACAGTGGCAGGCGCGATCGGCGTCATGCCCAACCTGAACCTGGTAATACCGGCGCTGGGGCTGGTGCCCGATGTCTACCTTCGCGACGCGGTGGGAGATAACGGCGATATCCCCTGGACGGGCTCGATTTCCTGCAGCCCGGACGTTATTGCCCGCCCCACGGCCGTCGCCGACCCGCAAGCGGCCTACGGCGAAGGCAGCGGCACGGAGAACTCGAGTACACTCGGCTATGAGGTCGAGTACGGCCAGGAAAACTACATCTACGTGAGGGTGCGCAACCGAGGAGCCACCGCCGCCGCCAACGTGATTGCCAGGGTTTACTGGAGCGAGGTTGCCACTCTGATTACGCCGTCTTCGTGGCACCTCATCGGCAGCGTCACCATCCCTTCTGTACCCGTCGGCGATATATTGACGGTTTCCAACGCCATACCGTGGCCCAGCGCGGGGATTCCGGGGGTAAATCACTACTGCTTCGTCGCCACCTTAGAGCACCCCAACGACCCAGCTCCCCCGACGCCAGATTCCCTGGTCGACTGGAGCAACTTCTATGACTTCATCCGCAACCACAACAACGTCACCTGGCGCAACTTCAACGTCGTTAACCTCATCCCGCCATCCTCAACCCCCTCCACCCCCGCCACTCCCCAGATGGCTCCTATAGCTGCCGCCAGTGTCGCCGCCAAGGGCGGCGTGATGGAGTTCCCCTTTAAGATGGCCGGCGCCGACGACCGCGCCGTCGACTTCGAGTTCGAGGTGGAGCGAAGGCTGCCCGCCGACGCGGTGCTGGAATTCGAAGGACCTCCGGGTTTGATGGCGCGCCTCAAGGGGGAAAGACAGATGAAGCTCACCCGTGTCGCCAGACAGGCCAAGGAGCAATTATCCCTGCCGGCGCTGCCCCGAGTCAGGCTGGAGGAGACACGCCTTAACAAGCGGGACCGGATACCCTGCGCCTTTAGACTCCGTCTGGGCAAAGGGAAGCTGGTTTCCGGGCATGGTTTCGCCATCCGCCAGCTTTACCGGGGCAAAGAGGTCGGGCGGATAAACTGGCAGTTCGCTCTGGAGGCTCGTCCCGAGGAAAGAATAAAGGATATCAAAATAAAGGATGTCAGAATAATAAGGAAAAAGAAATAGATACAGATTAGCGCACCCGAATGGGGCTCAGGTGGTCGCCAGTTCAAATCTGGCCACCCCGACCATCTTGCGCTGCTTTTCGGCAGCTTTCTGACTAGTAGATTTCTTCGCCGAAGAGGATGTGGAAGCCCGATGTCATCGGCTGCCACTTTTCGAGGAATTCCTGGAACTTTGGTGAGGGGGCGTCCTTCTGGTAGAATTCTTCCAGGCTCTTCAGGTGCAGGATACCGACGTATTTAAAGGGGACCTCCCCCGTCGCTGCCCCCTTTATCTTGACCAACTCGAATTTCTTGACCGATGACAGGCTGTCCAGCAGGGGGCCTTTCTCCTTGGTCACGAAGTCCTGGTACTCCTCGTCGGTTACGTTTTCCGCCAGGTTGTAGAGGATAATCTCTTTAGCCATCTGGTCACTCCCTCCTTAAAGGCATTTTCAGGGTTTCTTGCCCTCGTCGTAGAGCCCCCACCGCTTGAAGAGCATCTGATAGAACTCGGGCTGGGGGAAATCGGGCAACATATACATATTGGCGCGGCTGTAGGCGAAATCTCCTTTTTCAATTTCTCTAACCCCATCCACCAGCTTGGTCACCTTATCCTTAGGCACAGAGAGGACAATCTCGTCTTCGGCAGCCAGCGCCCGGTGGTAATCTCCGGGGTCGGGCAGGGTAACCATTAACTTTCCGCTGGACATTACGGGCACGACCTGGTAGGCGCAGGCCGGGGGGAAGAAGTGGCAGTCAACCAGTGACTCCTCACCGCCAAAATGAAAGGGGAGCAGCATATTCCGCAGCTGGGCGGGGTTGGAGTAGATGAGCACGACATCGGGCTCGAAATTAGCCGTCCTCAGGGGGGCGGAGACGATGCCGATATATTTGTCCCGCTCGAAGGTGGGGAAATCAACGAAAAGCTGCAGCTCGGGGTCTTTGGGCTTGTCCACCAGCCCGTAAGCAATCAGGGCGGCGAAGCACCAGTTGTCCTCTTTGAGCATAGCCACCGTCTCTCTCTGGCGGCGGGACATAGCGAAAGCCTGGCACTGGGCGATATGGATGTCTCGGTCTTTCTTGGGTCTGACGGCGCTCTCGGGGATGTCGCTTTCCTTTTCCAGCATTTTTACAGCCAGGGGAGAGGTCCTCAAGAGCATTAGTTGCTCAAGCTCTTGACCACAGCGGTTGAAGTCTTTTAATGTCGTCATGTATCTACCTCCGATTAAGAGATGGTCTATTTATCGACCCATATTCAGGGAAATCAGCTTGACCTGGGTGAACTCTTCCAAGCCCAAAATGCCGTTTTCCCGCCCGTAGCCGCTTTCCTTGTAGCCACCCCAGGGCAGTTCCGCCCCGATAATCATGTGGTCGTTTATCCAGACGGCGCCCGCCCGTATCTGGTTGGCCAGCCTGATGCCCCGTGGGGCGTTCCGCGTCCAGACCGAGGCCGAAAGCCCATAAACGTTATCGTTAGCCAGCCTGATAACCTCGTCATCGGAGCTGAAGGGCTCCATGAAACAGGCCACGGGGCCGAAGATTTCCTCTCTGGCGATGGTCATTTTGGGGGTGATGCCGCTGAAAACGGTGGGCATTACGTAGTAGCCCCTGCCCAGCGGCGACTTTGTCGGTCTCTTACCACCGAGGAGTAACTTGGCGCCCTCTTTTATGCCGGAGTTGATATAGCCCTCGATTCGCTCGCGGTGCTCGGCGCTGACGACGGGGCCCATATCCGTCTTTTCGTCTTTGGGGTCGCTGACGACGACCTTTTTCGCGCCCTCGACAAACCTCTTAAGGAACTGGTCGTGGAGCTTTTTATGGATATAGAAGCGGCCCGGTGCCGCGCATATCTGGCCGCTGTTGCGAAACTGGCAGGATACCGCCTTAGCTACGGCGGCTTCCATATCAGCGTCCTCCAGGACGATGAAGGGATTTTTACCCCCCAGCTCCAGGGCGAGGCGCTTGACCGTGCCGCTGGCCGCCGCCATGATGGCTTTGCCCGTCTCGACGCTGCCGGTAAAGGATATCATGTCCACGCCGGGGTGAGTTGCCAGAGCGCCGCCGACGCTTGAGCCTGTGCCAATAATAATGTTGACCGTGCCCGGTGGCAGTCCCTGTTTTTCCAGTATCTCGGCGAATTTGAGCGCCGTCAGCGAGTTGATGCTGGGCGGCTTGACGACGCAGGTGTTGCCCATAGCCAGCGCGGGCCCCAGCTTGGCCGTTATCAGCATCAGGGGGACGTTCCAGGGCGTGATGAGGGCGCAGACGCCCACCGGCTCGCGCTGCGTATAGAAGAGGGTGCCGGGGTGGGAGGGGATAACCTCACCCATAATGGCCCGGCTCGCCTGAGCCGCGTATTCGAAGTGCTCGGGCGGCACGTGCATAAAGATACTAGACAGCCCGACAGGAGTGCCGTGCTCAAGGACATCGAGTTTGACCAGCTCTTCACGCTCTTCGTCGAGGGCGGCGGCGATACGGGTGAGAATCCGTGAGCGCTCGGCCTGGGGCTTCTGCGACCAGAGAGGGAAAGCCTGTCGGGCGGCGGCAACAGCCTTGTTGACGTCCTCGGCACCACCAAGGGGAATTCGGGCTATCTCTTCTTCGGTAGCCGGGTTGACGGTGACCATGGTCTTGCCCGAAGCGGCGCTGACCCACTTGCCGCCTATCCACATCTTGTGTTCCCGCATGCGCTCACCCCCTGCCGATTTCTTAAAGGACGACTCAAACTGACATATATCACGCCAGTGTTTCGCTTGTCAAGGCAATTCGTTGACCCCAGCTAGCCAAGCCTGTATAATCTGCCCAGAACCGACTTATGCAGATTAGGTTAAGCTTTCTTGGCGCCGCACAGAATGTTACCGGGTCGCAGTACCTGGTCGAGACGGATAAAACCAGGCTCCTGGTCGACTGCGGGCTCTACCAGGAAAGGGAGCTGAAGGGGCGCAACTGGAGCCCCTTTTTTATGTCCCCCCAGTCTTTAGGCGCAGTGCTCCTGACCCATGCCCACCTCGACCACTGCGGTCTACTGCCCCGGCTGGTACAGAAAGAATTTGACCAGGCTATCTACTGCACCGCCGCCACCGCCGAAATCACCCGCATCATGCTGCTCGATGCCGGCAAGCTGCAGGAAGAAGACGCCGAGTTCAAGCAACGCCGCCACCAGAAGGAAAAGAGGAAGGGTAAATACCCGGAAATACCCTTGTACACCCAAGCCGACGCCGAGGCCGTTTCCCCGCTGTTCTCACCCGTTAAATATGCTCAGCCCGTAAGCTTCAGCGATGGTATTGAAGCCAGCTTCCATGATGCCGGCCACGTTTTGGGCTCGTCTATGGTCAGGCTCAAGATAAGGCAAAACGGCGAACAGAGGACGATTATCTTTTCGGGGGACATCGGGCGCTGGAGAAAGCCCATGCTGGAGAACCCAACCCTCTTCGACGAGGCGGACTACGTCATAATGGAGTCCACCTACGGCGACCGGTTGCTCGAACCGGTGGAGGAAACAGCCCGAGAGTTCGCCGAGATTATAAACGCCACCGCCAACAAGGGCGGAAACATAGTTATCCCCAGCTTTGCTTTAGAGCGCTCCCAGGAGATTATGTACTACCTGAACAAGTTCCGTCTGGAAGGGCGTATCCCTCCCCTCCCCGTTTTCGTCGATAGCCCCATGGCGATAAGCATCACCGAGGTCTTCGAGAATCACCCCGAGCTTTTCGACGGCGAGATGAAAAGGCTCCTAAGCCAGGAAAAATCGCCCTTCGACTTCCCTGAGCTCAAGCTGGTGAGGACAACCGAGGAATCGAAGGAGCTGAACCGCCTCACCGGCAGCAATATAATCATCGCTGGCTCGGGGATGTGCACCGGCGGCAGGATAAAGCACCATCTGGTGAACAACATTTCCCGGGAGGAGAGCACCATTCTCTTCGTCGGCTATCAGGCCTCTGGCACGCTGGGGAGGCATATCGTCAACGGCGCTAAAACGGTGAGGATTCTAGGGCAGTACTACCCCGTCCGGGCGCGGATAGTCCAGGTTCACGGCTTCTCGGCGCACGCCGACCGCGACGAGCTTATCAAGTGGCTCTCCGGTTTGACTAAACCGCCGAGGCGAGTTTTTATCACCCACGGCGAGCTGGACGCCTCGAAAAACCTGGAAAGACTGATAAGAGAAGGCAAGGGCTGGGAAACGCTGATACCGTCATACCGGCAGCAGGTCATATTGGACTAAGGAGGTCTAAGGCATGAACAGAGAGCAGTTCCTGGAATATATCGACCACTTCAACAACAAGAGATACGACGCCGTCACCAGCTACTTCAGCCCCGACGTCAGCGTGGAGTACTTTACCATTCCGGTGGACCCGACGACGGCCCGCACCCTGCACGGGCGGCAGGAGTTCATCGACTCCTACAAGGCGCTGCACGGCTACGTGAGAGAGGCCATGGAGCTGGGCGACTTTTTGGTGACCGAGGACAGGCTCTTCGCCGAGCTTTACACCGAGTTCCGCTGCTTCAAGGACTACCCCAATTTCATGGGCGGCGGGCTAAAGAAGGGCGAGGTCTCCATCATGACCAACTGGGTGCTCTACGACCTGGAGAACGAAAAGATGAAGCGCATTCGCATCGCCCATTTCAGGATGCACGACCCCAAGTCGGCGCGGCTCTAAAGCTTGTGGGATGCCGGGGCTATTTCTTGGTGTAGCCGAGATTATTGACTATCTCGGTTACCGCCCGGCTCTGGTTGAGGGTGTAGAAGTGGAGGTATTTGACGCCGTTCTGTCTTAAGTCCTCGCACTGTTTGGTGGCGAACTCCACGCCCAGCTTAAGGGCTTCCTCGCGGGAAGTCGCCTTTTCCATCGGCCCGACGATGGACTTGGGTATCGTGGCGCCTGTCATCTTGCCGAACTTCTTTATCTTTTCGATATCGGTTATGGGCATGATGCCGGGGATGATGGGGATATTAATGCCCGCCTTGCCCGCCCTTTCCATGAAGTTGTAGTAGAAACGGTTGTCGAAGAACATCTGGGTAATGGCAAAATCGGCGCCGGCGTTAATCTTCTGCTTGGTGTAGTACATATCCGTTTCCAGGTCGGGTGCCTCTTTATGCCCCTCGGGATATACCGCCACCCCGATGGAGTAGCCCCCCACGGCAACGACCAGCCTGACCAGGTCGATGGCGTAGCAGAAGCCGTCGGGGTGAGCTACGAACTTATCCTGGCCCTTGGGCGGGTCGCCCCTGAGGGCGAGTACGTTTTCGATGCCGTTCCTCTTGTATTCTAGCAAAATCTTCTCTAGTGCGCTGGCACTCTGCTCGACACAGGTGAGGTGGGGCATGGGGGTGAGGGGGGTATCCCCCTTTATGCGCACTACCACCTTGCGGGTATTCCTGAGCGTGCCGCCGCCAGCGCCATAGGTTACGGAGACGAAGGTGGGCTGGTAGCCCTTGAGACTGGTGATGGTCTGGAATAACCGGGCTTCAGCGGCGGCGTCCTTGGGGGGAAAGAATTCAAAGGAAAGGCTGCGGCCGCGGGCTTTGATAGCATTGCCTATTTTCATAAGTTAGCCTCCGGCGGTCTGAGGGAAGGCGACCTCGGTATAAAGAAACTCCACCCGGCGTTTGTGCTCCAGCTCCTGGTCGGCTAACTGTTCGAGCAACCTTCTTACCCCTCCCGTAGGGTGCACCGCCGCCAGCTTGGAGTAAAAATCGTGGGACGCCTTTTCCCGGTTCGCCGCCAGCAGGAAGACGTCCTTGAGCGCCATGCCAGGGGTTATCTCGGGCTGGTCGAGGTACTCCGCAATCTTGTAGTCCAGGACGCGGTCTTTCTTCAGCCCCCCCGCCCCAATCTCGCCGCGCAGGTATTTCCGCAGCAGTTGCTCGTGACCCTTCTCTTCTTTTGCTAGCTGAATAAAGGCATCTTTAGCCACGGTGTTGGTCATCTTCTGGCTCAGCTCTTGATAAAGGTGCTGCGCTTCAATCTCCTTATCTATCGCTTTTCGCAAAATGGTCTGCACCGTCAGTCGAGTCGCCATAGTCCTCCTCCGGCAAGCCGAGTTTATTTCAACCGCTTCGTCACCACCCCCCAGTCGATATTCTGGAAAAAGGCATTTATGTAGTCCGCCCGCTTCAGCCCGTAGTCGAGCATAAAGGCGTGCTCAAAAACATCCATCACCAATATGGGCGCACAGCCCGCGGGGTGGCCGACCTCGTGCTCGTTAATCCACTGGTTAAAGAGCCAGCCGTTGGTGTTATCCTGATAGAGTGTCACCCAGCCGATGCCGCGCATCGCCCCCGTCGCCTTGAAGTCCTGCTCCCAGCCCTCGTAGCTGCCGTAAGCACCGGCCACCTTCATAGCCAGGGCGCCTGCTTTATCTACGGGTTTCTTGCCCCCCAGGTTGCCGAAGTAGTACTCGTGGAGGCGCATGCCGTTGAACTCAAAGCCGAAGCGGCGTTTAAGCTCGGCGTATTCGGGCGTACCCGTCTTGCCCTCTTTGAGCATAGCCGTCATTATATCCCAGAGCTTGTTGGTGTTGTTCACGTAGCCCTGGTAGAGGGTAAAGTGATTTTTGAGCAGGGTTTCGCTAAAACCCTTCATTCCGATAAGTGCGCTGTAGTCCTTGGCTTCATAACCCATTTTCTTTACCCCTTTCCCTGTTTATTGGTCTAAGTCTTAGCTTATTTTGCCCAGAAACTCCTTGACCTGATAGTCCCACTCGCGGGAGACCAGCTCCACCGAGGCTCCCTTGCCTTCCGCCGAGGCGATAACCTCAACGACACCACCACCCCCCACCAAGCAGACGTAACCGGCTGATTCGCTGGTGACCTCCAGGCCATGGCCGCCGGGGCCGAAGAAGTTTACCGCCCGCCTGACCACCTCCTCCGGCTTTAACTTTGTCTTTGACCCAATTCTAATCATTCTGCTCTCTTTTGCAATATTACTATCTTACTACCTTAGGCACCGCCATAGCCCTTGGCTCTTATCATCAGGATTGGCACAGTGGTGGCCCTAAAGACCTGGTCGGCAACGCTGCCGTGTGTCCATCGGCTGATACCGGAGCGGCCGTGGCTGGCCATAACAATCAGCCCGCAGTTCATTCTATGGGCGTAGATGATGATTTCCTCGGCGGGCTTGCCCATAAGGACCTCGGTGCTTATTTTAATACCCTTGGCCTCCAGCGTCTTGGCTACCTTGCCCAGGTATTTCTGCGCCTGCTTCTCTTCTTTGCCCACCGCCTCGGGCACCAGGCGCTCTCCCAGAGGCTGTGAAGAGTCATCCATAACCCTGAATCCAGTGATACGCTCGGTGACGCTGACCAGGGCTACCTCTTTGGCCCCGCAGGCCGTCGCCAGCATCTCGACATGGGGCAGGACGCACTCCGCCCGCTCGGAACCATCCAGAGGAACCAGAATCCTTTCGTACATATCCTCTCCTTCCCTTGATTACAGCCTAGTTAGCTGGTCAGCCAGCCGCCGTCAATGACGATAGCGGCACCGGTGATATAGCTGGCATCCTCGGAGGCTAGAAAGACAGCCAGGTGAGCTATTTCCTCCGGTTTGCCCAGCCTGCCCTTGGGAATTCGGAGCAGCAACGGCTCCAGCTGGCCGCTCTCCTTGGCTCCCTTAGTCATATCGGTATCTATCGCCCCCGGGCAGATAGCGTTGACGTTTATCCCCTGGGAGGTCAGCTCCAGCGCCAGCGCCTCGGTCAGCGCCATGACCCCACCCTTTGAGGCCGTGTAGTGGGCGATAAGGGGGAAGGCAATGCCACAGCCACCGGAGGATATCGAGGCGATATTGATAATGCGGCCCCACTTATTCTTAATCATCTCCTTGGCCGCCGCCCGGGCGCAGAGGAATTGACCTTTTAGATTGACACTGAGGGTTTTATCCCAGTCCTCGTCGGTGAGTTCAAGGAAGGGCTTGTAGGAGATAATGCCCGCGTTGTTGACCAGTATATCCAGTTTGCCGAATTTGGCTACTGTTTTCTTAACCAGCTCCTCTACCTCGGGGGTAGAACTGACATCGCACTTAACCGCCAGTCCCTTCCGCCCCATCTTTTCAATCTCGTCAACAACCTTCTGGCAGTCTTCCTGATTGATGTCGCTCACCGCCACGTTAGCTCCCTCTTTAGCCAGCGCCAGGGCGATGGCCCGCCCGATACCCCGCCTGGCTCCGGTTACTATAGCCGTTTTGTTGTCAAGCTTCATCGCTGTCACCTCCTCACTGGAAGACTACATACTTAACAACAATAATAACCGTCGGCGATAAAGAAGTCATAAAATGAGGTGAGAAAAAGTTACAGAATTATGACATTCCTTTGTTTAGCGGCTATTCTCCCGACGGGATCTGGCTCAGGGGCATGGTGAAGAAAAAGGTGGAGCCGTGGCCGGGCTCCGATTCAACCCAGATGTTGCCGCCGTGCGCCTCAACCAGCCGACGGCAGACCATAAGCCCCAACCCCACCCCCCGCACGCCGCTGGGTCGCTTTTCCAGACGCTGGAAGGGGCTGAAGAGCTTCTCCTGGTCGGCAGGGGCAATACCGATACCCTCGTCGCTGACGCCGATGACCAGCTGCTCCCCCTCCGGCTTGGCCGATACCCGCACTTCGCCACCAGGGGGCGAATACTTGACCGCGTTTTCCAAAAGGTTATAGAGGATGCGTTCCAACCTCAAGGGGTCGGCCTCAACCGGGGGGAGGCGGCGGGGCAGGTTGATAACGAATTTATGTGTCGCCGACTGGCGCTTTATCTTGTCCACGGCCTCCTGGACTATCTTTTTGACCTCTATTGCCTCACTATGCAGGACAAGGCGCTGCGCCTGGACACGGGAAAGCTCCAGCAGATTGGAGAGCAGGTTGGAAAGCGTTTCCGACTCCGCCGCCGCATCCTTGAGCAGCTGGTGGGTCTCTTCCGGAGAGAGGCGTTCGGCTTCGGTGAGGACGGTGTTAACTGCCCCCGTAATTACCGTCATCGGGCTGCGCAGCTCATGGGAGACCAAGCCGATGAAATCGTCTTTTATTTTCTCCGCCTGCTTGAGCCGGGTAATGTCCTGGACGGTGCCGAAGCCGCCCTTAAGCATCCCCTGCCTATCGAACTCAAGCTCGGCCCTTTCGCGCACCCACTTTATTTCATCCCCGACGACGATGCGGTGCTCAATGTCGTAGCCCTCACCCTGAAGTGCCGCGGTCCACTCTCGGTCAACATATTCCCTATCCTCCGGGTGCACGCTTGCGAGGAAGGCCTCGTAGGTCATAGGCGTTCCCTTGGGAATACCGAAGATCCGGTGGACCTCATCGGACCATAAAAGCTGGTTTTTTCGAACGTCCAAGCGCCAGCTGCCGGTGTGAGCCACAGCCTGGGCACGATTCAGGTCTTCGCCCCTCTCCCGCAGTGCCTCCTCTGCCTTCCTGCGCTCCGTAATTTCTCGCTCAAGTCTCTGGTTAATATCGATCAGACTTGCCGTGCGCTCCTGGACACGCTTCTCCAATTCATCGTGCGCTTTGCGCAGCGCCTCCTCCGAGCGTTTGAGAGACAGAAAAAGGGGCTTAATCCAGATGACCCCAGCCAACGTGAGTGTTGATATGGCAAGCGCGACTAACTCAGCCGACAGGCTAGATGTGAAGGGCACGCCAAAAAACTCTGCCTGGACCAGCGTGATGCAGCGCCGGATAGCCATTAGGAAAAGAGCCGCGGCAATCAATACCCAGGCCATGCGTCTGCCAGTGACTCGAATCAGCCTCAAAGCCAGAAACGCGGTTGCAAATTGGAGCAGAATAGAAATAACCAGGATGCCTGTTAAACTCATATTTTCATGCCCCTTGCACTAACCTACTAACCGGGTGCACTGGTCATATTCTAGTTCTGCTTTACGCTCCAGTCAATACAATGCCTGGGTCTTTTTGACATCGTTCTCACTTACATATATGATTTGTGGTAAACGGGCACGTGCAGGACAACCCTATGAAGCGGTTTCGCATACTGGTCGTTGACGACGAAGAAAGAATCGTGCACTTCCTCACCACCAAGCTCAAGGCTTCGGGCTACGAGGTGCTGACCGCCGGCGACGGCGTTAATGGCTTAGAGCAAGTTCAGGCCCAGGAGCCTGACCTGGTTGTGCTCGACCTACTCATGCCCAGGATGAACGGGCTGGAAATGCTAAAGGAGTTGCGCAGCTTTTCCACGGTGCCGGTCATTATTCTGACGGCCAAGGGGGCTGACGCCGACCGCATCAAGGGGCTGCAGCTGGGCGCCGACGACTACCTGCCTAAGCCCTTCAACCCCGACGAGCTGGTGGCTCGAATCGAAGCCATCCGTCGCCGCCTGCAACCCACCCCGAAGGCTAAAGCCGCTGAGATTTTCCGCATGGGGGATGTGACCATTGATTTCAGCAAGCGGCAGGTGCTGGTCGGCGGCGAGTCCAAATACCTGACCCGCACCGAGTGGCTGCTGCTCAGCCAGCTGGCCAACAACGCGGGGCGGCTCATGCTCTACGAGGAGTTGCTCACCCGCGTCTGGGGGCCCGAGTACCGCGACGATATCCAGATACTCCGCACCTGGCTCAGCCGACTGCGGCATAAGCTCCAGAGCGACCCCAAGAGCCCCCTCATTCGCACCGTGTCCAAGGCCGGCTACATCATTGACCGACCCTAATGTCATAATTCTGTAACTTTTTCCCCCCTCTTTTTATAACTTCTTTATTGCCCAGTCGTTATTATTGGGAATACACAAGACATCATTATGGTGATAACAGTGACAAGGGGTGATGTCAAGGTGATAAGGCTGAAGAGCTGCCCTAAATGCAAAACGGGCGATATTACTATCGATAGAGACCACCACGGCTGGTACGAGTACTGTATCCAGTGTGGCTATCAGAGCGACCTGATAAGCGTGGCGGAGTCGGGACATAAGCAGGCTTCCGGCAGCAAGAAGCGGCCCACACTTCCTGATAAAGGAGACTAAGGCGTGCTCGACGGGAAGAGGATTGCCATCCTGGCTGAAGAGGACTTCGAGGACTCGGAGCTTATCGAACCCCTGAGGTCAATGAAGAACGCTGGCGCCAGGGTGGTGATTGTGGGCACGGGCTCCAAAACAAGCTACCAGGGAAAGAGGGGCAACGCCAGCGTCAGCGTCGATACCACCGCCGCCAAGGTCAAGGCTGAGGATTTCGACGCTATTATAATACCTGGCGGCTATGCCCCCGACAAGATGCGCCGCGACCCGTCTATGGTCGAGCTGGTCAAGAAGGCCTACGAACTGGGCAGGGTGGTGGCGGCTATCTGTCACGGGCCGCAGTTGCTTATCTCAGCCAACGTGGTCAGGGGGCGCAGGGTTACCTCCTGGCCCTCGATAGCCGTTGACCTGGAAAACGCCGGCGCCGACTGGGTCGACGCCCCCGTGGTGCAGGACGGCAACCTCATCACCTCGCGCAAACCTGCCGACCTGCCCCGCTTTAATAAAGCCATCATTGAAGCCCTGAGAGGCTAGTGTTTGCCAAAGTGAGGCGCTGTTCGGAATACAGAATAAAGGAGGGGAACAATGGCTGTTGACCAATCTATCGAACGGCGACTTAACCGACTACGTATCTGGAATCTCGTTGTCGGACTGATTCTGGCGGCACAAGCTGTTTTGATGGCGGTGCTCACTAACAACTTTTCTCTTCCGGTGACAGCGTCGTTCATAACTGGCCCGCCCGGCAGCGAGCCCGAGATTCACCACCTGTTTAATATCGCCACCGGTTGGGGTGTTTTCACCTTCCTGGCAATCTCAGCGGCTGCCTTGTTATTAATCGCATCGCCTCTCGTTTTCCCTTGGTACAAGCGTAACCTGCTGCAGAACCGTAACTACGGACGCTGGATAGAGTACTTTTTCAGCTCCTCTATCATGATCGTATTAATCGCTCAAATTACCGGCATCAATGATATCGCCGCCTTAATCGCCATCTTCGGCATCAACGCTTGCATGATACTTTTCGGAGCACTACAGGAGAAATACGAAAACCCGGGCAAGCCTAGCTGGCTGCCATTCTGGTTCGGCAGCTTTGCCGGGGCCATCCCCTGGATTGCCATCGCGATTTACGTCTGGGCGCCAGGGCTCAACTTATCGCCACCCGGGTTCGTTTACGGCATCATTGCCTCGCTTTTCGTTTTCTTCAATTGCTTTGCTATCAACATGGTATTGCAGTACAAGAAGGTGGGACCCTGGCGGGATTACCTTTTTGGGGAGAAGGTGTATATACTGCTCAGTCTCACCGCCAAGGCGCTGTTAGCCTGGCAGGTGTTCTTCCCGGTGCTGATGCCTGCCTAGTTTTAGATTGGATTTAGTTAAGGAGGGGCAAGATAAATGAAAATAACGGTACGCAACCTGGGGCTGGTCGTAATTATCATCGGGGTAATAGCCCTGGCCATGGGCATCGTCTTTATCCAGCAGGGCTTCGTCCAGGAGTCCTGGCTGGTAGCGGCGATGGATGAGGAGCAGATAGCCATGCCCGACGGTTCGGGGACTATCGTCAATGACAGCCAGCTCGCCCAGAAGGCCGGCGACCTGGTCAGGGAGCACCGCCACACTATCTCCCCCACCTACGGCGACCTGCTGGGGGGTAAGAATTTCGACCCCACCAACCCCACCCAGATAACCTACCTGCAGGCTATGAACATCGAGAACTACCTTTATTTGGCGGTAACCGCCTTCGGCGTCTTCACCGTGGTCAAGGCGGCGGGGGCTTTTATGATTTTAATGGGTGTGGGCTTAGGTGCCACTGGCTTGGCGCTGTGGAGGACGAGCAAGAAGAAATAACTACGAAAGAACCGAAAACAAAAATAAAATAAGGAGGTAAAAAAATGGCTAAAGTAGCCCGAGAAATGGTGGAGTTGGCCGGAGTAAACGTTGACGAACTGCTGGAGCTGCTCGTCAATAATGCGGCTGCGGAACTCACCACCTATTACTACTACACGATTCTGAGAGCGAACCTTATCGGACTGGACGGTGAGACGATAAAGGAAATCGCCGAGACCGCCCGCATCGAAGACCGGAACCACTTTGAGGCTATTGTCCCCCGCATCTACGAGCTGGGCGGCAAACTGCCGGAGAGCATGCTGGATTTCCACAACTGCTCAGCCTGTCCACCGGCCAGCCTGCCCAAGAAAGCCCACGACGTCCAGGCACTGCTCAAGGTGCTGGTAGAAGCGGAGCGATGCGCCGTCAGGGGATACACCAATATCTGCAATCTGACGGCAGGCAAAGACCACCGCACCTACGACTTAGCCCAGTCTATTCTCAACGAAGAGATAGAGCACGAATCGTGGTTCTCCGAGTTCCTGGGCGAGGGTCCCTCCGGCCACTTCCTGCGCCGCGGCGAGACTTCCCCCTTCGTCTCCAAGTTCTTGAGATAACAGCACGACGGTGTATTATAATGGGGAGGCTCAAGGCTAATACGGGTCTCCCCAAAATTATAGCTAGCCAAGGCGGTAATGGAAATTAGCTTCTTACAGAACCTGAGTCCGGTGCTCCAGGCGCTTCTGGCCACCCTCTTTACCTGGGCGATGACGGCGGCGGGGGCGGCGGTGGTATTTACCGCCAAAGACATAAGCCGCCGCGTCCTGGACGCCATGCTCGGTTTTGCCGCCGGGGTCATGATTGCCGCCAGCTACTGGTCGCTGCTGGCGCCAGCCATCGCCATGTCCCAGGGCAAGGACTTCCCGTCATGGGTGCCGGCAGTGGTCGGTTTTCTAGGTGGGGGTATCTTTCTCTGGAGCCTGGACAAGGTGCTGCCCCACCTCCACCTCGGCTTCTCTACCTCGGAGGCGGAGGGGGTCAAGACAAGCTGGCGGCGGAGCACGCTGCTCGTCCTGGCCATAACCCTGCACAACATACCCGAGGGGCTGGCGGTGGGGGTGGCTTTCGGGGCTCTGGCCGTAGGGCTACCTTCGGCTTCTTTTGGCGCCGCGGTGGCTCTGGCTATCGGCATCGGTATCCAGAACTTCCCCGAGGGGATGGCGGTCTCCGTCCCCCTGCGCCGTGAGGGGCTTTCCCGGCGGAGGAGCTTTATGTACGGGCAGCTTTCGGGGGTGGTCGAGCCTATGGCCGGGGTTATCGGGGCGGCGGCGGTGATTATCGCCCAGCCCCTCCTGCCCTACGCGCTGGCCTTCGCCGCCGGGGCGATGATATTCGTCGTCGTCGAGGAGGTAGTCCCCGAAGCCCAGCGGGGCGGCAACGCCGACCTGGCTACCAGCGGTGCCATGATCGGCTTCGCCCTGATGATGCTGCTCGATGTCGCCTTCGGTTAAAGAAGTGAGAACATTCAGCCGGGAGGAGCTAAAAAAGTACGATGGCAGCAATGGTATCAGTTACGTCGCCTACCGGGGCAAGGTCTATGACCTCTCCAAAAGCTTCCAGTGGAAAAAGGGCGCCCACCAGGTTATTCACAAGGCCGGGCAGGACTTGACCGACGACCTAAAAGACGCCCCTCACCTCCCCAGCCTGCTCTTCCGCTTCCCCATAGTCGGCAGACTGACTGAAGAAGGGAATGAAAATGAATGAGCACGAACATCATATGCACGATATGACACAGCACGAAATGCACGCGGGACATAAGCCTGCCGAGCACGAGCACGCGGGGCACCACGCCCATATGGTCGCCGACTTCAGGCGGCGCTTCTGGATATCGCTAGCCCTGACCGTACCCATCCTGCTCCTTTCCCCGATGATACAGGAGTGGCTCGGCATCGAGGATATAATCGCCTTCACCGGGGACGCCTACGTCTTATGGGGATTAGCCACCATCGTCTTTTTCTACGGCGGGTGGCCCTTCCTCAAGGGACTCCGGGACGAGCTCAAGGCTAAAAGCCCGGGCATGATGACCCTCATCGCCCTGGCCATCACGGTGGCTTACGTTTACAGCAGCGCCGTCGTCTTCGGAGTGGCCGGCAAGTCCTTCTTCTGGGAACTGGCAACATTGATTGACGTCATGCTGCTGGGGCACTGGCTGGAAATGAAATCGGTAATGGGCGCCTCCTCGGCGCTGGAGGAATTAGCCAAGCTGCTGCCCGCCCAAGTTCACCACCTCATGCCCGACGGCAGCATGCACGATATGCCCATAGAGATGCTGAAAGTAGGGCATACGGTGGTGGTGAAACCGGGGGAAAAGATACCCGCCGACGGCAAGGTAATCGAGGGCGAGTCCTCGGTGAATGAAGCCCTGCTCACCGGTGAGTCCACGCCCGTAGCCAAGCAGGTTGGTTCCATAGTTATCGGCGGCTCGGTGAACGGTGAAGGCTCGCTCACGGTTGAGGTGCAGAAGACAGGCGAGGCATCGTATTTAGCCCAGATGACCTCGCTGGTGCGGCAGGCGCAGCAGAGCAAGTCGCGCAGCCAGACGGTAGCCGACCGCGCCGCCCTCTGGCTGACCATTATCGCCATCAGCGCCGGCGCCCTGACCATTATCTTCTGGCTGACGCTTTCCAGCCAGGGGCTGGCCTTCTCCGTGGAGAGAATGGTCACGGTGATGGTCATCACCTGCCCCCACGCTTTGGGCCTGGCCGTGCCGCTGGTGGTGGCTGTTTCCACGGCCATCTCGGCGCGTAGCGGGCTCTTGATTAGGAACCGCAACAACTTCGAGCGTGCCCGAAAGATACAGGCTATCCTTTTCGACAAAACGGGCACGCTGACCAAGGGCGAGTTCGGCGTCACCGATATCGTCAGCTTCGATAAAAGCATTGATAAAAACGAGCTATTGAAATACGCCGCCTCAGTGGAAGCTCGTTCCGAGCACCCCATCGCCAAAGGTATAGTCTCTTCGGCTAAGGAGACCTTCGCCGTAAAGGACTTTAGGGCGATAGCGGGCAAGGGCACCGAGGGCAAAGTCAACAACAAAGAGGTGAAGGTGGTCAGCCCCGGCTATCTCAAGGAAAATAAGATTAAAGCCGACGAGAAGCAAACACAAAAGCTCACCGAGCAGGGCAAGACGGTGGTCTTCGTCATTATTGACGGCAAGCTAAAGGGCACCATCGCCCTGGCTGATATTATCCGCCCCGAATCGAGGGAAGCCATCCGGCGGCTCAAGGAGATGGGCATCAAGTGCATGATGATAACTGGTGACAACAAAGAGGTCGCCAAGTGGGTCGCCGACGAGATAGGCTTGGACGAATATTTCGCCGAGGTCTTGCCCGAGCAGAAGGTGGAGAAGGTCAAGGAGGTTCAGGCGCGGGGGATGATTGTGGCTATGACGGGGGACGGGGTCAACGATGCCCCGGCGCTGGCTCAAGCCGACGTAGGCATCGCCATCGGCGCCGGCACCGAGGTTACGGTGGCTACCGCCGACATCATACTGGTCAGGAGCAATCCACTGGACGCCGTATCCATTATCGGGCTTTCCCGCGCCACCTACAAGAAGATGCTGCAAAACCTGGGCTGGGCCACGGGCTACAACGTACTGGCCATACCGCTGGCGGCGGGGGCGCTCTACAGCCTCGGCGTCGTACTCAGCCCGGCGGTGGGCGCGGCTTTGATGTCTTTGAGCACCATAATCGTGGCGATAAACGCCCGATTCATCAAGGTGGAAAAGTAATAGATATGGGTTGACTGCCACCCCACAAAACGTCTAAAATGCAAGCCAACAAGGAGGCAGGGTAGTCTCACCCGGGGAGAAGATAAGCCATGAAAGCAGTTATTCTGGTGGGTGGAGAGGGGACCAGGCTGCGCCCCCTGACCTGCAACACCACTAAGGCGATGGTGCCCATACTGAACATGCCCTTCCTGGAATACGTGCTCCGTTACCTAAAAGGGCACGGCATAAAGGACGTCATCCTGGCTATGAGCTACCTGCCTGACCGCATCCAGGCGCAGCTGGGCAACGGGTCTGAGCTGGGCGTCAACTTAAGCTACGCTATAGAAAAAGAGCCGCTGGGGACGGGCGGGGCGATTAAAAACGTCGAAGCCGACTTAAACGAGCCCTTTTTCGTGCTCAACGGCGACGTCCTGACCGGCATTGACCTGGCCGATATGATGAAACTTCACCGCAAGGTCAAGCCCAGGGTGAGCATCGCCCTGACACCAGTGGATAACCCGACGATATACGGGGTGGTTGAGACCGACCACGAGAATATGGTAGAGCGCTTCGTGGAGAAGCCAAGCTTAGATGAAGTCACCACCAACATGATTAACGCCGGCATCTATATTATCGACCCCGAGGTTTTAGGCTATATTCCCCCCGCCACCCCCTCCATGGTCGAGCGCCACCTCTTTCCCCTGCTGCTGGAGAAGGGTGAGCCGATACTGGGCTATCCCTCCGACAGCTACTGGATTGACATCGGCACGCCCGAAAAATACCTCAAGGCGCACCACGACCTGCTCTCGGGTGAGGCACCGGCTCTGGCCGCCTACTGGAACAACCTCGACCAGGCCGTCCAGAAGGGTGACGGCAGCACCATAGACCCCTCCGCCGAGATTGAGGGCCCCGTGCTCATCGGCAAGGGGTGCACCGTGGCTAAGTGGGTGGTACTTAAAGGACCGGCCGTTTTGGGTCCGGGCTGCCAGATTGCCGATGGTGCCAGCGTGGAAGGGGCAGTACTCTGGCAGAACGTAAAGGTGGGCAAAAAGGCGCTGCTGCGAAACTGCATCGTGGCCGCCAACTGCCAGATTGGGGAGGAGAGCCAGATTCTGGATAACTGCGTCCTGGGGGATAACGTGGTGGTGGGTAAGAATAATAAATTAGCGCCGGAGATTAGAATCTGGCCCGATAAGCGCATAACCTCCGGCACCATGTCGTTCTAAGCTAACCAGGGCTATTTCCCGTTGGTAAACTTGGCCATTACACTCGTCAGCATCTCAGAGTCAAACGGCTTGGTTATATAGTCCTGGGCACCCATAACATCCTTGCTGAGCTTGCGGTTAAGCTCGTAGTCCACAGCGGTCAGCATAACCACCGGGATTTCCTTGGTTGCCGGGTTACTCTTAATGGCGTAGCAGGCGGTAAGACCGTCCATCTTGGGCATTAGAATGTCCATCAGGATGAGGTCTGGTTTCTCATTGACGGCCACTTTTACCGCTTCCTCGCCGTTCTCGGCCTCAAGGACCTTGTAGCTCTTGCCCAGAAGCCTTTTTACCAGCGTCCTTACCGTCTCTTCGTCATCAGCGATGAGTATTCTCTTGGACCCAGTCATTTTAACATCCCCCCGCTTTTTGTCGGCAGATTTCTAGGCTTCTGCCAGCACTATTCCGGTGACCGGTATTTTAAGGAAAGCGGCCGTTACCTCCGGGTCGAACTGGCTGCCGGTGCATCTCTTTATTTCCGCCAGGGCTTCGTCTATAGACATCGCCTTGCGATAAGGGCGGTCGGAGGTCATAGCGTCAAAGGAATCGGCCACGGCCAGAATCCTGGCTCCCATTGGTATCTTTTTCCCGGATACGGTCTGATTCATGCCACCGCCATCATAACGGTCATGGTGATGTTCAATCATCGCCACCACCTTACCGTTAACCACCGGCTTCACAATGCCAGCACCAACGCTGGCATGAGTCATAATATGCTCATATTCTTCCGGAGTCAACTTTCCCGGTTTATTCTGTATAATCTGGTCGATGGTAATCTTGCCCACATCGTGCAGCAAGCCTCCCCAGCGCAGGTCCTCGACGCAATCGTCGGATAAGCCCATTTCTCTGCCTATCGCCACGGCAATCTCGGTTACCCTGCGGGAGTGCCCCGCCGTATACTGGTCTTTGGCTTCAAGGGCGAAGGCCAGGGCTTCAATGGCACCGAGAAAGACCTTACGGACTTCCTGTGTCTGCTCCTCGACCTTTTCCTCCAGGTATTGCTGGTACTCCCTAATCTCGCGCTCCAGCCGCTGCTTGTCCAGCACCCCCTGCACGCTCATCACCACCTCAGCCAGGTTAAAGGGCTTGCATATATAGTCGTAAGCCCCTTCTTTCATACACTGGATGGAGATATTAATGTCGTTAAGGGCGGTGGCCATCATAACCGCGGTATCGGGGTATTTGGCTTTTATCTCCGGCAAAAGCTCCATCCCCGATTTGCCCGGCATCTTTATGTCAAGAATTACCACATCGGCCGGGTCGGCTTTCAGCTTCTCCAGCGCCTGGTCGGCGCCGCCAGCCTCGTCGCACTGATAGCCCTCTCGGGACAGCCGCTGACAGAGAAGCTTCCTGACCATCGCTTCGTCGTCCACAACCAGTATTTTTATACCGTTAGCTGCCATTTCTCTAGCCTTCTAAAGTTTCTTTTACGATAGTCCTCAACTCGTCGGGAGTGAAGGGCTTGGGTAGATAGGGCCTTTCGGCCCCTTTTAGCATAGAAGCCAGCTTTTCATCCAGAACGTCACCGGTAGTGAAGATAATCTTACCGGTGAAGTTAGGGTAATTATCCCGTATATACTGATAAAGCTCACGGCCGTTCATTATCGGCGTTCTGATGTCGATAAGGCAAAGGTCGTATTTCTTTTCGCCCAGCATCTTGCCGGCGATAGCGCCGTTAACGGCAATATCGACCTCAAAACCCTCGGCGGTGAGGGTCCTCAGGCATACCTGGCAAATAGACGGCTCGTCTTCAACTACCAGGATTCTCTGGTTCTTACCCTCAGTCGGCTTCATTCGGCCCCTCCGCTTGCCCCTGGCTATCAATCGGTAACTCGACGATGAAGGTAGCTCCTTTACCCGTCTTGCTCCGGGCATATATCCTGCCGCCGTGCTCCGCGATTATGCCATGACAGACGCTGAGTCCCAGACCCGTCCCCTTGCCCACTTCCTTGGTGGTGAAGAACGGGTCAAATATCCGATTCAGGTTCTCTTTAGCGATTCCGGGGCCGTTATCGGCAAACGACGCCCTGACGCTGTGATTGAACCTCTGGGTTGTAATCGTTAGCGTGCCCCCGTTGCTGGCTTCGAGCATAGCCGCTTCGGCGTTAAGAATAATGTTGATAAAGACCTGCTGTAGTTGAGAATAGTCAGCCATGACCTCAGGCAGGTTGGGGGCAAGCCTGGTTCTAATCTGGATGTTACTCACGTTCTGCTCGTAGGCGCGTAACGTCAGTACCCCTTCTATAATGTTGTTAACACTTGTCGGCTGCTTGGAGGGGGCATGCTTACGGGCGAAGGTAAGCAGGTTACGGGCCACGCCTGCCGCGCGCTGGGCCTCCTTATGGATGATGGATAGGTCCTCCTTGATTTCCTCGGGGAGGTCGTTATCCATAAGCAGCTGGGCAAAACCGATGACGGCGGTGAGGGGGTTGTTTATCTCATGGGCGATGCCCGATGCCATCTCCCCTACCGAAGCCAGGCGGCTGGCCAAGTGAGCCTTCTGCTCCAGCTCCGCCTTCTCTTCTTCGGCCCGCTTGCGGTCGGTGATGTCAAGCCAGTTGATAAGGAAGTAGAGCAGCTTTTTGCGGTGAATGACCGGCGCCGAGTTGAGCATTACCCAGAAAGGCTCGCCGTTCTTCTTCAGGAAAACATGCTCGCTTCTCTTGCCGCCACTCGTCATCGCCTTTTTAAGGTTCTGGGTCATCGCCTTATGCTCTTTTTTCGGCCACCACGGGTAGGGGGCTTTCACGCCGGCAATTTCAGAAAGCTTATATCCGGTCAGCTTTTCAAAGGCCGGATTTACATATCTTATTGAGGTATCGGGATTAAGAACGGACTTCGGATTCGGCGAATTTTCCATAAGGCCCGTGCTGAACTCCTGGTTTTCCTTGAGTGCCTCCGTCACCTGCTTGCGCTCGGTGATATCTTTATTGATACCTATATACCCCTTGAAGTTTCCGGCACCATCAAATAAGGGAATACCGCTAACCTCAAAGATTACCGGGTTGCCATTCTTGTGGTGATGGAGAACCTCGAAGCCGGAGAAGGGCACCCTTTTAGCGTTGATCTTCTTGAAACGCTTAAGCCACTTCCTGGCTTCCTTTTTAGGGGAAAAGTCAAGCGTCCTCTTCTTGCCCACCACCTCTTCCACCTCGTAGCCCAGCAGGTCTTTAATCCGGGGGCTGACAAAGGTGTACCAACCCTCTCCATCCACCTCCCAGATAAGGTCGCTGGCGGCCTCTACCAGTTTCTTATACTTCTCCTCCGCCTCAATCAACGCCTCCTCCGCCCGCTTGCGTTCGGTGATATCACGGCAGACACAGAAGATTAGCTTCTGCCCCGCGTAAATTGCCCCGTTGGTGCTGATTTCAACATCATAGATGGTACCGTCCTTGCGGCGGTGTCGCGTCTCGAAGTGGTCGCCAGCAGCGTCAACAGTCCGGATCATCTCGGCAACCTGTTCGGGCGGATATTGAAATTCCCAGTCCCAAACGTGAAGCTCGCGGACTTCCTCAGGGGTGTAGCCGAGCATCTCGGCAAATTTCTGGTTGGCTTCGTAAACCTTGCCGTTACTGTCAAGGACAACGATGCCATCACGGGACTGGTCGACCAGTATGCGCCGTCGCGTCAGCTCATCAGCCAGCGTTTCTTCCGCCTTCTTACGCTCGGTGATGTCCCGGGAAAGCTCAAGGCAGGAAACAATCTTTCCCTTAGCGTCCCTGATGGGGTTAGCCGTATTCTCCCAGAAGATAACCTCGCCCGAAGGCTCTATGTTCCGTCTCTCCGTAGTGTGCGACTTGCCATCATTAAACGCCTTTTTTACCGGGCAGCCTTCGCAGATTTCGTCCCTGTTTTCATAGGCTCGATAGCACTTCTCCCCGATACGGTTACCACCCGAGGCTCTCTTAGACACCTCGTTCTGATAAATGATGTTAAAGTCCCTGTCCTGTATGGTGAGCCCATGTTCCATGGCGCTTATTACCGACAGCAGCTTGTTCTTTTCCTCCTTCAGCTCCTCCTCCGTCTGCTTGTGCTCGGTGATATCCAGAATCTGAGCCACCGTTCTTACTTCTCCGGCTGAATCCCTGATTACAGTCGCGCTGACTTCCACACGCCTTTTCTGGCCATCCTTGGCGACAAAGTCGAATTCGTATTTGAGAGGAACTTCCTCTCCCTTCTGTCTTCGGGCATATCGGCTGGCGACGAGTCGCTGGCTCCCTTTGTCGAGGAATTTACGGAAATCCTGTCCGATGACTTCATCGCGGGAATATCCCGAGATTCGGCTCTGCTCATCGTTCGCGTAGAGGATGCGATAGGCGTCATCCAGAATCAATATTCCGACCTGAGAACTTTCCACGATAGAACGGAACCGCTCCTCAGACTCCCGCAGCTCTTCCTCCGCCTGCTTGCGCTCGGTTATATTCCTGACAATTTCCAGACAGGAAACAATCCGCCCACTAGCATCTCTAACGGGGCTAGCTGTAACCTCCCCGAAGGCCACCTCACCCGAAGGTAACACCACTTTCCTCTCCGTAGTGTGTGACTTGCCATCATTAAACGCCTTTTTTACCGCGCATCCCTCGCAGACCGTGTCCCTGTTTTCATAGACCTGATAGCATTTCTCACCCACTCGGTCACCATAGGTCTCGGTTAGTGGCTCGTTCTGATAGATAATGGTAAAGTCCTTATCTTGTACGGTGAGGCCATCTTCCATGGCCCTTACTACCGACTGCAGTTTGTTCTTTTGTTCCTGAAGCTCCTCCACCACCCGTTTGCTCTTGGTGATATCCAGCGTCATTTCCACCAGGCCGGTAACCTCGCCACTAGAATCCAGAATCGGGTAACCCTTTACCAGCCATACCCTCCCGTCGGGGGTAGTCATTTCGCCGGCTTGAGGTTTACCCGTTTTTCGGGCTTTTGCTACCGGACAACCGGGGCAGGCTTTGCCTCCCCAACCCCACACCTCGTAGCAATATTGCCCCGCTAATTTCTTAGAAGGCAAGCCGACCGTTTCACCGGCAATCCTGTTGGCCCACAACACCCGGTGCTCCAGGTCCTGAAAGACAACCAGCTCGCTAATACTATCGAGAATAGCAGCCTTTTCCGGTTCCGTTTCTCCCCAAACCTTCTCAACCCGCTCGCGCTCGGCTTCCAGCACTGCCGGACCCCCTTTAGCCAGCTGCCTCCTGGTCTTAGCACCGTTTCCGTTACTCATGTTTTCACCTCGGGAAAAAACGTTTTAGACTAAGCCCTTTGCCGTTTCGACCTGGTCGGTGTTATTCACCTGGTTAGCTTCCGCCTTAAGCCTCTCGACTTCGTCTTCGGTAAAAAGCCTCCAACCACGCCTATCCCGATGCTTGGCTTCCTTAAAAATGTCTTCTTTGAGCCAGCGAAACAGGGTGGCCCGGCTTATACCAACTATGCGACAGACCTCAGCGGTTCTATAATAGATTTGACCATCTACTGTAACCGTCATATTAAAACCTCGGCTCTGTGATAATGCTCGAATATACTCTAACTTTAAAATATGACGCTTCAAGCGTAAATAACCCATTAGTAATGTTTTGGCTATTTACCACTCATACTTTAGTACCAAATCACAGCAAATTCGTCTTTATTGTCTTACGAAGCGGGAAAAGCTATAATAACTCGTGGAAATACCACGAGTTTCCAGTAGGTTGAGGTGACCGATGACCATAGTCGAGATGTTAGCCAGGAACGCCAAACTCTACCCCGACGAGAGTGCCCTTATCGAGCTGAAGCCGAGCCAGAAGATAAGGCGGGAAATCAGCTGGCGCGTCTTCGACGAGAGGGCTAACCGCATAGCTAATGCCCTCATCGCCAGAGGGGTGGGCCGGGGCGATAAGGTGCTGCACCTGATGCTGAACTCGATAAACTGGCTAGAGGCTTATTTCGGTATCATCAGGACGGGCGCCTGGGCGGTGCCGCTCAACTTTCGCTTCACCAGCGACGACATCAAATACTGCGGCGATATCGCCGAAGCCAAGGTAATGTTTCTGGGCCCGGAGTTCGTCGAAAGGGTGGAGCCTATCCGCTCTCAGCTGCCCACGATAAAGGACTATATCTTTGTCGGCGAAAATACACCTCAAGATATGGAGAACTTCGAGGACTTCGTTGCCAGCGCTTCCCCCGAGCCGCTAGACGTTAAGCTGACCGCCGAGGACGAGTGCGGGCTCTACTTTACCTCGGGCACCACCGGTGAGCCCAAGCCGATACTACTCACCCACAAGAACATGGAGTGCGCCGCCATCACCGAAGCTACACACCACCGCCAGCAGCACGACGATAACTTTATCATCATCCCTCCCTTTTACCACACCGGTTCCAAGATGCACTGGTTCGGTAGCCTGCTCGTCGGCGGCCGGGGGACGATACTGACCGAAATAGACCCCAAGGCTATCTTCGAAGCCATCCAGCAGGAAAGAGGGACAATAGTCTGGCTACTGGTGCCCTGGGCGCAGGATATCCTCAGCGCCCTCGACCGGGGAGAGCTAAGGCTAAAAGACTACGACCTGAGCAGCTGGCGGCTCATGCACATGGGGGCGCAGCCTATTCCCCCCAGCCTGATTAGACGCTGGAAGCAATACTTCCCTGATATGCAGTACGACACCAGCTACGGTTTGAGCGAGTCCACCGGGCCGGGGTGCGTCAACCTCGGTATCGAGAATAACTATAAACTGGAGGCGACCGGCAAGCCCGGCTTTAACTGGCAGGTGCGCATCGTCGATGATAAGGGCAAGGACGTGAAGTGCGGGGAGGTGGGCGAGCTCATCGTCAAGGGTAACGGGGTAATGAAGTGCTACTATAAGAACCCACAGAAAACGGCGGAAACGCTGCGGGACGGCTGGCTCTACACGGGCGACATGGCCAAGATGGATGACGAGGGCTTCGTCTATATCGTGGATAGAAAGAAAGATGTGATTATCACCGGCGGGGAGAATATCTTCCCCGTGGAGGTGGAGAACATCATCCGGAAACACCCCAAGGTCCACGATGTCGGCGTTATCGGCCTGCCCGACGAAAGGCTGGGCGAGATAGCCTGCGCCGTGATTACCCCCAGCGACGGGGCCAGCCTGACTGAGGACGAGATAAACAAGTTCTGCGAGCAAAACCTGCCCCGCTACAAGAGGCCGAGGCGCATTATCTTCGACAAGGTGCCCCGAAACCCGACGGGCAAAATAGAAAAGCCCAAGATGAGGCAGAAATACAGCGGCACTGAAGGAAGCTTTAAGACGTGAGTGAACAATCCTGACAATCGTGCAATCTTTCAAGCCAATAAAAAGATTGAAGAAAGGGGATGGAAAAGATGAAATCGGGTAAGTTTCACATGTCGTATGTCTTTGGAGTGGCAGGATGGGTCTGCACCATCCTGGGTGTGATCGCTAAGGCCATGGACAAGGCCATTGGCTATAACGGTGACTTCTGGATATTCCTGGCTATTTTCCTGGTGCTGTTCGCCATCTGCGCGAAGGTGGAGCAAATAAGGTCCAGGGGCGAAAAGTCTTAGCTAGTTTTATTCAGTAGATAGGTCTCCCCTTTATATCTGACGGTGTGCGGCTGACCAAGACAGTGAGCCTGGCCTTTATCTGTGCTTTCCTCGCTGGCTGTGAGGCAGGGTGTTGGATGCCCTTAGGCTTGTCCCAGCTTTGTCGATATAACATAGGCAATTCGTCGCCCAGCCTTACGGAGCGGGAGACGAGATTCGAACTCGCGACTCTCTGCTTGGGAAGCAGATGTTCTGCCTCTGAACTACTCCCGCCCGAACAGGTTATATTATGCCCCGCCCCCAATCCACTGTCAAGATTGCTTAATCGCCTCGTTTAGCTTACTATATCTAAAGCAAAATGGCAGAGAGCAGATTGTCGGCGGCGGCTATCACCGATAACCTGAAAACCGAGCTTATCGGACAAAGGGTTATCGTCTATCCCCGCCTGACCTCGACCAATGATGTCGCCAAACGCGAGGCCAAAAAGGGAGCCAGGGAAGGGACGGTGGTAGTGGCCGAGGAGCAGACGGCGGGGAGGGGGAGGCTGAAGCGCGCTTGGCTATCGCCCCGGGGAAGTATCGCCCTGTCGGTTATTCTCCACCCCACCCCGGCCCAGCTGCCCTACCTTATTATGGTAGCTTCGCTGGCTGTCGTTCACTGTATTGAAAAGGTCAGCGGATTAAAAACGCAGATTAAGTGGCCCAATGACGTCTTGGTTAATAATAAGAAGGTATGCGGGATACTGATTGAAAGCGATGTCAGGGGTAGCGCCGTGGACTACGCCGTTATCGGCATCGGGCTGAACGTCAACCTTAATACCGCCGATTTCCCCGATATCGCCACCACCGCCACCAGCCTTTCAAGTGAGTTGGGGAGAAAGCTATCGCGGCGGGAGATAATACGCTGCCTACTGACGGAACTGGAGGACTTATACCTGGCGCTGCCCGAGGGGGACAGCGTTTTTCGGGAGTGGCGGGACCGGCTGGTGACGCTGGGTAAAGAGGTTGAGCTAATCTCGGGCCAGACCACTCACCAAGGCGTAGCCGAATCGGTCGCCAGCGACGGCAGCCTTTTCCTCCGCCAGCCCGACGGCAAATTGATTAAAGTCGTGGCTGGCGAAGTCAGCCTGCGCCAATAAATCAAAGTCTCCCCCGAGCCCTCCCAAGGAGGACTCGGGATTTCAAATGGCACTAGGTTTGCCAGTGGCTATTTCTTCTTCATGAACATGGTGATAAGGTCAACAGGTATGGGAAAGATTATGGTGCTGTTGCGCTCGGTGGCGATCTCGGTCAGCGTTTGCAGGTAACGAAGCTGCAGTGTCGTCGGCTCGCGGGCGATGATGCTGCCGGCCTCAGCCAGCCTTTCGGCGGCCTGGAACTCACCGTCGGCGTGGATAATCTTGGCTCGCCTTTCTCTCTCCGCTTCGGCCTGAGCCGCCATAGAGCGCTTCATCTCCTCAGCCAGCTCGACCTCTTTGATTTCCACCGTGCTCACCTTGACCCCCCAGGGGTCGGTGTGCTCGTCGATGATTTTGGTCAGCGACTGGTTGAGCTTTTCGCGCTGGGTCAGCAGCTCGTCCAGCTCGGACTGCCCCAGCACGTTTCGCACCGTGGTCTGGGATATCTGCGAGGTGGCCCGGATGTGGTCAAGGACCTTAACCACGGAAGCCTCGGGGTCAACCACCCGGAAGTAGGCGACGGCGTTCACCCTCACCGTAACGTTGTCCTTGGTGATTACCTCCTGCGAGGGGACATCCATAGTTACTACCCGCAGGTCCACCTTCACCAACCGATCAACGAAAGGAATGATGAAAAACAGTCCAGGACCCTTAGCTCCAACCAGTCGCCCCAGGCGGAAAAGGACCCCCCGCTCATATTCGGGGACAACCTTGATAGTCATGGCAAGAAGTATGATTGCCGCTAAAGCAATGACACCGTAAATAACTGGGTTCATTTAGTTACCTCCTCTATTCTTTCTTGACTACCTGTAATTTTAAACCATCGACCTTGGTGACGATCACCTCCTCTCCAGGTTTCACCCTACCCTTCTCCGATATTGCCGCCCAGCGTTCGCCCTCGATTAAGACGATGCCCTTGGGGTCGAGCACTGTTTCCACTTCAGCCGTCTTACCCACCAGCTCTTCCCGGCCGGCTGACACCTGCCGGCGGTGAGCCTGGACTACCCGCTGGACGACAAAGACTAACAAGGCGGCACCACAGATAACGATTACGACAATCAACCAAGCGTCCATTTTAGCAATTACGACTCCTCAAAAATAAGATTTTGGGGTTCTATTTGCCCCTGGTTCTTTTTTTGGTTACATAGAGCTTTAAACCGTCAACCCTGGTTATCGTCACCTCCTCCCCCGGTTTCACCTTACCCTTCTCCGCCGTCGCCGTCCAGCGCTCGCCCTTAAAGAGGACTATCCCTTCTGGTTCCAGGGCGGACTTAGCCACGGCGGTCTTGCCCACCAGTTCTTCCCGGCCCGTGTAAGCCTGGCGGCGATGGGCACTGACGATTCGGGTAATTACGAAAGCGAAAACAGCCGCCACAACTGCAGCCATGACCCCAATCAGCCAGGGGCTTACCTGAAACAGGGCGCCCGATTCAGGGAAAAGAATCAACGAGCCCAGGACGAGGGCGGTTATGCCCCCGGCGGTAAATATGCCGAAGGTGGTGGTAAGCACCTCCCCAATAAAGAGCCCGAAGGCGAGCAGTATAAGCAGTATGCCCCCCAGGTTGGCGTCGAGGACACCCAGGGAGTAGAAGGCGAGCAAGAGGCTGATGGCGCCAATAATACCGGGGAAAAAGGCGCCGGGGCTGTAAATCTCGGCGATAATGCCGATGCTGCCCAGGCTGAGCAGGATATAGGCGATATTGGGGTCGCTGATGGCGTGCAAAAAGCCCTCGATAAGGCTCATATCGTTGCGGGTGACAGAGTAGCTTGAAGTATCAAGGGTAACCTCCAGGCCGCTAGCCAGCGTGACCTGCCGGCCGTTAATCAGGGCGATAAGCTCGTCCAGCGTATTTGCCCTGATGTCGATGAGGTTAGCCTCCAGGGCATCGACATCGGTAAAGGACTTGCTCTCGGTCACCGCCAGCTCGGCTTCCTCTATGTTGCGGCCCCGCTCCTGGGCGATGGTCCTCATCCACTTGGCCGAGAACTCGACTATCTTCTTCATCTGGTCCTCGGGTATCTCTTCCCCACCCGCCGCCACCGGATGGGCGGCGCCGATGGTCGTCCCCGGTGTCATGGCCGCGATGTGAGCCGAAAGGGTGATAAACGTCCCCGCCGAAGCCGCCCAGGCGCCCTTGGGATTAACGTAAACGATGATGGGCACGTCGGCGTTCATAATCCTCTGCACTATCTCCTCCGTCGAGTCGAGCAGGCCTCCCGGCGTATCTAGCTCGATGATGCAGGCCAGGGCGTTCTCGTCTTCGGCCTTTTCGATGCCCCGGTCGATGTAATCAGCCGTCACGGGAACGATGGTGCCTTCGACATGGAGGATGTGGATTGACTGGCTGGCGGCGCTGGTGGTGAGAGGCAGCAAAGAGCCCACAATTATAGCCAGGAAAAAGACGAGGCCAAGGGCTCTAAATATGACTCTGCTCATGCGCCCCTCAACATTGAGAATAGACCCAGCCTGATTAACAGGGGTAACTGAAATTATAGCTTGGTTGGGCTACTATTGTAAACAGCGGGGCAGATAGGATTCTTTGCCACCCAACACACCCTTGTTAGCGTAAGTCTTTCTGTCCCACCCACAACCCACCCTTAGAGGGGGTTCACCCTCTAGAATTCCTTCTGGGATACGCCCTACCCCACCCCTTTTTATATCTTTTCCCACCCGCCGCCCTTTAAGGTAAAAAGGGGCTGCGCCCCTTTTAAATACCCCCAAGGAGATTAGGCTATACATTCAGGGGGTTCCCAAGGGGGGCGAAGCCCCCCTTTGAAAGACGTTTGTGGGCGGGCTGGTGTGGGAAGAAATACCCACGTTCGCAAAGGTGGGGCGGGGCCAACCCCCCTCACGGTTGAATAGCCAGAGTAGTAGTGCTACAATTTACCAACTATGAAAATCCAGCGCTCAAAAGGCACCCGCGACCTGTCCCCGCAGGATATGGTCAGCTTCCGCTTAATCGAAAGCGCCTTCCGTGAATGCTGCCTGAAGTGGGGCTACCAGGAAGTAAAAACGCCCACCCTGGAATACCTGCACCTCTTCACGGCCACGGGAACGCTCACTCCCAGCATGCTCTCCAAGGTCTATTCCTTCCTCGACTGGGACGGGTGGAGCGGGGAAAGGGTGGTCTTACGGCCCGACGGCACCATACCCATCAGCCGACTTTACATTGATAGCATGGCTAAAGAGAAGCTGGCCAAGCTCTTCTATGTAGCCAATGTCTTTATGTTCGAGGCGACAGGCAAGAAGAGCCGTGAGAAGTGGCAGTGCGGGGCGGAGCTTATCGGCGCCAGGCCGCCGCTGGCCGACATCGAGCTGGTGATGCTGGCGCTGGAGGTCCTCAGAGAGCTGAAGATTAAGGGCATTGAGCTCAGGCTATCGCACGCGGGCTTAATCAAAGCGCTGCTGGCCCGGCTGGGTTTGAGCGCCGAGGAACAAATCGGCATGTTCGACCAGATACTGGACGGAGACATGAAGGCGCTGGAAAGGCTAAAGCTGAAGAGGCCCGAGCTTGAGAAAACAATCGACTCACTGCTAGCTCTCAAAGGGAAGCCTTCGGGCTTTTCCCAGGAGCTAAAGGAGCTTTTCGCCGAAGACCTGCCCGAATGCCGGCCCTATATCGAAAACTGCGCCCGGATTGCCGAGTTCCTGGAGGCAATGGGCGGCGACTACCGCATTGACATTGCCTCGGGGCGTGGCTTCGAATACTATACCGGTGTGATTTTCCAGATTTTTAAGGGCGGGGAGAAGATTGGCGGCGGCGGCAGGTACGACGCCCTTATACCTCTCATGGGGGGCAAGGACGTGCCTGCCTCCGGTTTTGCCCTATACCTGGAACGCCTGATGGCATTGATAAAGCCGGAAGCGCTTAGTAAACCCCAGCCGCCGAGAATCTTAATCAGGGCGGAGCTAGCCAAAGCCAGGGAGGGCTTTGATATCGCTGGCCGCCTGCACAAAGCCGGCTACTGTGCGGAATGCTATCTCGGCGTTCAGAAAGATAGCGACTTCGACTGGACGGTTGATGTTAAGGACAAGCCGAAGCTTATACTGACCAACCAGGCTAAGAAGCAAAAGTTAACGGCACAGACCGTCGATGAGCTTTTAGCCCTACTTAAGGGGTAAATGGGGAAGGGGGCAAAGCGGGTCCCCAGGAAAATCGAAGATTTTTCTGGGTGCTTAAAGAAATGAAGACAAAGCTAAAAATAGCGCTGCCCAAGGGACGCCTACTGGGCGAGACCGCCGTCCTTCTGCGAAGGGCGGGGTGGGGACTCGACGGCTACCAGGAGCAGGCGCGCTTCTACCACATCGAATCGAAAACACTGCCCCAGCTATCGGCCCGCGTCTTCCACGAAAAGGACATACCCATCCAGGTCGCCATCGGCAACTACGACCTGGGCATCTGCGGCTCGGACTGGATTGAAGAGCTGCTGGCTAAATACCCCAGCAGCGCCCTGATGAAGGTCAAGAACCTGAAATACGGCGAGGGCGCTCTTTACGCCGCCAGCGCAGCAGGAGCCGATAGCGTTGAAGCATTAAGAGCCAAGTCCGCGATACGCATCGCCAGCGAGTACCCCAACCTGGCCGAGGCCTTTGCCATTAACATGCGGCTGAGGCGATTCAGCGTCTTTCCCCTCTGGGGTGGCGCCGAGGTCTATCCGCCCGAGAGCGCCGATTTGGCGCTGGTCGGTACTGCCGATGACTTCCCCTTCCCGGGTCTTAAGCCTCTAAGCCGGACCTTAAGCGTCAGCGCCTTTCTAATCGCCAACCGCGAAAGCTGGAAGGCCAAGGGGTTGGACAAGATGGTCGCCCCTATCGAGCAAGCGCTTGTGCCGGAAAAGGTGGTGCCGAAAGCAAAGACAGCCAAGCGTCCAGCGACAAAGGTAGTTCAATATCCCAAAGCGGGTAGGGATTTGGTGCGCCTGGCACTACCCGACGGGCACCAGCAGGCGCCCACCCAAAAGCTATTGGGCAAGGCAGGCATTCGCCTTGACGACTACCCCTCCGAGAAGGGCAACCGCAGGCCGACCACCAACCTTGAGGGCGTCAGCGTCAAGGTAATCAGGCCCCAGGACATGCCCCTGCAGGTAGCCAACGACAACTTCGACCTGGCCATTACCGGCCAGGACTGGCTCACCGAGCACCTCTGCCAGTTCCCCTCCAGCCCGGTGAAAGAGCTGGCTAATCTGAAGCTGGGGTGGGTCAAGGTGGTGGCGGTGGTCAGTCAGGACAAAGACATCGCCCATATCCGTGATTTGAGCGAGTCCGAGAATGCCCTGCCCATCAGGGTCGCTTCGGAGTACATCAATATCGCCGACAGATACGCCCGCGACAACCGCCTCAACCGCTATCGGCTCATTCCCACCTGGGGAGCCAGCGAGGCCTTTCTCCCCGAGGACGCCGACCTCCTCATTGAGAACACCCAGACCGGGCGCACCCTGGCCGAGCACAACTTAAAGATTATCGACACCCTCTTCGAATCGACGGCCTGCCTCATCGGCAGCACTAGGCAGGTATCAAGCCAAGCCAAGAAGAAGAGGATGGAGTCTATCACCCAAACCCTGCGTAGAGCCGCCGAGGAGTTATAAATTGAGAATTATCGAAGGTTTTGAACCGGCCAGAGAGCTGCTAGAGCGGCAGCCGGGCACCGATTTCAGCGCTGACTCCCCTGCCCTGAGGCAGCGGATAAAAACGGTCTTCGGGATGGAAATGAGCCCCGAGGAGGCGGTGGCGCAGATAATCGAAGACGTGCGCACTATGGGCGACGCCGCCCTCTTCAGCTACAGCCTGAAAATCGACCGTGCCAGGCTCAGCTCGCTTGAGGTGAGCAAGACGCAGATAAAGAGCGCCTACGTCGAGGTGGATAAAGAGCTGCTCAAGGCACTGAAATTCGCCGCCGAGCGCATTAGCTCCTTCCACCAGAAACAGAAGGAGGCTATCTGGAGCCTGGCTGCCAAAAAAGGCTTCGGGCAGCTAATACGTCCTATTGATAAAATCGGCGCCTATGCCCCTGGCGGCACCGCCAGCTACCCCTCGACGGTGCTGATGACGGCCATCCCCGCCCGTATTGCCGGTGTCAAAGAGGTCATCCTGACCACCCCACCCCGCGCCGACGGCACGGTGCCGGTAGCCACGCTGGTCGCCGCCGATATCGCCGGCGTTGACCGCATCTTCTCAGTGGGCGGCGCCCAGGCTATTGCCGCCCTGGCCTTCGGCACAGAGTCTGTTCCCCGCGTGGATAAAATCTGCGGGCCGGGCAATATCTTCGTCGTCCTGGCTAAAAAGCTGGTCTATGGCGCCGTGGGCATCGACAGCCTGCCGGGCCCCAGCGAAGTGCTCATTATCGCCGACGAAAACGCCGACCCCGCCTACTGCGCCGCCGATATCTTAGCCCAAGCGGAGCACGACCCGCTGGCGGCGGCGATTCTGGTCACCGACTCTATAGGGCTGGCCGCCGAGGTTTCCAAAGCGGTGGAAAAGCAGCTAAAGGGGCTGGAACGCCGCGACATCGCCGCCGAAGCCATACAGAACCAGGGGCTGATTGCCGTGGTCGAAGACATCGGCGAGGCGATAGAACTAGCCAACCTCTACGCACCGGAGCACCTGGCTCTGATGGTCAAGGACGCCGAAAACTATGTCGAGCGCATCACTAACGCGGGCTGTATATTTATCGGCAGCAGCGCCACGGTGGTGCTGGGCGACTATGATGCCGGACCCAGCCACGTCCTGCCCACCAGCGCTACCGCCCGCTTCAGCTCGCCGCTGAACATACTTGACTTCGTCAAGCTCATCAACGTCGTCGATGTGGATAAAGGCACGCTCAAGAAGCTGGCCAAAGCCGCCGCCACTATAGCCAGAGCCGAGGGCCTGGAGGCTCACGCCCGGGCGGTGGAAAAGCGCCTGAAATAGAATATTGACAAATTATGGTCGCTTGTGCTAGAGTCCAGAGCGAAATGTTGAATACTACCTTTCACTACTATTATTACGCCTACATGTTTACCGGGCGCAACTGAGCGCTTGGGGGGTAGTATACGGCCATAAAAAGCAAAAAATAGAAAATCCCAAAGCTAGAACAGAACCCTCCAGGCGGAGGGAATTTTGTTTATACAGGGCTAGAGAAAGGGAGCAAAGGAAATGTCTGGAGAAGGGATAACCAAGTTTATAAGGTCGGACCTGGCTGGCTTTGGCGGCTACGTACCCAGCAAGTCAATCGAGCTACTGGCCGAGAGGGTCAAGATGCCCCTAAACGGCATCGTCAAGCTGGACGCCAACGAGAACCTCTACGGCTGCTCGCCCAAGGTAAACGCCGCCCTGAACGAATACCCCTACCTGAATATCTACCCCGACGCTGGCCAGACCGAGATACGCCGATTGCTGTCGGGCTATACCGGCGTTGACGCCGAATGTATCGTCGTCGGTAACGGCAGCGACGAGCTCATCGGCCTTATCATGCGCCTCTTCATCGAACCCGGCGACGAGGTAATCAACCTCGTGCCCACCTTCGACATGTTCCGCTTCGGCGTCATACTCTGCAAAGGCAAGCTGGTCGAGGTGCCGCGGGACGAGGAATACCGCGTTGATGTCAAGGCGGTCAAAAAAGCCATCACCAAGAAGACCAAGCTGATATTGCTGGCTAACCCCAACAACCCCACCGGCACCCCCACCCCCCAGAAGGACGTGCTGGAGCTGGTCGAGACCGGAGTGCCCTTCGTGGCTGACGAAGCCTATGTCGAGTTCAGCGGCGAAACGGTTACGCCCTTCGTCCCCAACTACGATAACCTGATAGTCCTGAGGACCTTCTCCAAGTGGGCGGGGCTGGCGGGATTAAGGGTCGGCTACGGGCTTATGCACCCCCGGATTGTGGGCTATCTGCAGACAATCAAACAGCCCTATAACGTGAATATCGCCGCCCGGGTGGCGGTGCGCGAGTCGCTGAAAGACACCGAACACCTGAGGGAAAACGTGAAAGCCATCGTCGCCGAAAGGGAACGGCTCTTTAACGAGCTAAGCAAGCTGGACTGGCTGAAACCCTTCCCCTCCAAGGCCAACTTTATCTTCTGCCACGTGCTCAACGGCAAAGCCGCTCAGATTCAGAAGGCACTAGAGGATAGGGGAATACTGATTCGTTACTTCGACATACCGCGGCTGCAAAACTCCCTCCGCATCAGCGTGGGGCTTCCCAAGCACACCGACGCCCTGATTAAAGCGCTTAAAGAGGTCGGGGGGGATTAATAAACGGACCGAAATGTGTTAAACTGGGGGCAAGACCCTTTGAGGTGGTGAAGCGATGAAGAAGCCGAGGGCGGCCACTATAAAAAGAGAGACCAAGGAAACGAAAGTCAGCTTGGAGTTGAAGCTCGACGGCAGCGGCCAGCAGCAGATAAAAACCGGTATCAAGATGTTCGACCACCTGCTGTCGCAGATGGCGCAGCACGGCCGCTTTGACCTCATTATTACCGCCAGCGGCGACGACCAGCACCATGTTGCCGAGGACGTCGCCATCTGCCTGGGCAAAGCCCTGGGCGAAGCGCTGGGAGAAAAGCGGGGTATCGTCAGGATGGGCGATGCCGCCGTGCCCATGGACGACGCTATGGCGGCGGTGGCGGTGGATATCAGCGGGCGGGGCTACACCGTGCTCGATTTATCCTTCGCCGATAACGACATGCTCGGCTTCGCCACTGACCTCATCCGCCACTTCCTTGAGTCACTGGCTATCGAAGCCAGGCTCAACCTGCACGCCCGCATCCTCTACGGCAACAACGACCACCACAAGGCGGAAGCCCTCTTCAAAGCACTGGGGCGGGCGCTGGACATCGCCACTAGAATAGACAACAAGCTCGCGGGCGAACTGCCCACCACCAAGGGAATGCTGGAGGAATAGCGCTGAATCTATACACCCTGGCCGTAATAGTCCTAATCATCATTCTTGCTATACTGGGACTATTCATCATACCCCGCTGGCGCCTGAAAAGAGCCGTCCGCCAGGTGATTCAGATTTTCCGCCAGAACAGCGCCCTCGACAAGAAGACGGCCAAGACGATTGACGAGCTGGGGTTGCGGTCTCGCGGCTTCGTCGAAGGGATGTTCCACACCCGCGATTTCAAACCCCACGCCCTAGACGCGCTGGCCAAGGCGGGAATCGTAAAGAGCACCGAGGACGGCCGGCTCTACCTCGCCGAGGACACGCTCATGACTTCGGGGCTGGAGGGGCGGATATACTCCCGCTAATCCCCTAAACTCAAAGCGGAAAGTTGGAGCTTTCCCAGAAGCTGTCCCAGTCTTCCTTGGCTACGCCCAGATTGGAAAGCACCTTGGCCGGGATGGGGTAAGAGACGTTGTTTTCCCTCTCCACTTTCTTGATGTGGCGGGCCATGACGAAGGTCATCGTCTTGATGTGCTCGTAGCTCATTCTAATCCGGGCGACCGTCGTTGCCGTCTTGCCGGGGCCGGGCTCGGGGGGGCTCTCGCCAAAGTTAATCACCGCGCCGTAGGGGCCGCCGGCAACCATGAAGTTATCGGCATAGTATTCGGGGATTTCCTTCTCTTCAGCCATATTATCTCTCCTGTTACCAGATTAAAGGGCTTAAAATCGCTAAAGTTTTTTGCCGGTCAGCCTCTCATAAGCCCGCTCGTAGCGTTTGGCGGTAGCCTCGATAACGTCGGGGGGGAGCATGGGGGCGGGGGGCGTCTTATTCCACCCCGAGCGGGCGAGCCAGTCCCTCACCGGCTGCTTATCGAAGCTGGGCTGCGACTGCCCCACTTTGTAGAGGTCGACCTCCCAGATACGGGATGAGTCGGGTGTCAAAAGCTCGTCGATGATAATAAGCTTGTCACCGTCCAGCCCGAACTCGAACTTGGTGTCGGCGATGATAATGCCGCGGGCGATGGCGTAGCCGCGGGCGTAGTTATAGATAGCCAGGCTCTTCTCCTCAAGCTCATCGGCCAGCGATTCGCCGACCATCTTTTTCATCTCCTTGCGGGACATGGGCAGGTCGTGGCCCTCTTCCGCCTTGGTGGTGGGGGTGAAAAGGGGCTGGGGCAATTCCTGGCTCTCTTTCAAGCCACTGACCGCCTTTAAGCCCGATATTGTGCCCTTTTGGCGGTATTCCTGCCAGGCCGAGCCGGAAAGATAGCCCCGCACCACACACTCCGCCATGATGCGCTTGACCTTCTTCACCACCATAGACCGCCCCGCCAGATAGGCGGGAGGGCTAACGCCGGCGGGGAGATAGGCTTTAAGCGAGCTAACATCGTCGATGGGCTCTATCATATGGTTGGGCATAAATTCCCTGGTCTGGTTGAACCAGAAGGCGGAGAGCTTATTGAGCACCTTGCCCTTGTTGGGGATGCCGCAGGGCAGGACGACGTCGAAGGCGGAGATTCTGTCGGTGGCGACGATGAGCAGCCGCTCGCCCAGGTCGTAGCTATCGCGCACCTTGCCCCTGACGAACATGGGCAAAGGCAGCTCGGTTTTGAGCAAAACGGAAGAATCAGTCATCATATCGAGCGGGGGGCAAACTCGGAGGGCCCCGCCACATCTCCTTGCCACTGAGACTCGGTCAGGCCTAAGCGCCCGAAGATAATGTCCATATAGCGCAGGTAGTACTGCTCGTCAAAGAGGGGTGCCAGCTCATCGGCGGGCAGGACGGCACTAACCTCGGCGTCGGCCTTGAGCAGGGTCAGGAAGCTCTTGCCCCCCTTCCAGGACTTCATGGCGTTGCGCTGCACCATCTTGTAGGCCTCCTGGCGGCTCAAACCCCTATCGATGAGGGCCAGCATCACCCGCTGGGAGAAGATTAAGCCCTTGGTCAGCTCCATATCCTTCTTCATCTTCTCCGGGAAGACGGTAAGCCCCTTCATCACCGTGGTGAATATGCTCAGCGCGTAGTCCAGAACCAGGCAGGAGTCGGGCAGGATAATGCGCTCGGCGGAGGAATGGCTGATGTCGCGCTCGTGCCAGAGGGCGATATTCTCCATCGAGGTCAGGGCGTAGCCCCGCATCAGACGGGATATGCCGCAGACGCGCTCGCAGAGCTCGGGGTTGCGCTTGTGGGGCATGGCCGAAGAGCCAGTCTGGCCAGCAGCAAAGGGCTCCTCCACCTCCCTGGTCTCAGTCTTTTGCAGCCCCCGAATCTCGGTGGCGAACTTCTCTAAGGAGCTGGCGATTATAGCCAGAGTGGTCACGAACTGGGCGTGGCGGTCACGCTGTAGAATCTGGTTAGAGATAGGCGACGGCGTCAGTCCCAGCTTGGCGCAGGCCTTCTCCTCGACCTCGGGAGTCAGGGTGGCGTAGGTGCCCACCGCCCCCGAAATCTTGCCTACGGCGATAACCTTTTCGGCTTCGGCCAGTCTATGCAGGTTGCGCCTCATCTCGTCCGTCCAGAG
>DAOUMR010000038.1:0-10024 GCA_034409905.1 Dehalococcoidales bacterium | reverse complement strand
GGCAATCTCTTCGGCGCTCTCGCCCTTGATTCTTAAAGCGGTGACGAAGGCGCCGAACTGGGCTGGGGTCACTTCTCCAGTCGTGATTTCCTCCATGACCTCGGCGGCCTGCTCGAAGGTCAGCGACTTGCCGTCTATTAATAAACTAATGGCTTCTTTAATCATGCCCGGCCTCCCCCCAAAAAATTCCTGAGTATGTCCTTGCCGTTGTGGGTCATGAATGACTCGGGGTGGAACTGCACTCCTTCCACCGGGTATTGGCGGTGCTTTAGTCCCATAATCGTCCCGTCCTCCGTCCAGGCGGTTAGCTCCAGGCAGTCGGGCAGGCTGTCGCGGGCGACCATCAAAGAGTGGTAGCGGATGGCGGGGAAGGGGTTGGGCAGGCCCTGAAAAACGCCAGTGCTATTGTGGTAGATGAGGGAAGACTTGCCGTGCATAATCGTCTTGGCGGGGCCGAAGACGCCCCCGTAGCTATAGCCGATACACTGGTGGCCCAGGCAGACGCCGAGTATGGGCAAACTAGCTCCGAAATGCCGAATGACGTCATTAGAGATGCCGGCGTTTAGGGGGGTGGAGGGGCCGGGGGAGATGACGATGCGCTCCGGAGCCATACGCTCGATTTCCGCTAACGTTATCTTGTCGTTGCGCACGACCTCTACCTCCTCACCCAGCTCGCTCAAATACTGGAAGAGGTTGTAGGTAAAGCTGTCGTAGTTATCAATGATTAAAAGCATCTTATGCCTCGTTAGCCTCGGCTTGCTCAATGGCTTTTAGTAAAGCCCTGGCCTTGCTCATCGTTTCCTCGTATTCACGCGAGGGGACGCTGTCATAGACGATGCCCGCCCCCGCCTGGACGTGGGCGACGCCGTCGGCAAACACAATCGTCCTTATGGTTATGGCGGTATCCATAACGCCGGAGAAGCTGAAGTAGCCGACGCAGCCGGCATAGGGTCCCCGTTTGTCGGGCTCAAGCTCGGCGATGACCTCCATGGCACGGATCTTGGGCGCCCCCGATACCGTGCCCGCGGGGAAGCAAGCGGCCAGGGCATCAATGGGCGTCAGGTCGGGCCTGAGCTTGCCCTCGACGTTGGTCACCAGGTGCATAACGTGAGAGTAGCGCTCAACGTCCATAAGCTCGCTGACCTTCACCGTCCCCGGCAGGCTTACCCGCCCGATGTCGTTGCGCCCCAGGTCAACGAGCATGATGTGCTCGGCGCGCTCCTTCTCGTCGGCGCGCAATTCCTCCTCCAGCCTCTTGTCTTCAGTCGGCGTCTTCCCTCTTGGCCTTGTCCCCGCCAGGGGCCGGGTGGTTACCTTGCCGTCTATGGCTCTGACTAAAATCTCCGGGGAGGAGCCGATAACCTGGAAGCCTTTAAAATCGAGGAAGAACATGTAAGGTGAGGGGTTGATTTGCCGCAGCGCCTTATAGATGTCTAATGGTCGGGCGCTGGTGCGCTTGCTTAGGCGCTGGGAGAGCACAATCTGGATGGCCTCGCCCTCGATGATGTATTGCCTGGCTTTAGCCACATTAGCCTCAAATTTAGCCCTGGTGAGGTTGGAGACGACCTCAGCGGGCTTTTTGGGTTTGGGTGGTGTGGGGCGGGGTGTCTTCAAGGGCTCTTTTAGCCTCGCCGCCAGCTCGTCTATCTTAGCCACCGCCTTCCGATAGGCATCATCGCCGTCGGGGCGGGCCAGAGATACGATTTTTATCTTATGCCGGGCGTGGTCGAAGATGAGCAAAGTGTCCACGAGCATGAAGAGCGACTCGGGCAGGGCCAGCGGGTCTGAAGTCGGCGAGGGCAATTCCTCTAAACGGCGTACCGTCTCATAGCTGAGGTAGCCGACGGCGCCGCCGCAGAAATCGGGCAGCCCCTCGACTTTAACCAGCCTTTGTTTCGCCAGCTTGGCCGCCAGAAGGTGCAGCGGATTTTCCCCATCGCTCTGGCGGGTGATGAGCAGGCGGTAGGGCTCGGTGCCGATAAAGCTGTAGCCGCCTGTTCCGCGGCTGCCCTCGACGCTTTCCAGAAGAAAGGCGTAATCGCCGCGCTTTATCTTTAGCAGCGCCGAAAGCGGCGTCTCAGCGCCCGCATCTATCTCGCGATAGACGGGCACAAGCTTGCCCGGCTCTTTAAGCTTCCTATATTCTTCTAGCTTCGGGTAGTACATTTTTCTCCCCAAAAACAAAACCCCTCGCCCATAGGGGCGAGGGGTTAATGCTTCGCGGTGCCACCCTAATTAGTTGCTTTTATGGCAACCATCTCTTTTCAGGTACGGCTTCAACATCTTGAAGCGATACCCTGGGCTTTAATAACGGTACCCTTTCCGGCAAAGCCTACTCACTATAACGGCTTTCGGTTTGCGACTCCCGAGTCCATTCAACCCCTGCGCCAGCGCCGGTTTTCACCTAGACCCGGCTCTCTGCTAGCCTCGCTGGGGGTTTACTAGTCTCGTTCCCAGCCTTTGGATATTCAATTAGGGGGAGTGTAGCCTATCGTCCGCTTTTTGTCAAGTGGGCAAAATGAGTGATTGACTTTCGGCGTAAATAGTGGAATGATATAGCTAGCTCAAAGTCAGAAGGAGGGCTTAAAGCTATGGCTAAGAAGAAGGTTACGGAAGGCACCGGACTGGAGCCTAATATCGCCGCCTTGCTCAGCTATGTTGCGGGCTGGGTGAGCGGGATAGTATTCCTGGTCCTGGAGAAGAAGGACAAGTTCGTGCGCTTTCACGCCATACAGTCCATAATCGTCTTCGGCGCCTTTTCTGTAGTCTGGATTGTACTGGGCATAGTCAGAGGTGGGACTATCTATTTTTCAGCTCACGGCCTGTGGATATTTTTCTCGATAATCTACTTCCTCCTCTGGGCGTTTGGCTTTATTTTGTGGCTGATCCTGATACTTAAAGCCTACAAGGGCGAGAAGTTTAAGCTGCCCATATCCGGGGGTCTAGCCGAGAAATACTCTAAATAAGGTGGCGCCATGGGTGAAGTGAGGGGCAAAGCGAGCACCGGACTGAAGTCTAATGTAGCCGGATTACTGTGCTACTTGCTGTTCTGGATAACCGGGCTGGAATTCTTGGTAGTGGAGAAAAAAGATAAGTTCGTGCGCTTTCACGCCATACAGTCAATAGTCGTCTTCGGCGCCCTTACTTTAGCCGTTGCTCTCGTGTTTATACCAATTATTGGCTGGATATTTGGCTGGCTCAGCATCGTACTCATCGTTATCCTGTGGATATTACTGATGACTAAAGCCTACCAGGGCAAAAAGTACAAGGTGCCCATAGCCGGCAAATTCGCTGAGAAGATTGCTTGAAATGCTTTTGATAAGGAGGTAAATGAGATGAGAAAGATTGTTTCGCTATTGCTGGTTTTGGTTGTGGTTCTGGGTTGCGTGGGACTGGCCGCCTGTGGCGGGGGCGGTGGGGCGGTGCCCACCACCGAAAACGGCGGGACTGAGCCCACCAACGGAGGCGGCGGCGGTGGGAACGGAAACGGCGGTGAGGAGGAAAATGGGGGTGGCAACGGTGGCGAGGAGAGTTTGGGCGAGATTTTAAGGCACGGGACGGGTATAGACTCGGTCAGCTACGTTATGGAGACGTCTGGTGCCGGGACGCCGGCAATGACGGCGCAGGTGTGGGTGGAGAGAAACAAGATGAGGATGGAGATGACCGAGCAGGAGCAAATGATTTACCTGTCCAACTATGACACCGGTAAGGCATATATGTACATGCCCGACCAGAATATGGCCATAGAGATTGACATCAGTCAGGTAAACCCGCCCGATTACGAAAGTGCTCAGGACATACCAAGCTATCACCCGACGATTATCGGCACCGAGACCATGGACGGCAAGGTCTGCCTGGTGGTGGAATACAGCTACGGCGGGGCGACGGTAAAGAGCTGGATATGGAAGGAGCACGGTTTCCCCATCCGCGTTGAGACAACTACCCCCCAGGGCACAATGGTGGCCGTCTTTACGAACATAAGTTTCGGTGATATCCCCGACAGCATGTTCGAGCTGCCGGCAGGCGTCCAGATAATGGAGCTTTAACACCACAGCCTTAAATAGTGCTATCGGGCTCTATCCTCACCGATAAGCCCCTGTACAGTTATGAGCAAATTTATCGATAAGCTGAACCTGGTCTCGTCCGGCGGGCTGGCGCCCATGGGCTTTCGGGCGGCGGGGGCTAAGCCCAGGCCCAAGATGGTGCTGGTGGCGCACGTCGCTGCCGACGCTAAAACCGACGGCGCTGATGCGGTGCTGGTTTCTATCCCTAAGGCGGCCAAGTCACTCAAAAAACCTAAGTCCAAGTCCGACTTACCCTGGGGTGGCTGGCTGGGGGAGGTCAGCCGGGACGAGGTAAAGCATTTGGGGGAGGGGGGCGCCGACTTCGTCGTTTTTCCCGCCGCCAGCGTTTCCAGTGCCATACTCGAAGATGAAAAGCTGGGCAAGATAGTTGAGGTCGAGGCGGCGCTCGATGCCGGGTTATTAAAAGCTATCGACGACCTGCCCGTGGACGCGGTGCTTATCGCCGGAGAAAAGCCCTCACTGACCTGGCAGGACCTAATGCTCTTCAGGCGTTGCGCTAATATACTGACCAAGCCTTTGCTGGTAGTGGTGTCGCCCGATGTCACCGCCAGCGAGCTTGGGGCTTTGTGCGAGGCTGGCGTGGTGGGGGTGGTGGTGGGGGGCAAGCTGGACAAGCTGCGCCCGATGATTGACAAACTGCCTGCGCCGAAAGCGGGTAAGCGCCGAAAAGCGGAACCGCTGCTGCCGAGAATAAGCAGTGAGGTGGGGACTGTTTCCGAAGAGGAAGAAGAGGAAGAAGACTAGCGTCCGCCCTGCATCATCTGCCAGAACTTGCCCTCGGTGGTGATGGCCGGGGCGATAATTATCTCCGCTTTATGCATCTCGGCGATGTTGAGCGCCCCGCAGACTCCCAACGCAGTGCGCAGCGCCCCCACCAGGTTCTGGCTGCCATCGGTGACCGAGGTGGGCCCGAAGAGAATCTGCTCCATGGTGCCGGTGGTGCCCACTTTTATCCTGGTGCCGCGGGGCAGGGCAGGGTGGGGATTAGCCATGCCCCAGTGATAGCCCAGTCCGGGCGCTTCCTTGGCCTGAGCCAGCACCGAGCCCAGCATGACGCCATCAGCGCCAGCGGCCACCGCCTTGCAGACGTCGCCGCCATTGCGGAAGCCGCCGTCGGTGATGATGGGAATATACCTCCCCGATTCCTTGAAGTAATCATCCCTGGCTTGAGCGCAGTCCATGGTCGCCGTTATCTGGGGGACGCCTACGCCCAAGACCTGCCGCGTGGTGCAGGCCGCCCCCGGTCCAACGCCCACCAGAACTGCCGAGATACCCGTCTCCATAAGCTCCTTGCAGGCGCTGTAGCTGACGCAGTTGCCGACGATAACGGGCATGGGCACCAGCTTGCGCAACTTGGTGAAAATCAGCCCCTCGTAGCTCTTGGAGGTGTGGCGGGCGGTGGTTACCGTGGAGGCGACGACCAGTATGTCGGCGCCGGCTTCGGCGATGAGGGGGGCAAAGCGCTTGGTGTTGGCCGGGGTGACCGAGGCGGCGCAGACCGCGCCCGCTTTTTTAATCGCCTTGATGCGCTCGCCGATGAGCTTTTCCTTAAGCGGTGCGGAATAGACCTTTTGCAATAGCGCGGTGACCTTATCAGCGGGGGCGCGGGCGATTTCGGCCAGGATTTCTTCGGGGTTATCGTAGCGGGTTTGTACCCCCTCCAGGTGGATGACGCCCAGGCCGCCCAGCTTGCTTAGGGTGACGGCCGTCTTGACGTCGGTGACGCCATCCATGGCCGAGGCCAGGACGGGGATGGAAAGGGTGACGCCTTCGATTTCGAGGCTGATGTCGGCCTGCTCGGGGTTGACGGTTATGTCACCGGGGACGATGGCCACCTCGTCAAATCCGTATGAGCGTCGGAGTTCTCTGAATTTGGGTTTAGCCATCTCGCACCTTCTTAAACCTAAACTATAGCAAAAGGGGTTTGGCAAAGTCAAGGAATTTTTGGGGGTGTTTTTGAGGGTGGAAACCCATCCCCACCTTGGCGAACGTTGGTTTATCGTCCCACCCAATGCCTACCCTATAAAGGTGTCACCTCTATAGACTTCTCTCCTCACCCCACTTTGGGGGTGTTTTTAAGAGGGGGCGAAGCCCCCTCTTTTCATTAAAGGGGCGGCGGGTGGGAATAGATAGAATCAGGGTGGAGTGGAGATTGCTTCGCTGCGCTCGCAATGACATTTTTCTCTGTCACCCTGAGCGGAGCGAAGGGTCTCTAGTGGACTAGAACCTAGCTATGCGCTATAATAGCAAAAATCGGGCGGATAGAGACCATGCCTCTTTATATTGTGGCGACCCCGATTGGCAACCTGGAAGACATCTCCCTGCGTGCCCTGCGGACTCTGCGTGAGGTGAAGCTTATCGCTGCTGAAGATACCCGCCGCACCAAGCAACTCCTGGCGAGCTATGACATCAAGACGCCGACCACCAGCTATCATGAGCGCAACAAGCTGACCAAGCTGGACTACATACTGGAGGCTTTGAGTGAAGGGGATGTGGCGCTGGTTTCGGACGCGGGGATGCCGGGCATATCCGACCCAGGGCACGAGCTTATCGTCGCCGCTAGCCAGCGGGGAATTCCCATTATCCCCATTCCCGGCGCCTCGGTGGTGATTACGGCGCTGGCGGTCTCGGGGCTGGATACGGGGGACTTCCGCTACCTGGGCTTTCTGCCCCATAAAGGCAGCGCCCGTAAAAAACTTTTAAAAGCGATTGCCAGCGGGCCAGCCACCATCGTCGTCCTGGAGACGCCCCATCGTTTGACGGCGGCGCTTAGTGATATACTGGAGGTCCTGGGGGACCGGGAGATTGCCGTCTGCCGCGAGCTGACCAAGCTCCACGAGGAGGTCTTTCGGGGCAGGGTGCGACAGGCTATCGAGCACTTCACCGAACCCAGGGGTGAGTTTACCCTGGTCATCGCGGGCAAAAAGGAAATGGAAAGGCCGCGGCTGACCGAAGCCATCGAAAAACGGCTGCAAGAGCTGCGGCGGAGTGGGGTGGGGGCGAAGGAGGCGGTGGCAAAGTTGGCCGAAGAGACGGGTCTATCCAAAAAAGAGCTATATCGCGCCTGGCTTAAGTCAGGCTGAAGCTTTCGGGCAGGGAGGTGACCAATGCGCCGTGGTTGTACATCTTTAGGTGATATCCAGTGTGATGAGTGCCAGCGCTCGATACCGTACCCCGAGCGCTACATGGTTATCGACGACGAGAAAGGCAAGGTGTTGCGCCTCTGTGTCGATTGCTGTTTGAGCAAGGGCTACGCTCGTTACACCGAGGACAAGGGGCAGCAGGTCTTGACCTTCTTCCCGGAGAGGGCCGAGTCTTTGCAAGAGAATCCGAATGACTGAGAAAATCTTGGTCGCCGTTGCCTGGCCTTACGCCAACGGTTCGCTGCATCTGGGGCAGATTGCCGGAGCCTACCTGCCCGCCGACATCTTTGCCCGCTACCACCGCCTTGTGGGCAATGAGGTATTAATGGTGTCGGGCTCGGACCAGCACGGCACGCCCATAACCATCAAGGCGGAGCAGGAGGGGAAAAAGCCCGCCGAGATTGCCGCCCGCTATCACCGCGAGTTCCTCGAATCCTGGCAAAAATTGGGCATCTCCTTCGACCTCTTCACCACCACGGGCACGAAAAACCACGCCGAGGTCACCCAGGATATATTCCTTACCCTGCTTGAGAAGGGCTATATCTATAAAGACAAGGTCTCGCAGCCCTATTGCCCCAAGTGTAAACGCTTTCTGCCCGACCGCTATGTCGAGGGCACCTGTCCCTTTTGTAAGTCCGCTGGTGCCCGCGGCGACCAGTGCGACGACTGCGGCAAGCCGATGAACCCCGCCGAACTCCTCGAACCGCGCTGCCGTCTCTGCGGCACTACGCCACGCTTCGAGGACTCGGAGCACTTTTTCCTGAAATTATCCGCCTTTCAGGAAAAGCTCCTGGAGTGGGTCAGGCCCAAGAGCTACTGGCGGACGAACGTGCTCAACTTTACCACCCGCTACCTGGAGGACGGGCTTAAAGACCGCGCCATCACCCGCGACATCGACTGGGGGGTGCCCGTCCCCTTGGAGGGCTACGAGAAGAAACGCATCTACGTCTGGTTCGAGGCGGTCATCGGCTACCTTTCGGCTTCCAAGGAGTGGGCTAAATCGGGGGGAGATGGGGAGGGGTGGCGTCCCTACTGGCAGGGCAAAGATTCAAAAAGCTATTACTTCATCGGCAAGGACAACATCCCCTTCCACACCATAATCTGGCCGGCCATGCTCATGGGCTACGGGGGCTTGAACCTGCCCTACGACGTGCCCGCCAACGAGTTTTTGACCATAGAGGGCAAAAAGCTTTCCACCAGCCGAAACTGGGCGGTCTGGCTGCCCGATTACCTTTCCCGCTATGAGCCCGACCCGCTGCGCTACCTGTTATCAATTAATATGCCCGAAAGCGGGGACACCGACTTTTCCTGGCGGGAGTTCTTCCGCCGCAACAACGACGAGCTGGTGGCGACCTACGGCAACCTGGCTAACAGAGTGCTGACCTTCGTTTCCAGAAACTTCGACGGCTGCGTCCCCCAGCATAGTAAATATAGCGAGATTCGTGGTTATCTAGAATCGCTAGACCCTAAGAAAGATTTGGGTACAACGAATATCTTGGATGAACCCAGCATGAACGTAATCGAAGATGCTAAGAAATTTCTTTTTGGGGCAGCAGGTGACCGTCTTTCAAAATGCGAATTCAAGCAGGCACTATTGAATATTATGATGTTTGCTCAAGAGACAAATCAATACCTTGACAGAAAATCGCCGTGGAAGGTGATTAAAGAAGATAAACAGGCTGCCGCCGACTCGTTATATGTCGCGCTTTATGCGATTACCTGCTTGAAAACGGCTTTATACCCCTTCCTGCCTTTTAGCTCCCAGAAGCTGCATGAGTATCTTGGATTTGAGGGTAGTGTCCAGGATTATGGCTGGAAACCAAATCCACCGCTACCGGGGCAAAAGCTGGGCAAAATTGAGCCCCTTTTTGTTAAGCTGGACGAAAAACTCATTGACGAGGAGACGGCGCGGCTGGGGAAATAATGTTGATAGATTCGCACGCTCATATCCATCTAGACGCCTTCGATAGGGACCGCGAGCAGGTGTTCGCCCGCGCCCGGCAGGGGGGCGTGCGGGCGATAATAAATGTCGGGCTGGACCTGGAGTCGAGCCGTACTTCTCTTGAGATGGCCAGGCAATACGACGACGTTTTCAGCACCGTCGGCTTTCACCCCCATGAGGCTTCTAAAATGAAAGACGACGACCTCAAAGCCCTGGCCGAGCTGGCTAAAGACGAAAGGGTGGTGGCGGTGGGCGAAATCGGGCTCGATTTTTACCGCAATCTATCCGCGCGAAAGAGCCAGACCGAAGCCTTTGAGAAGCAGCTCGACCTGGCTATAGAGCTGGGGTTGCCGGTGGTGGTGCACTGCCGTAATGCCGACCGGGAGGTCTTTAAGATATTGAGCGCCTGGGTTAAGTCAACGCTTTCGGTAGGGAGGCTGCGGCGGGGGGTTATGCACTGCTTCAGCGGGGATGTCGAGATGGCGCAAAGGTACATCGAAATCGGCTTCTACATCTCCCTGGCGGGGTCGGTGACCTACCCCTCGGCGGGGGAGCTGGTGCAGGTCGCCAGAGAGATACCGCTGGACAGGTTGCTTCTGGAGACGGACGCGCCTTTTCTGGCGCCGCAGGCCTACCGGGGTAAGCGCAACGAGCCCGCCTACGTCGCCCTCATCGCCGAGAAGGTGGCCCAGGTGAGGGGGGTGCGCCGGGAAACGGTGGCGGAGGCGGCGGCTAAGAACACAATAAGCCTGTTTAAGCTGCCCATCAGATAAAGGAGAGCTTTGGAGCTGGAGGAAATCTACCAACTGGTGGCGGAGGACCTGGCCAAGGTCAGGCGCCAGCTGGAATCGGTG
>DAOUMR010000037.1:0-13314 GCA_034409905.1 Dehalococcoidales bacterium | reverse complement strand
TCCCGAGATGGCAGAAAGATCTGTTTTGGTTGATCAAGGTGGGGGATAAAAAGAGTTGGTTGACTTGGATCCGCATACCCAAACCATTCTTATTCGGTCAGGTCTTCGGTTCTTCTGTTGAAAGGTTCTTAGATTATATTTACAAAAAAGACCGTAAGGCTGGAAGAGATTTTGTGAAGTCACTAGTCGAATCGGCCCCTCTATACTGGCCACTGTCAAGCTGAGGTAGTATCTATGAAACCATTCCTCCCTTGATAGCGTACGTATTGCTGTTACACCCCTCCCCGTTTAATATCTATTCCCACCCACCACCCTTTTAAGGTAAAGAGGGGCTACTTACCCCACAAAAACTTCGTTTTTGCGGGGACCCCGAATTCGCCCCCTCTTAAAAACACCCCCAAATAAGAGGTGTAAGAGGAGTTTAACTCCTATTGGGCGGGACGGGTTGGGACGATAAACGCACGCCAGATAAAGTGGGGCGGGGAGAGAGACTTAAAGGGGTTACACCCCCTTTAGGGTGGGTATTGGGTGGGAAGAAACTACGTACGCTAACAGAGTGGGGCGGGGTTAAAACCGGCAAATATCATTCAGGCAGCAGTCGGCGCAAAGCGGCTGGCGGCGGCAGACATTCTTGCCCAGGCAGACCAGCAGGGCGTGGTATTCGTTGAACAGCTTGGCATCAGTTGGCAGGTTTTCCGTGAAAAGCGCCTGGTAGGAGGCGTAACTACCTCTTCCCGGGGCTAAGCCCAGCCGGCCCATAATTCGCCGCGTGTAAGCGTCGATAACAAAGACGGGCTTGCCCGCGGCGTAGAGTATTATGGAATCGGCCGTCTCCGGCCCGACACCGTGCACCGAGAGCAACTGCTGGCGCAGCTCGTCGGCATCGAGGGCAAATAATCTATCCAGGTCGTCTTGGTAGTGATTGCCCAGCCAGAGGGCGAAGGCTTTGAGCTTGAGCGCCTTGGTGTTGTAGTAGCCGCAGGGATAGACCAGCTCGGCCAGTTTAGCCTGGGGGAGCTTCCTCAAAGCCTGCGCCGAAAGCGCCCCCGCCCCCCGCAAATTCCCTATCGCCTTCTCTACGTTGCCCCAGGCGGCGGACTGGGTGAGTATGGCGCCGATGATGACCTCGAAGGGCTCCTCGGCGGGCCACCAGTGCTGGGGGCCGAAATGGTCAAGCAGGCGGCGGTAGATATCGACTAGTGTTGGGGCATCCATCGGGGTGCCTTGGCGTTAGAGGCGGAATCGTAGCCGGGAATATAGGGCTTGATATCGATTACGGGCGTGCCGTCGATGGCGTCCAGCCCCTTTACTTTAAGGACATTAGCCCGCCGTTCTAAAAGCTCGACGGTGGCCTGCCCGATGGGGTTGGGGCGGCTGGGGGCGCGGGTGGCGAAGCGCCCGGTAAGCGGCAGCTCCCGGTTGCCCATGGGGTGGACCTTTAGCGGCAGCGGCTGTCTTTCGGCGAGCTGGTGCATCCAGTAGAGAACGATGATGTGGGAGAAGCCCTCCAGCCCGTCCAGCGCCTGCGTTAGCTCGCTGTTGATGATGATTTCGGAGACGACCTCTGGCCAGCCGTGCCTCATCGGCTGTTTGATGTCGTTGCTGACGACGCCGATGGCCTCTAGGCTCATGGCCGGCGGTTCTTTGGGCATAACAGTGACCTGTTCTTTTTGTGAGCTATTACCACGCCAGAGGGGTAAGCGTCAAAAGTTTCTTGGCAATATCGGGGTAATTGGCGATAAAGAGTAGCTCGTCCTCGACCAGGGGCTTATGCGATAGGACATTGGCGTAGCGCACCAGTTCCAGCACGTCGTTAGCCTCCTTTTTGCTCTTAAACGATACATCTTTAATCTTCCCCATAACGTGGCTGAAGCCGGAGATACCGCTGTACTGTCCGGCGATAATCTCCCGCCCCGTGTCCACCGTGATGGGGTCGCCCCGCCCCAGTTCCCTAAAGCCGTAGAGCTCGTAGTTTTCCGGGTCTTTCAAGACGCCATCGGCGTGTATGCCCGACTCGTGGGCGAAGGCGTTGGCGCCGACACCGGGCTGGTTGATGGGAATGGGCACGTCGAAGGCGTACTCGGCGAACTTGGCTATCTTCCAAGCCTTGGACAGCTTTACTTTGCTGCCGAACTGGTACTTCTCGGCGAAATCCTTGGACTTGGTCACCGCCAGAATAACGGTCACCAAGTCGGCGTTGCCCGCCCTCTCCCCGATGCCGTTGATGGTGGTGTTGATGTAGGCGTCCTGCCCGCCATCAATCGTTCCCTTAGCCCCGGCCAGGGAGTTAGCCACCGCCATCCCCAGGTCGCCGTGGCAGTGCTGCTCGATGGGTAGCCCCACCCGCTCCGCCAGCGCCTTGTTGGTCCGGTAGATGGTGAAGGGGTTATCGTAGCCCAGCGTGTCGCAATAGCGCAGCCGCGTCGCCCCATGCTCTTTTGCCGCCAGCCCGAACTCAACCAGGTAGTCCAGGTCGGTGCGGGAGGCGTCCTCGGCGTTGACGCCGACGCTCTCGGCGCCCTTGGCCCAGGCGGCGTCGACCGCCGCCGTCATGTCGTTGATGATATCCTTACGGGTCTTCCGGCCCTGGAACTTACCCCGAATCATCTGCTCCGAGGTGGATATGGAAAGGTTGAGGTGTTTTATGGCGGGCACCCTCTCAAAGGCCAGCTCGACGTCGTCAACGATGGCCCTTATCCAGCCCCCCAGGCGGATAGGCTCTAGCACCCCCATCTCGGCCAGCTCCAGGTTGGCCCTGAGGTAGCGGTACTCATGCCGGGTGGTGGGAAAGCCGAACTCGGACTGAAAAACCCCAATCTCGTTGAGGTAGATATTTACCATCGTCTTTTCCAGCTTGGAAAGCCCAAGCTTGGCGGTCTGGACGCCGTCACGATTAGTAACGTCAAGTAGGTAAATCTTAGGCATAGTTCCTCCTTTGGGGACTATTATTTTAGCATAAATTAGCTACGATTAGCAAGAATTTCGGCCCTCCCCCGAGGGCAGGAGGGCATATTTTATGCTACAATGAGCCTGGAGCATCCCCTGTATCTAGAATATCGGATAGGACTATGTCTCAACTGGATCCGGTTATCAGCATTGCCATACTACTAGGAGCCGCCGTGGTTGGTGGGATGATAGCCCACCGCTTGAGGCAGCCAGTAATACTGGGTTATCTAGTAGTTGGCGTAGCGTTGGGTCCCCACGCTCTCGGGCTCGTTGGTGACGCAGTCCTTGTTGAGACGATGGCAACCATGGGTGTTGCCTTACTCATGTTCACGCTGGGGATGGAAATCTCTATCAGTCAACTGCGGCAGGTAGGCAAGGTGGGTTTGTGGGGTGGTATAGCTCAGATTCTGGTTACTTTTGCCCTGGGGCTGGTGGTGGGTATCGCTTTACTCAACTGGTCTTTATCGCAGTCTATCTTACTAGGGCTGGTTATCTCCCTCAGCAGCACCATGGTCTGCCTCAAGATGTTGATGGATAAAGGCGAGCTAGACTCGGTGCACGGGCGGATTATGGTGGCTATTCTTATTTTGCAGGACGTTAGTGTCGTCCTGATGGTAATAGTACTGCCACTGCTGAGTGGTACGATGGAGAACCTGCCGATAGCCTTGGCTTTAGCCGTAGGGAAAGTAGCCCTTCTTGTCGGCGTGGCGGTTGTAGCCGGGCTTTGGGTTCTGCCTTGGTTGATGGGTAAGATTTCCGGGGCAAGGTCCCGGGAGTTGCTCTTGCTCACGGTTCTGGTTTTGTGCCTGGGGGCAGCCATAGGCACTTATCTTCTGGGGCTTTCGGCGGTCTTTGGCGCCTTTATTATCGGTATGGTGCTCCGAGAAACAAGATTTGCTCACCAAGCTCTGGCTGAGATTACCCCGCTGCGAGATATCTTCGCTACCCTATTCTTTATCTCCCTGGGCATGCTCATAAGCCCAAGGTTTTTAATCGAAGAATGGGCTTCAGTGGCGGTACTGGTAGCGATTATTATTGCCCTAAAATTCCTGGTTGTTTTTGGCATCGTCCGCTTCTTCGGCTTCAGCGGTAGAATAGCTCTCTTGACTGGGGCCGGTCTTTTCCAGATTGGAGAGTTCAGCTTCATCCTAGCGCAAGGTGGAATGACTATGGGTATTATCTCCGAGCAGATGTACTCCCTAATCCTTTCCAGCGCTATTATCACCATGATTTTGACTCCCTTATCTATTAGCTTCGCTTCCTGGTTATATCCCAAATTAGGGCGAGTCCCAGCAGGAGCGGCAGCTGGAGATATCCCTGCTCTCCCAGCTTCCTACCTATCTGAGCCAAATCCAGTGGTAATTGCCGGCTACGGGAGAGTTGGGGAAATTATTGCCCAGGGTTTGAAAAGGGCGGGGATATCCTTTCTCGTTATCGAGATTGACCCTGAGCTTATTTCCACGCTAAGATATAAGGAGATAGCCTGCATCTATGGAGATGCCACTAACGCCCATGTCCTGGGAAAGGTGAACTTAGAGAAGGCCAAATTACTAGTAATAACCTTCCCTGACCCGGTAGCGGTGATGACCACTATCCAAGCGGCACTAAGGATTAACCCTAAAATTAAAATCGTTGCACGGGCTCACCGAGCCAGAGAGGTTGAGTCGCTGAAGAGATTAGGGGTCAAGGAAATAGTAAGCCCGGAATATGAAGCCAGTCTTGACTTCCTACAGAGAATCTTATCAGTCTCTGGTTGGAATAAAACTGAAATCAAACGGACCTTGTCCACGTTCCGTCAAGCCAAGGGAACTAAGGAAGAAGAATCGTAGAAAAGAGGCAGAAAATGAAAGTCGGCATTATTAACGTCACCGGATATACTGGCGTCGAACTGGCCCGGCTGCTCTATCAGCACCCCAAGGTTGAGCTTAGCTCAGTCACGGGCCGAAGCGCCGCGGGAAAAAAACTGGGAGACGTCTTCCCCCACCTGGCTGATATTAAGCTGACCATCGAAGCCGAGCTGGGCGATGTGGAACTGGCTTTTTCGGCCATGCCCCATAAGGAAAGCGCCAAAGAGGTCATCCCCCTGCTCGACAAGGGCGTCAAGGTGGTCGATATCAGCGCCGATTTCCGACTTAAAGACCGCGCCCTCTACCCCCTCTGGTACGGCTTTAAGCACCCCTCCCCCCAGCTGCTGGCCAGAGCCGTCTATGGGCTGCCCGAACTGCACCGCGCCAAGATTGCCTCGGCCCGGCTGGTGGCTAACCCCGGCTGCTACCCCACCAGCGCCATACTGGCTTTAGCACCGGCGGTCAAGGCGAAGCTCATCGGGCCCGAAATCGTTATCGACAGCAAGTCGGGCATCTCCGGCTCCGGGCGCAGCCTGAGCCTGGACACTCATTATTCGGAGGTCAACGAGGACACCAGCGCCTACGCCCTGGCGGGGCACCGCCATATGCCTGAAATCGCCCAGGAGCTAAGGGGTATTAGGCCTTCGATAACCTTCGTGCCTCATCTCGTGCCCATGACGCGGGGGATTTTGAGCACCTGCTACGCCCCGCTGGTCAAAAAGATGGAGGAAGCAGAGCTCAAGAAAATCTATAACGATTTCTACAAGGACGAGCCCTTCGTCAGGGTGACCGAGGCCCCACCCCACACCAAGCACACCTGGGGCAACAACAACTGCCTGGTCTATCCAGTTATAGACCCGAGGGCGAACCGGCTCATTGTCGTCAGCTGCATCGACAACCTGATGAAGGGGGCGGCGGGGCAGGCCATCCAGAACATGAACATCATGCTCGGCCTGCCGGAGACGACGGGGCTGGAGGCTTTAGCTATATATCCCTGACCCTCGCTAGTCGCATATATAAAATCCCCCTCCTCCCGGATTGAGAAGAGGGGGATTCTTTTTAGCTTTAATTAGACGACGATAAACAGCGGGCACATCACCAGGGTGACGGTGGCCAAAAGCTTGACCAGCACGTGTAGCGAAGGCCCCGCCGTATCTTTAAGCGGGTCGCCTAAAGTGTCGCCGACCACAGCCGCAGCGTGGGTGGGCGAGCCCTTGCCGATTACCTTGCCGTCAGCGTCCTTGAGCTGCCCGTCCTCAATCATCTTCTTGGCATTGTCCCAGGCGCCGCCGCCGTTATTCATATAGGAAGCCATCATAATGCCGCCGATAGTGCCCACCATGAGCAGGGCGCCAACGACCATGGCGGCGTCATAGCCGGGGATAAAGCGGAAGATAACGCCGATGATGACCGGCGCCAGCACGGGCAAAAGCCCGGGGGCAATCATTTCCCGCAGTCCCGCGCGGGTGGTGATGTCCACGGCGCGGGCGTAATCGGGCTTGGAGGTACCCGCCAGAATGCCGGGGTCGGCGCGGAACTGGCGGCGCACCTCCTCGATAATCTTGGAGGCCGTACGGCCCACCGCCTTGATGGCCCAGGAGCTGAAGAGAAAGACAATCATCACCGCCAGCAGGGCGCCGACGAAGACCTCGATGCGGGCAATGTTGACGATGTTATAGAGCCCGACCTCGCCGAACTTGAGAAACGAGACCCTGTCCAGAAAAGCCTGGAAGAGCAGGAAGGCGGCCAGACCCGCCGAGACCATGGCGTAGCCCTTGGTCAGGGCTTTGGTGGTGTTGCCCACGGCGTCGAGGCGGTCGGTCACCTTGCGCACCGCCGGCCCCGCCCCCGCCATCTCGTTGATGCCGTTGGCGTTATCGGTGATGGGCCCGAAGGTATCCATGGACAGGACGTAGGGACAGGTCATGAGCATGCCCATGGTGGCTACCGCCGTGCCGAAGGCGCCCGCCCCGTGCACCCCACTCATATCCCCCATCCAGAAGGCAAGCAAAAGCGAGATGCCGATAACCAGGGCAGTGGGCAGCGTCGTCTCGAAACCCACCGCCGTGCCCATGATAATGTTGGTGGCGGGACCTGTCTTGGAGGCTTCGGCGATACTGCGCACCGGACTGAAACGCGACTCGGTGTAATACTGGGTGACGAAGATGATGACCACGCTGGCGGCGATGCCGATAACGCCGGCGCCGAAGAGCCACCAGTTGCCCAGCATAAAGTGAACGGCTGCCCCCAGCCCCACTATGGAGAGGCCGATAGCCACGAAATAGCCGCGGTTAAGGGCGTTCATGGCGTTCTCTTTCTCTTTAGCCCGCACGCAGAAAATACCGATCATGCTGGCCAGCATGCCGAAGCCGCGCACGCACAAGGGGAAGAGTATCCAGGCGATATTGCCCGTGGCTACGTAGGCGGCGATACCCAGTATCATGGCGCCGATGTTCTCGGCGGCCGTGGACTCAAAGAGGTCGGCGCCACGCCCGGCGCAGTCGCCGACATTATCGCCCACTAGGTCGGCGATGACGGCGGGGTTGCGCGGGTCGTCCTCAGGGATGCCGGTCTCGACCTTGCCCACCAGGTCGGCGCCCACGTCAGCCGCCTTGGTATAGATACCCCCGCCGAGCTGGGCGAAGAGGGCGACAAAGCTGGCGCCGAAGCCGAAGCCGACGATAAGGTGCGGCGCAATATCCGGGTTGCTGGCGCCGCCGTAGGCAAAGAAGATAACGGTGACGCCGATAAGGCTTAAGGCGGTGATAAGGAAGCCGGAGACAGCCCCGCCGCGCAGGGCGACGTTGACCGCCTCGGTAAGGCTCTTCTGGGCGGCGGCGGCACAGCGGGCGTTGGACTTCACGGCGATGTACATGCCGATAAAACCAGCCACCCCGGAGCACAGGGCGCCCACCAGAAAGGCGACCCCGGTGCGCCAGCCGATATCAAAGGCGCTCAAGCCCTCGACCTCGGTTCCCCCCAAAACCCCCACCAGAACGCCGATAATAACGGCAATCGCCACCGAAAAGATGGCGATGGTGCTGTACTGGCGCTTCAAGAAAGCCCAGGCAGCCTGAAAGATAATGTCCCCGATTTCTTTCATCTTGGGCGTGCCCATGGAACGCTTGAGCACATTTCGGGCTAAAAATATGGCGAAGATTACGGTTATGATTCCCGCCGCGGGCACGACCCAAAAAATAGCTGGCATAGCGCCTCCTTTCAGTGAATAGTTTGGTAAATAGCCGTCAGGATTATACCACAGCCATTCGGTGAGGACAAAGAACCTCCGGGGAGGAAAGGAGGGTTTAATCCTAGACTTTTAATCTTTCCCTACCCCATCTTGTTGTGCGAAAGTCGTATTGGCCCACCCAATACCCGCCCTATAAGGGTGGTACCCCTTTTAAATCCTCCTGTAGGGTTGCGCCCTTCCCCACCCCCGCTTTAGGGGGTTTGAAAGGGGGCTTCGCCCCCTTTCTACATTAAAGGGTGGCGGGCGGGAATAGATGAAATCGGGGTGGGGAGGCGTAACCCAGAAGGAATTCTAGAGGGAGAATCCCCTCTAAGGGTGGGTAGGGTGGGAAAGACAAACGTACGCTAACAGAGTGGAGTGGGGAGAGAAGCCTAACCCCCCAACCATTGCCTCTTTAAGTTAGCTCTGCTATGCTTAACCAGAAAGATGGCGACTAATAAAAGCACCTTCCGCCGCAGCGACTACCTCAAGATTACTGTCTTCGGATTTGCCCTGGCCGCCCTCTGGGGCAGCCTGCACGCCATTATCCTGCCGACAAGGCTTTTAGACCTGGTGTCGGCATCGGAAAAGAGCACCTACCTGGGGCTGCTCACCTTCGCCGGCCTGATGCTGGCCATAATCGTCCAGCCCATCGCCGGCGCCATTAGCGACCGCTCCGGATTTGCCTGGGGACGCCGCCGCCCCTTCATCCTGGGGGGAACGCTGGTGGCGATGCTCTTCCTGGCGGGAATCGGCTGGGCCGGCAGCTTCATCGCCATCTTCGTTGTTTACTGCCTGCTCCAGATTGCCTCCAACACCACCCAGGGCCCCTACCTGGCCTTCATCCCCGACCTGGTGCCCGTGGGCAAGCGGGGGCTGGCTTCGGGGGTCAAGGGCTTCCTGGAGATAGCCGGCGGGGTCGCCCTGCTCTACCCCATCGCCATCTTCATGGACCGCTGCTCCTCGGGAGAAGGCTACTGGCTCTGGCTGGCCCTGGCGGTACTGGGGGCCATCCTGCTGGCGGCGATGGTTATCACCGTCCTCACCGTCCGGGAAAAACCGGGTAAGGCAGGCCAGCTCCCCCTGTTCGCCACTATCTATCAGAGCTTCAAGATTAAGCTCAGCGAGCACCGCGATTTCATCTGGTTCATCGTTTCCCGCCTCTTTATCATGATGGCTTTTACTACCCTCCAGACCTTCGCCCTCTACTTCCTGATGGATGTCGTCGGCGTCACTGACCCCGCCACCGCCACCGCCCGTTTCTCCGTCGTGGCTATAGTCGGCATGCTCGTTGTCGCCTATCCCGCGGGTCGGCTCTCGGACCGGATAGGCCGCCGCCCCATCGCCCTCACGGCGGGGCTGCTGGGGGCGGTGGCTATTTTGCTCATCTATTTAAGCGGGCAAGACTTCACGCTGATAATGCTCTGCGGCGGGCTGGTGGGCATCGCCTTCGGGGCTTTTATGAGCAGCAACTGGGCTTTAGCCACCGATTTAGTGCCCAAGGGCGAGGAGGCGAGGTATCTGGGGCTAACCAACCTGGCCACCGCTGGCGGCGCGGCGCTGGCGCGCCTTATCGGGCCGCTCATCGATTTCGGCAACAGCTGCAGCCCCAACCTGGGCTACTCGTTTATGTTCCTGGCCTGCTTTATCTATTTTATCGTCGGCTCGCTGCTGCTGCTCAAAATCAGGCGGCGCTAACCGAACCAGCCCAGCACGGTTTCCCAACCCCAGGCACCAGCCAGGACCAGAAGGACGTACTTCAGGCTCTTACCCGGCCAGGCTATCAACAAAAACTTCCAAGCCGGGTAGCCGAGGGCGCCCGCCACCAAGCCAGCTACATCAAAAAGGGGCAAGGGGGCGGCGGCGAAAACAAAGATGGCCCAACCTCCCCACCGCTTCATCCAATTCTCTACCAAGGTGTACAGCCGGCCCTTGCTCGGTATCATCCTGCGTCCGCCGTAGCCGGCCAGAAAACCGGTCATCTCGCCGATAACCCCCCCGGTAGCCCCGGCCAGCCCTACCAGAACTGGGTTAAGGTTAGGGTCGGCACCGAGGGCAAAGAGCACCACGATGCCGGGCACGGGTAAAATGATGGTGGCGCAGCTAATAAGCCCAACCAGAAAGGCACCCAGGTAGCCGTAGTCGCCGAAGGCGGATACCTTGTCCCGATAAACGAAGAGGACAATGGTAATAGCTACCGCCAGAAGTACGGTCAAGATGGGGATGATTCGCTTCCTGAGCCAGTGTCCTTCAGCCATTAAGGGTATTGTAGCACATTAGCCCCGCAGGCGGACCAGGGCGATTACGCCGACAACAAGCCCGGCCAGCCCCAAAAGCCCGGCCACGCCCACCCCGATAAGGGTCAGCGGTAGGGGCGACTTCACCGTAAACTGTTGGCTCAGGTTAGCTACAGTCACCGTGTATGTAGCCTCGACATTTCGGCTCACCAGGAAGGTCACCGTCTCGCCGGCCCCGCCCGCCAGCGTCAGGCTCTGGCTGGCTTCCACCACTTCGTCTATGCTTAAATCCAGGGAAGTGGTGACCGTCTCATCGGAGAGATTAACGGCTTCGACCTGCACCCTGATGTTCTCGTCAGGCTCCGCCGTTAAAGGCTTAACCGTCAGGTTGGAAAGCGCTATGGGGTTGACCGTTAGCTCGGCGCTGGCCCGGCCTATTTCGAGAAGGCCCGTGCTTATGCCCGGCGCGCTTTTATCCGCCGAAAGGACGAGGCTCTCGGTGGCGCCAGCGGCTACCGAGAGCGGCTGTGAGGCCTGGGTGCCGTCGCTTAAATTCAAAACCGCCGTATAGTCGCCGCTAACGAAGCCGATGTTGGTCACCTCGGCGCTCAACTCGAAGCTCTGTCCCTCGTCGAGGAAGTAAGGCTCAACCGTCACCGGCCCAATCAAAAGGGCGGGGAAGGTGTTGATTCCGGCCTCCTGGCTGGCCTCATTCAGATGCTGGGCGGGGATAAAATAGCCCCGCGAATCGCCCTGCCCCCAGGGCAGCAGCCCGAGGCAGTTACCCAGCTCATCGATAACCGGTCCCCCGCTCAAGCCCCCCCAGGCTGTGCCGTGAAAACGGCGGGCGTCCATTTCGTAGATACGGGTCGAGCTGCCCAGCAGCCCCGTTTCAATACTGGGCCCCTCTGTCCTGATTCCTTCCACCATCGCGTCCGCCGCCTTAATCATCAGCTCGGAAAAGGTGTCGGGGCGCTGGTAGGGGTCGGCCATTATTTCGTCCATTGCCTGCCAGAACTCAAGGGTAAGGTCAATGCCGGCATAGCCGATAACATAGGCGCGGCTGCCCTCCAGGGGCGTTGTCTGCTGCAGCCCAAGGTAGGGGGTGCCGCTCAAGCCCGTCTCCAGGATGGCGATATCCGTCCCCGTTTCGGGATCCTTGTAAAAGAGGATATCCTTTACCCGGTGCGGCTCACCTTCGCCGTAGCGATAGACGTAGTCCACCTCATTAGCGGTGACCAGCAGCTCGCCCTGCACCCACGCCCACCACGTCGATGCATAGTAGTAGTTGTAGAAGCTGCCGAAGTCAACCCTCTCGTACCACCCGTCCTCGAACCAGATGCCGCCGAGATAGTACATGATGGCGGCTTGTGTCAGTTCATCTTCCGACAGGTTGACGCAGTGGGCGGCGGTGAAGACATCGCCGTTCTCATTGGCGAAGAGGCCGCTGCCCAGGCTTAAAGGTCCCCGGGCTTCGAAGGTCACCCCGCCACCGCTCACCCGCCCGTCAACCCAGGCCATCACCTCGACGGTGGCTTCTTTAGCCGCCGTCACCGCGGATGGGTATTCCTTCTCGGCGCTAGAGGCAACCGAGGGCGCCAGCAATAGTATCAAGGTCAATAACAGACAAACTGGAACCAGAATCCGCCTGAATTTAGTCATCTCTATCCCCCTGCGGGTTTATCCCTATGGACGGAAGCCTACAATAAAGCTGGTTAGCTGTCAACACCGCGCTGTTGTTGACAAAGGGCGTCTCTGCTATACTTTAGTGACGTGCCCCCATCGTCTAGTGGTTAGGACAGCGGCCTTTCAAGCCGTCAACAGCGATTCGAATTCGCTTGGGGGCACCAAGAGGTGTGGCATGATGATAACCATAGAATGCCCCAAATGTGGTACCGCGGGTAGCCAGTCCCTGCTCAAGCCGGACTATGTAGGCCCCTACCGTTGCTGGAAATGCCGTGAGCTCTTTACCATCACCATAGAAAACAACCAGGTCAAGTCCTGGGAAACCCTCACCGAGGAGCAACTTGCGCAGCAAGAGGAACAAAGACGGCAGGTAGAGCAGCTCAAAAACAAATTCAGGAAGCCTCAGGACTAGAACTTGTCCTTTAGCTTTTGGTAACACTCGGCCAGGGCCTGGGGTATTATCCTGACGTCATCTATTACCGGCATGAAGTTGGTATCCCCTGACCACCGCGGCACAATATGGGTGTGGATGTGGTCCTCGACACCTGCCCCCGCCACCCGACCCAGGTTCATGCCGATATTAAAGCCCCCGGGCTTAAAGACCTCTCTCAAGACGGCAAGGCTCTTTCTCACCATTTCGTAGTGCTCGTGGAGCTCGGCTTCTGTCAGCTTCTCCGGGCTGTCCACGTGGCGGTAGGGGGCGACCATGATGTGGCCCGGGTTATAGGGGTAGCTGTTCATGATGACGAAGTTCTTTTTGCCCCGTTTCAGGATGTAGTTCTGGGCATCCTTGTTTTCCTTGGGCCTTTCACAGAGGAAGCAGCCCTCCTCCTTACACTGCTCGATATATTTTATCCGCCACGGTGCCCAGATATGCTCCATTTCACTCTCCTTCGATTAGTGCTATTGTAGTCGGCAATCTCCCCGTTTTCAACTGTTTTTTATCTTTTACCACCCCACCTTGTTGTGTGGAGGTATTGTTGTCCCAACCCAACCCGCCCTAATGAGGAAAGGGAGAAAGAAGCGCAGTCAGAGCGATAAAATAGGGCGTTTGAAGTATAATCAGCAGCTATTGAAGCGTACCTTGGCAGAGGTTGAAGAGGTTAAGCTGATGCTGCGGACTATCTTTGCTGGTTTGAAGGGTTCTTTCAATTTTGAGCAATCACTAATTGAGCGTGTAGCTTGTGAAGATGAGATGGACAGGGCTATTCCGCAGTTACTGTTTGAGGCTGGCAGGCCTGGTTTGTTGCCTAAAGATTTGCAGGTACGACTTGAGCGGTTCAAAGCTACTCGACACCAGATAAGCAGAAGAATTCTGAGAATGAACAAACATTTGGAGAAAGAGTTTGGAGAGCACATCGCTGAGAAA
>DAOUMR010000036.1:0-33171 GCA_034409905.1 Dehalococcoidales bacterium | reverse complement strand
TAAAACGCCGTAACTGGCCTCGGCGAAAGTTCGGGAAAGGAGAGAGGCTAACATAGTCTTCCCCACTCCGCCCTTACCGCTTATAGCAATCTTCATCAGAACCTTGTTTTTACCACAATAAAGCTGAGACTTTAAGGGGAAAGTGCTCAGCTCCGACTGCCAGTATTACCGGGTAGTGCCCAAACTTTAGTTTAGCCGACTGCAAGATATAAGTCAAGCAAAATCCCGCCTGAAATGTGTGATTTGACTTAGGTTGATTTACCCACCAGCGACGAGCGTCAGCGAGCTCACCTGGTCAAACAAACGCAGCCCTAGACCTGCCCGCTTTCCTGCTCCTCTATCAGTTTTTTCCCGTATTCGAGCAAGACCCTAGCCCGTTCCGCAGGCACCTTTTTCGATTCCAGATAGGCTTTGAGGGCCTGAGCGGGTGTTATTTCCTCGGCTGTACCCTCCCCCAGCCTCACCCGAGTCTCCCGCCTGACCTCCTTGGCGATGGCGAAGTAGTGAGCCTCTTTCAGGGCGTCCCTGATGTCGCCGTCCCTGATTTGCCCTTCCAGCTCCGAAGGCAGGCTGAGTTGAAGCCGCACGATAGCGTCCTTAATTGCGCCTGACTTTTCCGAAATCGCCTTGAGCACAGCAGACGTCGGCTCAATATCATCGGGCTCGACTTTAACGCCTACGGTGACGAAGCGGCGACCTTCAAGCGGGTGAAAGTCGAATTTTACTTTTCTCTTGCCCTTTTCGTCGGGTTCAATATCAACAATGTAAAAGCCCTTCTCGTCCTCCGTCTCGCCGAAGTCCAGCCTCTCCAGGCTGCCGGCATAGACCACGGGCGGGTTTTCGTTGAGGACCTGGTGCTTATGGATATGCCCCAGGGCGACATAGTCAAAGGCGGGGTGAATAATGTTGCTCACCAATAGGGCGTGCTCCTGCCCGATGGTCATTGAGCTCTCCGAGCCTACCTTAGCCCCCGTCACCCAGACGTGTGCCGCCAGCACGGCGGGCAGCTCCGGGTCGAGCTCTTTGGCTTTTTTAGCGACAACCTCGGTCATCGCCGCCTGCAATCGCTCGTTTATCTGCTCGAAGGTAAGGTTCTTGGTATCCTCTTTAGTCAATAGCGCCGAGCGCCTCAGCCAGGGTAAAGAGACGACCTGCACTATGCCGCTGGGCGTCGGGATACGATGAACTTCGGGGCGGTTGGAGACATAGACGTTTTTCACCGTCAGGGTGTCGAAGATTTCGGTGGTGGTGGCTTTGCCGATGGCGTTGGGCAAGTCGTGGTTGCCGATTAAGAGAAAGATGGGAATGCCACTGGAGGACAGGCGATAGATTCTCCTGGCAAACTCGCGCTGCTGGGTCTGGGTCGGCTCACGGCTCTTGTAGGCGTCGCCGCAGAAGAGGACCAGGTCGACCTTGTTCTCGATGGCGTAGTCCACCAGTCTATCTAGGGCTTTGAGGAAGTCGAGCAGGCGCGAGGAAAGGCCGGTGGTCGGGTCGATACGCCCGTAGCTCTCAACGCCGAGGTGCAAATCGGCAAAGTGGAGGATTTTCAACCCCATCCCCTTTTATTAAAGGCTTTATATTGCCTCAGGGCAACTTGCCATTGACAGCGGCACGAATAGCATCTGCTATCGCTTCGTCGTCTGTGATGTCAACAAAGACGCCTTGTTGTGTTCTAGGATACACGACGTAGGGAGCATTCTGGGCGGTTCCTCGTTTGAGAGTTTGGTAAACCAGTATTGTTTTGTCATCCATCAGATACACGCGCGCACCAAATGGCCCCTGTTCAGTCATCACCCACCTCCTTTTAAGTTTCTCACCCTTCCCTACCGTCTTCGTCCCAGTTAGCCTATTCTTTTACTAAACATAACGTGAGAAACAAATCCCAGGCACGGCCAGGTACGATTTGTTTTCCCCCTCGATTTTTTCCCCTTATTTTTGTCGTCCGTGCCTGAATCTATCCCCTACCCCTCTTTCCATATCTTGCCCCCGTCGGGCAAAACGAAGAGGTCTTCACCATCCAGCTTGGCCTGCAATGTATTCTTCAAGGTTTCTATGGGAATGCGTATCTGCCGCAGGCTATCACGCTCTCTGATGGTAACCTGCTTGTCCTCCAGCGACTGGAAGTCTATGGTGACGCAAAACGGCGTGCCGATTTCGTCCTGACGGCGGTAGCGCCGCCCGATTGACTGAGCCTCATCGTACTGCACCATCCAGCACTGGCGCAATTCGGCGTAAACATCTTTAGCCAGCGGCGTCAGCGTCTCCTTGCGGCTCAAGGGCAAAACCGCCACCTTGATGGGGGCAACGGAGGAATGGAGGTGGAGTAGCACACGTGGCTCGCCGTCGGCGACGTCTTCGTCATAGGCGTCGCAGAGTATAGCCAGTGCGGTGCGGTCAACCCCCGCCGAGGGCTCGATGATGTAGGGGACGATATGCTCCTTGGCCTCCTCGTCGTAGTAGTTCAGGTTCTTGCCGCTGAACTTGGCGTGCTGCACCAGGTCGAAGTCGCCGCGGTTGGCGATGCCCTCCAGTTCCGCCCAGCCCATCGGGTAGAGGTAGTTGACGTCGTAGCACTCCCGCGCGTAGTGCGCCAGCTCCTCTTTAGTATGCTGGCGTAGTTTCAGGTTCTCCTTCCTGATGCCCAGGCTCACATACCAGTTCAGCCTCTCCTCGACCCAGTAGTCGAACCACTCTTTGTCCGTGCCCGGTTTGACGAAGAATTCTATTTCCATCTGCTCGAACTCGCGGCAGCGGAAGATAAAGTTGCCCGTGGTGACCTCGTTACGGAAGGACTTGCCTATCTGGGCGATGCCGAAGGGCAACCGCTTTCGGGTGGTAGTAAGTATGTTCTCGAAATTGACGAACATTCCCTGCGCCGTCTCCGGGCGCAGATAGACCACGCTGGCTTCGTCCTCGACGGGCCCGACCGAGGTCTTGAACATCAGGTTAAATAAGCGGGGCTCGGTAAGCTCGCCGCCGCAGTCAGGGCATTTGTCGGCCTTGAACTCGTCGCTACGCCAGCGCTTATGGCATTCTTTGCACTCCACCAGCGGGTCGCTAAAGCCCTCAAGGTGTCCGCTGGCCTCCCAAACTCTAGGGTGCATCAGTATGCTTGAGTCCAACCCCACCATATCGTCGCGCTGCTGCACTACCGCCCGCCACCAGGCGTCTTTGATATTCTTCTTCAGCTCCACCCCCAGCGGCCCGTAATCCCAGCAGCTAGAAAGTCCGCCGTAGATTTCGCTGCTGGGGAAGATAAAACCGCGCCGACGGCAGAGGGAAACCAGTTTCTCCATATCAACTAGTGGTCTGGCTTCAGTCACAAAATCGCTCCTTAATGGCTATCTGCTCCGCTCCCGCCTTATCGCCCGGACAAAGACCACCCCGATAACGATACCCCCCGCCACCATAATGACCAGGGCCAATATCCAGAGGGCGGGCAGGTGAATCTGGTATGCATTGTAAACAAAAATATCGGCCATTGCAAAGCCGAAGACAATCTGGGGCAGGGCTACCATGTTGCCCATAATGGCCACGATGGTTCTGGGGTTTGTTTTCGTCCCCTCCGTCGGCCAGGAGCGAGCCGCCATCCGAGTGGTAACCCAGGCGAGGGCCAGTCCTGTCAGGGCCAGCAGGAACTGGGGCAGCAGGGCCAGGACGAGGACAGATTGCCGGCTGAGCCAGCCGTCGGGCAAACCATTCTCAAAGTGGACGGCGACCTCGGCGGGCAAAAGGTGATAAAAATAGGCGGTCAGAGCTACCAGCAGGAGAAAAACGACCAGCGGGACGGCGGCATAGCTCCAGCGGAAGGGCAAACCTTCTTTGGCAGTTATTTTCTTACCCTCTATGACTAGAGATAGGGGGCTAAAACCCTCATCGGCGATACGATGTTCCCCGAAAGGGCCAGCTCGCTGGCGGGAATGTCCAGAGCGACCCCGATTAGCTGGGTAACGAAGAGCACGGGGATGTTGTAATGGGTATGAAACTGGCTGTTGACCAGGCTCTGATAGGCGTCGAGGTTAATCTGGCACAGGGGACAGGGGGTAATCAGGCACTCCGCCCCGTGTTTGGTGGCGTTCTTGAGCAGCTTATTGACCAGCCCCAGGGCGACCTCCTGTTCGGGCATAACCAGCGAACTGCCGCAGCAGCGCGCCTTCATCTCCCAGTCAACGGCCTCGGCACCCAGAGCCGTGATTATCTCGTCCAGCGAGTGGGGAGACTCGGGGTCGTCAAAGCCGTCGGGGCGCACCAGCTGGCAGCCGTAGTAGGCACCCACCTTTAAGCCCTTAAGCGGCTTGGTCACTTTGGCGGCGATGCCCTCGGGGGTAATATCGGTATAGAGGACTTCGGCCAGGTGGCGTACCTTGACGCTACCGTTGTATTTCAGCTTGCCCGCCGCCAGCGCCCTATCCACCTTATCCTTGAAGTCGGGCAGCTTTTTCAGGTGGTTGTTGGTCTCGTGAAGGATAACGAAGCAGTTGGAACAGGGCGTCACCAGGTCGAAGCCCCGCTTCTCAGCCAGCGCCAGGTTGCGGCTGGCCAGAGCCGCCGCCTCCAGTTTGTCCACCGACCAGTAAGGGGTAGAGCCGCAGCAGTTCCAGTCTTCGAGCTCGGCCAGCTCCATATCCAGCTTCTTGGCTACCGGGAGCACCGAAATGCCCAGAGGAGATGCCGTCGCCTCCGCCGAACAACCAGGGTAATAGCTGTAGTACTTCATTTGGCACCTCCCAGTTCCCTGGCTTTGTTCAGTATGGCTTTGAGCCCGCTTATGTCCTTGATTCGGCTGGGACTTAGCGGCAACCTCTTATGAAGGAACAAGCCCAACCCCACCGGCGCTAATTTCAGGGCGGCGAAGGGATTGGTCTTCATAAAGAGCTTAATCATCATCCCCAGCTCATAGACCCGCCCGTTGCCGCGGGCGGAATCGACGAAGCAGCGGTACATAATTGGCGTGTTGCTCTTTCTGGTGCTCTTGCCGCTGCGGAGGGCGATAATCTCCAGCGCATGCATGATGTCGGCAGGCTTAATGTCCCGTGGGCAGCGCACCGTGCAGGAATAGCAGGAGACGCAGAACCACATCGAATTGCTGGATAAAAGTTCGTCCCTCAAGCCCGCCCTAACCATGGCGATAACCCGCCGCGGCGGGTAGTCCCACTGGTTGGCGGTGGGACAGGAGCCAGTGCACACCCCGCACTGGATACAGGAATTAATCTCCTCGCCGCCGGGGATGGAGCAGACCTCATCAATAAAGCTCGCCACGGCGGCAGGCGGAGATTTGACCGTTGTGTCAGCCATCGAGACGCCTCCTTTTCTCTATGTCCTAAGGCTCGATTATACCAGAGCCCCTTCTATCTCAGCCAGAAGCTCTTCGGCGGTAAAGTGCTTGCCCTTAATGGCGCCGCTGGGACAGGCGGCGACGCAGACGCCGCAGCCCTTGCAAAGCGTTTCGTTGATTCGGCTCACCTTCTTTTCCTCGTCGAAAGAAATGGCGTGGAATGGGCAAAGGTCGGAGCAGGTCTTACAGCCGGAGCAAAGCTCCTCGTTGACCTCGGCGGTAGCCGCCTCGATCTCTATCGAGCCGGCGCTAATCATAGCCAGCGCCCGTGCCGCCGCCGCCGAAGCCTGCACCACGCTGTTGGGAATATCCTTGGGCGACTGGCAGCAGCCGACGACGAAAATGCCGTCGCTCATGGTCGCCACCGGGTCCAGCTTGGGGTGCTTCTCCAGGAAGAAGCCGTCGGCGCTGCGGCTGATAGAGAACAGGTGGGCGACCTTATCGGCGTCCGCCCTCGGTTGCAGGGCGGTGCTCAGGACCACCATGTCCACCGGCACGCGGCGCTGACGCCCGACAAGGGTGTCCTCGCCGACGATAATGAGCTTGCCTTCCTCCTCCGGGGTCTCGGCGATATCGGTTACCTCGCCGGGACGCCCGCGGACGAACATCGTCCCCTCTTTAAGAACGCGGTTGTAAAACTCCTCAAAGGCCTTGCCCACGCACCTGAGGTCGATGTAGAACTCAATGACCTGAGAGCCAGGCACGTGCTCCCTTATCAAGTGGCTTAATTTCATTGAGTACATGCAGCATACCTGCGAGCAGTACTCGTGGTAGTTCTCGTCGCGGCTACCCACGCAGTGGATGATGCCCACCGTCTTGGGGTGGGAGCCGTCCTTAAGAAATACCTCACCCGCCGTGGGCCCCGAGGCGTTAATCATCCTCTCGAACTCTAAGGCGGTGAGCACGTTATCCAGCCGTCCGTAGCCGTACTGGTAGAGCGGGGTCGGGTCAAAGGCATCGTAGCCGGTGGCGACGATGATATTGCCCACCTCCACCTCTATCGTCTCATCTTTCATATCCTGGTCGATGGCGCCGACCTGGCAGGCCTTGACGCACTCCATACACTCCGAACAAACGCCGCAGTTTAAGCAGCGCTTGGCTTCCTCAATAGCCGCCTTCTCGTCGAAGCCCAGCTCGACCTCGGCAAAGCCTTCTCGCTTGCTCACCTCCAGCGTGGGCATATCCTGCCTCAGCTTGGCGGCCACCCCCTCTTTGGGCACGTCTTTTACCTTTTCCCTGGGAATGGGTCGGCCCTCTTTCAGGTCAACGCCCCTGAGGTGACGGTCTATAGATATAGCCGCTTCCTTACCGGCAGCGACAGCGGCGATAACGTCCGAAGGACCCGAAACCACGTCCCCGCCGGCGAAAACGCCTTCGATATTGGTCTGCAGGGTGGTGGCGTCAACAACCACCGTCCCCCACCCCGTATATTCCAGCTCCTTGGGCAGCTTTTCCTTGTCAACGCCCTGCCCCACGGCGAAGATAACATTATCGACGTCCATCTCGAACTCAGAGCCCTTAACCGGCACCGGGCGCCGCCGTCCGCTCTCGTCGGGCTCGCCCAATTCCATCTTGATGCACTTGATACCGCTAACCTTATCACCCTTGGCGACAACCGCCACCGGTGCCGCCAGGATGTGCAGCTTTACGCCTTCCCGTTCGGCTTCGTTAATCTCGCTGGCTTCGGCGGGCATCTCGGCTCTTGAGCGCCGATAGACGATGTTAACCTCTTTGACTCCCAGCCTCTTAGCCACTCTGGCGGCGTCGATAGCGGCGTTACCGCCGCCGATAACGGCCACCCTATCGCCGAGTTTGACCTTGGTTCCCGAGTTCACCTTATTCAGGAAGTCGAGGGCATGAAGCACGCCCTTGGCGTCTTCGTTGGGGATACCCATCTTCTGGCTCACCCAGGCGCCAGCCGCCAGGAATACGGCCTGATAGCCCTGGTTGAAGACGTCCTCGAACTTCTTCACCGGGCTGTTGAGCTTTATCTCCACCCCCAGCTCCTCCAGGTAGCTGATTTCGTTGTCCAGCACCTTGTCGGGCAGGCGGTATTCGGGGATGCCGTAGCGCAGCAGCCCGCCCGCCTTGGGGGCAGCCTCGAAAACGGTAACCGGGTAGCCTTCCCTTATCAGGTCGTAGGCACAGGCCAAGCCCGCCGGACCCGAGCCGATAATGGCTACCTTATCTTCTTTAGTCCTCTCAATCGGGGTGGCTTTCTCGCGCCCCGTGTTCAGCTCGTAGTCAGCCATAAAGCGCTTCAGCGAGCGGATGGAAACAGGCTCGTCAACCTTGCCCCTTTCACAGTCCTTTTCGCAGGGGTGGGTGCAGACCCTTCCGCAGACACCGGCAAAGGGCATCGTCCGCCGCAGCACCTCCAGCGCTTCCTTGAACTTGCCCTGGGAAATAAGGGCGACATAGCCCTGGGCGTTAACCCCGGCCGGGCAGGCCACGCGGCAGGGCGGCAAGCCCCTTTTATCTATAGTAAAGGCGTTGGGCACAGCCTGGGGGAAGGGGCGATAGATGGCTTTGCGGTTGCCCAGGCCCAGGTCAAACTCGTTAGGCACCGTAACCGGGCAAACGGCAGAGCATTCGCCGCAGCCGGTGCACTTGTCCACATCAACGTAGCGGGCTTTCTTGGTTATCTTGGCTTTGAAGTTGCCCACGTAGCCCTCGACGCCAGTCACCTCGCTGTAGGACATCAGCTCGATATAGGGGTGGGCACCCACCAGGCTCATCTTGGGGGTCAGGATACAGGCGGAACAGTCCAGGGTGGGGAAGGTCTTGTCCAGCTGTATCATGTGCCCGCCGACGCTGGGCTCCTTCTCCACCAGATAGACCTTATGTTTGGAATCGGCAATCTCCAGCGCCGCCTGGATGCCGGCCACCCCACCCCCGACCACCAGGGTATTGGGGTTGACTGGTACTTCTTTCGTCTCCAGCGGCTCCTGGTAGTAAACGCGCCTGACCGCGGCGCTGACCAGCGCCTTGGCTTTCTCGGTGGCGGCGGCTTTGTCCTCGGTTATCCAGGAACAGTGCTCCCTGATGTTAGCCATCTCGAAGAGGTAGGGGTTCAGGCCCGACTCCTGACAGACCCTTCGGTAGGTCCGCTCGTGCAGCGTCGGCGAACAGGATGCCACCACGACGCGGTTTATTCCCAACTCCTTGATGTCCTGTCGGATAAGGTCCTGCCCCGGGTCGGAGCACATATAGATATAGTCCCGGGCAACGGCTACTGCGGGCAGGGTCTTGGCGAATTCGGTAACCGCTTTTACATCCACCGTCCCACCAATGTTAGTACCACAATGACAGATGTAAACTCCGATTTTGGGCTCCACTTTGCCCTCCTTTAGTTCCGTATTCGCTGGGAAGAATGAAAAAAGGCACTGGATAAATCAAACTATCTTAACACACCAGAAAATTATGGTCAAGAAAAACTAGGCCATTATGCTTACGTAAAATAACGGGGTAGTTATTTCCCGCGGGATAGCTCGTCGAGCCTATCCACCACCCCTTTCTGCCCCATAGCCAGCGTCAGGTCGCTGCGCGTCCTTTCCAGCACCCCACGCACCATGTCGGTGGTATGGCGCAAGCCGCTGGTGATGGCGTCGGGGAAGTCCATGGTCACCAGCACGTTGTAGATATCGTCCATAGCCGCCAGCAGTTCCTCTCCACTGGAGAGGTCGCCCCGCCTCATACTGTCCAGCAGGTAGCGCCTAAGCTCGCCGACGGCCTCGCCCATTCCCTTAAGATAAGCGACGGCATCGACGCCCAGTTCTTCCGGAGTGGGCAGCGGCTTCCCTGTCACCAGCGCCAGCGTAACGCTGCCCTCGGCGAACTCTTTCTGGGCGTCGCGGACAAAGCCGGCGTAGCCCAGCTCATCATGAGCGGAAAAGGCACTCTCAGCCTCGCTTAAGAGCTTGCGGGCAGACTTTAGCAGTTCTCGGGCTTTGTCGAACTCCTGGCGGTGGACGGCGCGTATCGCCTGGCTGCAGTTCCGTATAGCGTCGCGGCACTTTGGTAACACCTTCTCTCTGGCAGCGTCTTTTGCCGCCAGCTCATCCCTGATTTTGTCGGCGATTGGCTCCAGGTTATCGGTCAGTCCGCTCATTTTCCGGCCTCAAAGCTGTTTATTATCTTCCGGGCGGCTTCGGCAATGTCCTTAGCCCCCAGAAGGGCGCTAATGACCGCCACGGCGTCGGTGCCGTTAGCCGCCACCTCAGTGGCGTTGTCCTTGTTGATACCACCGATAGCCACCAGGGGCAAACTCACCACCCCCCTCACCTGCTTCAGCCTGCCCACCCCCACCACCTTTGGCTTCTCCTTGGAGGTTGTGGGATACATCGAGCCTACGGCAATGTAGTCAGCGCCCTCGGCTTCGGCTGCTTTAGCCTGCTCGACGGTGTTCACCGAGCCGCCCAAAATCATGTCCATCGGCAGCATTCGGCGAGCAATAGATATAGGCAAATCTTCCTGCCCCAGGTGCAGCCCGTCGGCGCCGCAAGCTAAAGCTATATCGAGGTAATCGTTGACGATAAAAAGAGCACCCTTTTCGGCGCAGAGCTTCTTTAGCTTTTGAGCGATGGGCAATAGCTCAGCTTTAGGGGTGAATTTATCGCGCAGCTGGATGACGTTAGCCCCACCCCTAATCAGCTCCTCGGCGACCTTGATATGGTTACGCTTGCCCAAAAACTGGCTATCGATGATGGCATAAAGTCCCACCAGCCTGCTTTTCTTGTCCTGGCGAGTTAACTTGGCCAGTAATTCCTGCTCTATCGTATAGAGGGCGAAGCGGGCTTGCTTGAACTTGTCAGCGTCTAATTCTGGAGTAGTGCCCAGGACTTTGGCCATCTCCTCCAGTATTCTCAGCGCTTCCTGTACCCTCCTAGCGTTAGCCACCACCGTTATCGGCAATTCCCTCTGCTTATCCTCACCCACCTCGATATCGAAGCCGACGTCGCTCATTGAATCACGCGACTGGACGAGCTGCTGGTTGAAGGCTAAATCCCCCTTAAGGATTTCGTGGCGGATGGCTTTTAGCTGCTGCGTCAGCGCGGCGTCGTTGAGCATCATCCGCGCTATTTCCTCAAGCAGGTGCAGCCCCTCGCCGGCGCGGTTGAGGTTGGCGTCGATAATGCGCTGTCTCTGGTCTGGCATCTTAAGCAGATTCTAGCACAGGCAAATCAAAGATAAAAGCCTTCAGTCCTCGCCTACGGCATTCTCGAAAAGCTCGATTCGCGAGGGCTTATTCTTCGAGCCAAGCTCTATGGCCACGACATCGATGCGCCACAGCTGGGGAAGGTTATCGTGCGCCTGCTGGTAGTGGGCGGCCACCGCTCTCAGTCTTTCCCTCTTTTCGGCGGTTATTGATTCTTCGGGGCTGCCGAACTCAAGGCTCCGCCTCGTCTTTACCTCAATAAAAACAAGGTAGTCCCCGTGCTCGGCGATGATATCGACCTCGCCCTCGGGGCAGCGGTAGTTGCTCTCGCGGATGCGGTAGCCCCGCTTCTTGAGGTAATCCTTGGCCAGCTTCTCACCCAGTATGCCCGTCTCTCGGCGCTTCATGCCTCTCCCAAGGTCCAATTTCCCACCCAAAACCCACCCTATAAGGGTGGTACCCCTTTTATATCCCCCTTCGAGGTTACGCCCCACCCCTATTGGGGGAGTCCAAGAGGGGTAAAAGCCCCCTCTTGAAAGACGTTTCTGGGCGGGCTAGGGTGGGAAACAATACCTTCGCTATTTACTAGTCAATCCCCCTACAGCTGCACGTATTTCTTGGGCTCGGCGGCAGTCTGAAAACTCCAGACGTAGGCCTGGCCCTTCAACCGGAAGACCCCCATGGCTTCATAGCCACCTTCGGCTACCCGCTGCTTTAAGAACGGCCTCTGGACGACTATCTCCTTCTTCAACTCTATATCGTCCACTGGCTCGACGGCGCCGCTCACTCTTATCTGCGTACCCGCCTTGGCGTTGAAGAAGCAAAGCTCCACGTTGGGGTTGGCCGCCATCTGTTTATACACATCTTTGAAGGTGCCGGTCTCGATTATGATGCCGTTTTCATCGGCTTTAACCATGCCCATAGCGCGCACGTGCGGCTTATTCCCCTCCACTGTAGCCAGATAGCAGGTCGGGTTCTCGTTCAAGAAAGCCAGAATCTCGCTCTTGTTCATCCAAATCCTCCTTTAAAATAGCAGCCTCGCTGAATAGTCCCTGTGTTATCTCCCTCACCGGCCGGAAACTGCGGCGGTGGATGGCGCAAGCGCCCAGCCGCAAAAGGCAGGCGACGTGCTGACGGGTACCGTAGCCCTTATGCTGGGCCATTCCGTAGCCGGGAAAGTGCCTGTCGAATTCTATCATGATACGGTCCCGGGCCACCTTGGCGATAATCGAGGCGCAGGCGATGGAAAAGCACAGGTTATCGCCGTGGGTAATGCCCTTCTGGGGAAGCCTGACCTCGGGCAGGCGCAGGTAGTCAATCAGCAGCGACTCCGGGGAGGGCGAAAGCCGCTCTATAGCCTGCTTCATGGCGATGCGGGTGGCTCGGACGATTCCCTGGCTGTCAACAATCGAGTGCGGCGTCACCCCCACCCCCACCGAAATAGCCACCTCGTAGATATGGCGGTGGAGCATTTCGCGTTTGGCGGGGCTGAGCAGCTTGCTGTCCCTCACCTCGGCCAGACTAGCGACTTCTACATTACTAGGTAGGATGACGGCGGCGGCGACTACGGGTCCCGCCAGCGCCCCCCGCCCCGCCTCGTCAACGCCAGCGATGAGACGGTAGCCCTGCGCCGCCAGTTGCTCTTCTTCAATAAAGGACGGCATCAATTATACCCCCGCCCAGTACTTCGTTGCCCTGGTAGAAGACCACCGATTGCCCCGGTGCCACCGCCGACTGCGGCTCACTAAAGCGTATTTCGACACCATCGCCCCCGGGATAAAGCTCAGCGGCGGCTTCGGGCGCCTGATAGCGAATCTTAGCCGTTAGCTCCATCGGCACTTTTGGAGACCGGCCCAAAATCCAGCTTAAGTTACGGGCAACCAATACATTATGTAAAGCCTGTTCCCTACTCCCCACAATGATTTTGTTGCTCTCAGCGTCTATTTTGAGCACGTAAAGCGGCTCCTCCGAAGTCAGCCCCAGGCCCTGTCTCTGGCCCACTGTATAAAGGGCTAAACCCTCGTGTTTGCCCAAAACTATTCCATTTATGTCAACTATTTCCCCTGCCTGGAGAGGCACTTTTTCGGCAATAAAGGCTCGGTAATCGTTACCGGGGATAAAGCAAACATCCTGACTGTCACGGTTCTCGCTGGCGGGCAACTCAAGCTCCCTGGCTATATCTTTGACCCTTTCCTTGGTCAATTCCCCCAGTGGCAGGAGCAGATTACGCAGTTGTTCCTGTCCCAGGGTGTACAGAAAATAGCTCTGGTCTTTCGTTATGTCAACCGCTTTTTTCAGTCTGTAGCTTTCCGGAGTGGCTTCAACGCGGGCATAATGGCCCGTGGCGAAGTAGTCTGCTCCCATCCCTAACGCCTTCTCCAGCAGGATGCCAAACTTTATATACTGATTACAAACAATACAGGGGTTGGGTGTCCTTCCCCTGCCGTATTCCCGGCAGAAGTAGTCGATGACCAGCTGCTTGAACTCCTTCTCCAGATTTATCTTATAAAGAGGTATCCCCAGAAGCTGACAGGTGCGCTCCAGTGCCTCCAGGTTACTAGACATAATGTCCCCCAGCCTCATATAAACGCCGCTGACCTCGTATCTAGCCTGTTTCAAAAGCGCTGCCGCCACCGATGAGTCCACTCCCCCACTCATAGCCACGGCGACCCGCTTGGCCACTCTTTTAGCCCCCCTCGGTCAGAAAATCCCAGACGTCTTTATCGAACTGGCGGCCCCTGCTGAAGATGACGTTGTGCCCATAACCCTCGTAGAGAACCAGCCTGGCGTTGCCTATCCTCTCCGCCGTCTCGGCGATGGGATAGAAATAGTCCTCGTCGCCGCCGATGACCAGTGTGGGTACTTTGATGTCGGGCAATCTTCTCCAGAAGTCGTGCTTGTCCTCGCACTCAATCTCGATCAGCCCGTCCGAAGGGCTTTCAGGTGCGCCTATACTGCCGAAAAGCCGTACAAACCACCGGAAAAGGTATTTCTTTATCCCCCTGGGGAAAACGGCGGGCATCATGGCGGCGTAAGCCGCCCGCCACTTGCCCTGGCGCGCCAGCTCGCCCATACGCCTTTGTAACTCAGCGCCTGCCTCAGTCAGACGATAGCCGGTCATGGCCAGCACCAAACGGCGGATAAGCTGTGGGTGGTCGATGGCGAAGTACTGGGCGATAACCCCTCCCGTCGACATCCCCATAACGTCAATGGGCGCGCCTAATTCTTCCTTTATCATCACGGCGTAGTCGTTGGACATATCCCAAAAGGTATAACCCAGGGGCATACCCGGCTTTCGGCTCACCAGATAGACGGTAAAGCCACGACTCAGGTTCTTGAATTTAGACTTCCACATATAGAGATTGAAGCCCGACGGCGGCTTGTGCTCGAAATCCAGCCCGCTGAAGACAATCAGCTTGCGCGAGCTGTTGCCCAGGCGCACGTAGGGCAGACCGTTCTGGGAATAGCCCTTCTCCAGCTCCATTTTTGCCATCAAGCACCTCTCGTATCTAGAGAAAATCGTCAGCGGGACAATATGGTGGTTTTTAAGCTTTGGGAAGCAGCTGGCTCACCCTTTGCCAGACAATCTCGGCTATTCTAGCTTTAGACTGGCTGGCGTCCACCACCAGCCATCGTTTCGGTTCCTCTTTGGCCAGCTTGAGATAGCCCTCCCTCACCCGATTGTGGAAGGCTATGGCTTCCTGCTCAAAGCGGTCACGCTTACACTCGCCCTTGCGGGCAAAACAGGTCTCCACCGGTGCGTCCAGAAGCACGGTCAGAGTGGGCGTTACCCCCCCCGTTGCCGCCCTATTTACCGCCTTGACCATAGGCAGGTCCAGCTTCCGCCCGTAGCCCTGATAGACGGTAGTAGAATCGTCAAAGCGGTCGCTGATAACTACCTTACCATTGGCTAGCGCTGGTTTTATGACCTCGGCCACCAGCTGGGCGCGGGAAGCGTTAAACAGCATCAGCTCAGTCAGCGGTGATATATCGGTGTTCTGTGCCCACTTCAGCCAGCGCCCTATCCTCTTACCAAAGGGGGTGCCGCCCGGCTCATGGGTCAGCAGCACGGGTATATTTAGCTTTGAGAGTCTTCGGTAGAGCGCCCTAGCCTGAACGCTCTTGCCACCCCCCTCCCCTCCCTCAAAGGTAATAAACAGGGACATCTGGTACCTCGTCAACTCTGCATCTCGGCGTACTGGGGGTCTATCTTAACCGCCTCTGAATAAGCCGCCTGGGCGTCGTCGGGGTTGCCGAGCTGTTCCAGAACGACCCCCTTGTTATACCAGGCCGCCGCGTCCTGCGGGTCCAGCTCAACAGCCCTGTTGAAGGCGTCCAGCGCCTCCTCGTAACGGTTGAGCATAGCCAGAGCACCTCCCCGGTTATGACAGGCCGCCGCATCCTGCGGGTTTATCTCAACAGCCCTGGTGAAGGCGTAAAGCGCCTCCTCATAGCTGCCCATCTCCCTGAGCAGCATCCCCTTGCTGTACCAGGCAGCGAAATGGCGCGGGCTTAGGTCAATAGCCGCTTCGTAGCTCTCCAGAGCCTCCTCATAGCGGCCCAGCCGTTTCAGGACGTCTCCCCGGTTATACCAGACAGCCGCATCCTGCGGGTTTATCTCAATGGCTTTGTCGAAGGCATGCAGTGCTTCCCGGGACTTCTCCAGCTTCTTGAGCAGCATACCCTGGCTATACCAGGCAGCGAAATATCGCGGGTTTATCTCCACAGCCCGGTTGAAGGCGCCCCGCGCTTCCTCGTACCTTTCCAGCTCCTTAAGGACATCCCCCTTGCTATACCAGGCACTGGCGTCCTGCGGGTCAAGCACAATGGCTTTGTTGAAGGCTTCCAGCGCCTCTTCGTACCGGTTAAGCCTGGCCAGGACATCCCCCCGGCTATGAAAAGCGGCCGCATCCTGCGGGTTCATCTCCAAGGCCTTGTCGAAGGCGTCCAGCGCCTCCTCATACCTTTCCAGTTGCTTCAGGATATCCCCTTTGTTATACCAGGCAGCCGAACGCCGCGGTTTGAGCTCAACAGCCTCGTTGAAGGCGTCAAGCGCTCCCTCATACCTTTCCAGCTGCTTAAGGACATCCCCCTTGTTGTACCAGGCAGCGAAATGTTGCGGGTTTAACTCAACGGCCCGGCTGAAGGCGTCAAGCGCCTCTTCATGCCTACCCAGCTCTTTAAGGACGTCCCCCTTGTTGTACCAGGCCGTCGCGTCCTGCGGGTCCAGCTCAACAGCCCTGTCGAAGGCATTCAGCGCTTCCTCATACTGGCCCAGCTCTTTAAGCAGCGCCCCCTTGTTATACCAGGCAGCCGAATGCCGCGGGTCTATCTCAATAGCGGTATCATAGATATCCAGCGCTTCTTTATAACCACCCAGTTTCTTGAGGACATCCCCCTTGCTGTACCAGGCCGCCGCGTCCTGCGGGTCCAGCTCGATGGCTTTGTTGAAGGCGTTCAGCGCCTCTTTGTATCTTTCCAGCTCTTTAAGGACGTCTCCCTTGTTATACCAGGCAACCGCATCCTGCGGGGTCAGCTTGATGGTATCGTTAAAGGCGTCCAGCGCCTCTTCGTACCTCTTGAGCATAGCCAGGGCGCCCCCACGGTTATGACAGGCCGCCGCATCCTGCGGGTTTATCTCTACGGCCTTGTTGAAGGCGTAAAGCGCTTCCTCGTACCTCTCCAGCTCTTTAAGCAGCATCCCCTTGCTGTACCAGGCAGCGAAATGGCGCGGGTCTATCTCAACAGCGGCATCGTAGATATCAAGCGCTTCTTCATATCGTCCCAGCTCTTTGAGGACTTCCCCCTTATTAAACCAGGCACCGGCATCCTGCGGGTTTATCCCCGTGACCCTGATGAAAGCCTCCAGGGCTTCCTCATATTTGCCCAGCTTGGTCAGAACGAGCCCCTTGTTGTGCCAGGCGCCGACAAATAGCGGGTCTAGCTCGACAGCCTGGTTATAGGCCTCCAGGGCGTCCTCGTATTCGCCGAGTGAGGTCAAGGCGACACCCTTTTTATTCCACTCCTGGGCTGTCATCTCGCCCATAGTCAAGCCACTCCTTACCCCTTATATATCCTCACCCTTCTATTCGGGTCTTTACCCGTGCTCTGCGAAGAAAGGTGGCTGCGCTGGGCAAGCAGGTGCTGCAGCCTCCGTATATAGGCGCTCTGCGGGCTTAATTCTATCGACCCCTCCCCTTCTCTCACCCGCCCCACGGCTTCTTCCGCCTCACCGAGGGCAATCTTAAGCCGATTTTGCTTCTCGCCGCCAGTCCCGGGATAGACGGTATCCAAAAGCTGCCTGATTTGGGCCGGTGTGTTGCTCCTGAGGACATAGATAGGCAGTTTTAAGGCTTCGGCGTCGCCGACCTTCTGCGGTTTGCGTCGGTAGTAGGCTTTAGAGGTAACGAAGAGGTCGGCTTCCTTAAGGTTAGCCACGACCTCAGGGCGAAGCTGCATATCCTTAGCCACCTGCTCTATCCGCCCCCGGTTCACTCCGAAGAGGTAGAGCTTGGGCATAGCCTTGCCGCCAACCTGCGGCTTAATGGGAATGGGCTTCTCCCGGGCCGCTGGCTCCTCTCTTTTAGTCCTGACCTCACCCGACTCGTCAAGCCAGCGCACCTCGGCAGCTATGGGATTACCCCGCAGCAAAGCATCAACGGCGTCGCCGACATCGGGGTGAATAGCTACTTTATCCCAGTCCTGAATCTCGACCACGATATCGAAGGTAGGCGCCGACGTTCTCTCCAGTATTGACTTCTGGGTGCCCCTTCTCTTGGCTTCCTCATCGCCCAGCGTTACTGATTGGATACCGCCGATAAGGTCGGCCAGGGTGGGGTTCATCATCAGGTTTTCCAGGGTGTTGCCGTGCGCCGTGCCGACAAGCTGCACGCCCCTCTCGGCGATGGTCCGCGCTGCCTGGGTTTCGAGCTCGGTGCCGATTTCGTCGATGACGATTACCTCAGGCATGTGGTTCTCCACGGCTTCAATCATGACGGCGTGCTGCATGGTAGGCGTGGTTACCTGCATCCTTCGGGCGTGGCCGATAGCGGGGTGGGGAATATCGCCGTCGCCGGCGATCTCGTTGGAGGTATCGACGATGATAACCCGCTTTTTCATGTCGTCGGCGAGCACGCGCGCTACCTCGCGCAGCATGGTCGTCTTGCCCACACCCGGGCGACCTAAAAGGAGCACGCTCTTGCCCGACTGGATAAGGTCTTCGATAACCTTTATCGTGCCGAAGACGGCCCGGCCCACGCGGCAGGTCAGCCCGATGATGCGCCCCTTGCGGTTGCGGATGGCCGAGATGCGGTGCAGGGTGCGCTCGATGCCGGCGCGGTTGTCGTCGCCGAAGCTACTGACGCGTGAAGCTACGTAGTCGATATCGGCTTCGTCGACCTCTTTGGAGCCGAGGACCACCTCACGCTTCAAGAAACGGGCTTCAGGAGTGCGCCCCAGGTCGAGGATCACCTCCAGGAGCTCCCTGATGTCTTTCTGGCGGCGCAGCGGCTGGCGGATATGCGAGGGCAGGATGTCCACCATTGCCTCAAGGTCGTCGGTGATTACCTTCTGCAAGGCGCCTCCTTAAAAGACTTATTTACCTCCCACGATATCCAGGAAATAGCGGTGGAACCTCAAGTCATCGGTCAGTTCGGGGTGAAAGGCGGAAACAAGTAGATTGCCCTGCCGGGCGGCGACAATAGTGCCGTCGGGAAGACGGGCCAGTATCGATACATTACTGTTCGCCCGTTCGATTAGCGGGGCTCGGATAAAAACGGCGGGAAAGGGCTTTTTCCCCAGCACGGGTATAGAAAGCTCAGTCTCGAAGCTATCTACCTGTCGGCCAAAGGCGTTGCGCTTGACGATTATGTCCATCAGCCCCAGAGGGGCTACGTCTTGGTCGGAATTCTTGGTGGAGAGAACTATCATGCCGGCGCAGGTGCCGAATATGGGCATTCCCTTCCGGGCGAGGCTTTTTATCTCCTCGGTAAGGTTGGAGCTAAGCATCAGCTTGGTGATGGCGGTGCTCTCACCGCCGGGAATAATAAGCCCGTCCAAACCGTTAAGCTCCATGGGCAGGCGGACGGGCAAAGCCTCTACCTTCAGTCGGCGTAATGCAGCGATATGCTCAACAAAGGCTCCCTGCGAGGCAAGGATGCCGATTCTCATCTTACCACCCCCGGTGCGCCAGCAGTTCTTCGGTGGGGATTTGCTTTATATCCAATCCGGGCATGGCTTCTCCCAGATTCTTGGAGACCTCGGCGATAATCTTAGGGTCCTGATAGTGGGTGGACGCCTCGACGATAGCCTTGGCTCTGACCTCGGGGTTGCTGGACTTGAAGATGCCTGAGCCGACGAAAACGCCCTCGGCGCCAAGCTGCATCATCAGGGCAGCATCGGCCGGAGTCGCTATTCCACCTGCGGCAAAGTTGACCACGGGCAGCTTGCCTGTCTTATGCACCTCGACCACCAGCTCAAAGGGGGCGCTCAGCTCTTTAGCCGCCGCCATCAGCTCCTCCTGAGGGATATTCACCAGCTTGCGTATGCCGTCCATGACCGCTCTCATATGCCTCACCGCCTCGACGATGTTGCCCGTGCCGGCTTCGCCCTTGGTGCGAATCATCGCCGCTCCCTCCCCGATGCGCCTTAATGCCTCCCCCAGGTCGCGGCAGCCGCAGACGAAGGGGACCTTAAAATCGTGCTTCCAGACGTGATGGCTCTCGTCGGCGGGAGTCAATACTTCGGACTCGTCGATATAGTCAACGCCCAGGGCTTCCAGCGCCTGAGCCTCGACAAAGTGCCCGATGCGGCACTTAGCCATCACCGGTATCGATACCGCCTTCATTATTGCCTCAATGACGGCGGGGTCGGCCATACGAGCCACGCCACCGGTAGCGCGAATGTCGGCGGGCACCCTCTCCAGCGCCATCACCGCGCAGGCGCCCGCCTCCTGGGCGATTCGGGCGTGCTCCGGGGTAACCACATCCATAATCACCCCGCCCTTGAGCATCTGGGCCAGGCCCGTCTTCACCTTCCAGGTGCCGGTTTCCACACTCTTATCCTTATTTCCACTATGACTTTTCATAGTCGTATTTTACTCTTGTTTAGTTTGTTTTTCAATCAGAGCGCTCAGGTTCGGCGCCACGCGCGGGTAAAGCCCATCGGGAATCTCCAGCTTCTGACGGGTCTCTGGAGATAAATTCTCCAGAGGTGTTTTATTCAGAATCAGGACGGTCTCTTCTTCAGAGAAAGATGGGCCCTCCGCAATCTTGCCTAGATAGGGTTTGTCCACAGGACACACGAATTGACAGCGCATACACCCGATGAGGGCATTGTGCCAGTCGGGTTGAAGCTGAACCCAATAGGGAAAACCCGGCTCCATCTCCTGGAGAAAACCCAGGCAGTTTTCAGCGTGAATCAGAAAACGGTCAACGGGAATGCTTCCCGTCGGACAGTTCTCACGACAGAGCCAACAATTTTCACAGGCTTTCATGGCTTTAGCTTCCTGCCAGTTATCCTCTTCACCGAACCAATCGGTATAGAAGGCGACCAACGTACACAAACTGCCCATCCCTGAAACATAAGCGACATTGTCTCTACCATATTTAGCCAGTCCGCTGCGCACCGCCAGCGTTTTCAGCGCCAGATGAGCCCTGGCTATTCTGTATCCGGCAGGTTTCAGCACACTGTTTAGAACGGCTTCGGCGCGAGATTCGGCTTTTTGGGCAAAATAATCCGGCGGGATATCCGCGGGATAGGCGCTTCCCTTGTATTCGAACCAGACACGAGTAATGGGATGGGGCATGGCCACGACGACAATAGTTTTCGCCTCAGGCAGGTTTTTGTTAGTATCTAGATAGAAATGCCATCCTTCATATAATCGCTTATTCAACAATCCCTGCCTGACCAGCCCCCCGACGGCTTCCTGCACCTCCGGCAGGTGTATTATGGACACGGTTCTGGCTTTGTAGCCGCACCGTTTCATCTCCTCCTGTATTTTGGGGGCAATTTCATCCTGACCATATTTCATTTTATCTTCACACCAGCGGCCTCTTCCCGGGCACACCGGGTCGGCGGGGATATTCTTCGGGCGTCGGCGCTATTTTATCGATTATTACCAGGTAGCGCTCGTCGGCGAACTCCTCAAGCTCAATTCTTTTGACCTCACGCAGCTTGCCACCCAGTATAGAAATCGCCTTATCGGCACGGCTAATCTCCTCGTCAACGCTCCCCTTCTTCTGGGCGATGAAGCTGCCGCCGAGGGCGCAAAAAGGCAGGGTCAACTCTACGAGCGTGGGCAGAGGCGCCACCGCTCGAGAGAGCACAAGGTCAAAGTGCTCACGATAGCCAGGCACGTAAGCGACCTTCTCCGCCCGCCCGACTATGATTTCGACGTCGTCTAAGCCCAGTTTCTCCCTGATGTGATGCAAAAAAGAGACCTTTTTAGCCGTAGCCTCGAGCAAGACCAGCTTTATGTCAGGAAAAGCGATTTTCAGCGGTATCCCCGGTATGCCCGCGCCTGTACCCACATCGATGACGTTGTTGCCCCTGCCTGGCTGCCAGGCCAGGCTCACAGTGAGCGAATCCAGAAAGTGTTTTAGCTGCACCTCTTCGTAATCGGTGATAGCTGTCAGGTTTATCTGCCTATTCCAGTCCACCAGTTCCCGATAATAGGCGTCGAACTGCTCAAGCTGACTGGGTGTAAGCTCAATACCCAGCTTCTTAGCCCCCGCTTCAAGCCTCTCCATAGCTGGAATTATACCACCTTTTCCCAGGCCATAAGGCAATCGAAAAGACAGTGCAAATAAGCACTTGACAAGTAATATAAAAGTATTTTATAATGTGAATATCAGTGAATCGGAGGTGGACAGTAGTGAAGATTAAGGAAATAATCAAGCAACACAACGAGGAAAAAACAAGAGATACCCTATCACCGCTCCAGCAAAGGGTGCTGGGCTTTTTTGAGCGCCACAAAGGAGAGGCGTTCTCTTACAATGATGATAAGCTTTACGGAGAGCTTAAGGAGAAAAACCCGGCCGCTATTCGGTGGTCACTATGGGCACTGGAGCGGAAGGGATTTCTGGCTAAAAAGAAGGCCGGCAAAAAGACCTATCATGGCCTCCCCGAAGACATCAAGCGGCTTGAAGCCAGTCTTAAGAAAGCAGGTTAGCGCTTACCTCCCCACCCCTAGCTAATTTTTCCCATCCAATACCCACTCCACTTTGTCAGCGTGCGTTTTTCAGACCCACCCTACCCACCCTTAGAGGGGATTCTCCCTCTAGAATTCCTTCCAGGTTACGTCCCTCAACCCCACCCTATATTTGGGGGGTTCTCAAGGGGGCGAAGCCCCCCTTTGAAAGACGTTTGTGGGCGGGTTGGTGTGGGAAAAACTACCTGGGGGTGGGGGGAGAAACCCACTTTGCATTTCACTCCCCTTTATGCTATATTTTTAGTATAGACAATAACTGAATACAGCTAGGGGTGCTATAAAAGGCTGAGAGGCGGATTAAGCGCCAACCCTTGGAACCTGATCTCGGTAATACGAGCGGAGGGAAGCAGCAATGACAGAAACCAAGGGTTTAGTTTAATCGCTTTAAATCCTTGGTTTTATTGTTTTTTGGAGGAGGTAGCCATGACACAACTAAAACTGGCTAGAGAAGGCAAAATTTCCCCACAGATGATTACGGTGGCAGAGCACGAAGGCGTGGAGGCAGAGGTCATTCGGTGGGGGGTGGCTGAGGGAACGATAGTTATCCCGGCCAACATCAGGCACGAAAACCTCGTCCCCTGCGGCATCGGCCGGGGCTTAAAGACCAAGGTCAACGCCAATATCGGCACCTCCTCCGACTTCGGCGATACCGACACCGAGCTGGAAAAGCTCAAGGTAGCTATCGAAAGCGGCGCCGATACCGTTATGGACCTATCCACCGGCGGTGATATATCGGCCATCAGGCGGGCAATCATTGCCGCCAGCACCCTGCCCATAGGCACAGTGCCCGTCTACCAGGCCGGAATCGAAGCCATCGCCAGCCACGGCGCTATCGTTAAGATGAGCGTTGAAGACATCTTCGCCGCTATCGAAGAGCACGCCAGAGACGGCGTTGACTTTATGACCGTGCACTGCGGCGTTACCCGCGCCGCTATTGACCGCCTCAAGCAGCAAGGAAGGGTAGCTGACGTCGTATCCAGGGGCGGTGCCTTTCTCATCGGCTGGATGCTGCACAACGACCGCGAAAACCCCCTCTACGAGAATTATGACCGCCTGCTCGAGATAGCCAGGGAATTCGATGTCACCCTCAGCCTGGGCGACGGCATGCGCCCCGGCTGCCTGGCTGACGCCACCGACCAGGCTCAGGTAGAAGAGCTACTGGCTATCGGCGAGCTGGTAACCCGTGCCCGCCAGGCTGGCGTCCAGGCGATGGTCGAGGGCCCCGGTCACCTGCCCCTGAATCATATTGAAGCCAACGTCAAGCTGGAGAAGGCTATCTGCCAGGGCGCGCCCTTCTACGTTTTGGGGCCGCTGGTCACTGATATTGCCGCCGGCTACGACCACATCACCGGGGCTATCGGCGGGGCTATCGCCGCCGCCGCTGGCGCCGATTTCCTTTGCTACGTAACCCCCGCCGAGCACCTCTCCATCCCCGACCCGGAGGACGTCAGAGAAGGCGTCATCGCCTCACGCATCGCTGCCCATGCCGCCGACATCGTTAAAGGCGTTAAGGGCGCTGCCGAACAGGACCGGCAGATGGCGGTAGCCAGAAAGAAGCTGGACTGGGAAGAGCAGGCACGGCTTGCACTAAATCCGACGCTAGCCCGCCGCGTCCACGCCAAGCATAGCTCGGTGGGCAAAGCCTGTAGCATGTGCGGGCAGTTCTGCGCCATGGAACTGGTGGAAAAGTACCTGGGTATCTCGGCAATCAAGTGTTAGCGACAGAGAGGAGAATTTAAGATGCCGCTATTTCACCCGACCAGAGAGGGAGATGTCACCAGAGCTATCGTTAGAAGCTTCCTCAAGCAGTTTGAAGAGTACGTCGAAAGCGATGTCATTGTTGTTGGCGCTGGGCCCGCCGGGCTGGTGGCGGCTCGCGACCTGGCTAAGGCCGGGCTTAAAGTAGTAATTATAGAGCGCAACAACTATCTGGGCGGCGGCTTCTGGGTCGGTGGCTACTTTATGAACAAGTTTACCCTCAGGGCGCCCGCCCAGGAGTTCCTCGACGAGCTGGGGGCGCCCTACTCAGCGGCGGGCGAGGGCTTATATGTCGCCGATGCCCCCCACGCCTGCGCCAGCCTCATCGCCGCCGCCTGTGCCGCCGGAGCCAAGATTTTCAGCCTGACCTATGTCGAAGACATCGTTGTCCGCGAGGACAAACGCATCGCGGGTGTAGTGGTCAACTGGAGTGCGGTAAACCACCTCCCCAGAGAGATTGCCGCCCTTGACCCCGTCCCCCTGGAGGCAAAGGTGGTCATTGACGCCACCGGCCATGAAGCCGACGTAGTCAAGAAGCTAGTGCAGCGCGATATGCTCAAGGTAAAGGGGGAAGGCGCCCTCTGGATTGAAAAATCGGAGGAAGCCGTCGTCGAGCGCACCAGCGAGGTCTATCCCGGCTTAATTGTGGCCGGTATGGCCGTAGCCAGCGTCTTTGGGCTGCCCCGTATGGGCCCCACCTTCGGCGGCATGCTCTTTTCGGGCCGAAGAGCCGCTGAGGTTGCCCTGAAGATTGTGAAAGGGGCAGCGAAATGACTACCAGACATAATCCGAGCCTGGGTGAAGCCGCCATCAGCTTTCTGGCCACCCTTCCCCCCAAGGAAGGCGAAGCCGGCCAGCAGGCGATATACGGGTTCGTGCGCTGGTACGGCTGGGAACGCCCCTTTGCCGAGCTTACCCCCCGCGAGGTAGCCGACTATGCCGCCCGGCTATCGTCTTCGCACACCGGCTACCTGAGCCATATTGAGACGGTACGAGCCTTCCTGAGCTACGCCCGCAAGCAGGGCTGGAACAAGGCAAGCCTGGCGGCTCAGCTCAAGCCCAAGAAGACCAAGACAACCCTCCCCTCCCCCTCAAGACGTAGTACAGCGCCTACATTCCTGACCCAGGAGGGCTACGATAAGCTCAAAGCCGGGCTTGACCAGCTTAAAAGCCGTCGGGAAAAGGTCATTGAGGATATGCGGCGGGCGGCGGCGGATAAAGACTTTCGCGAAAACGCCCCCCTGGACGCGGCTAAAGAGGAAAGGGGACACCTAGAGGGGCGGATTATGGAGCTGGAAGAGACCCTAAAAACAGCCACTATCATTGCCGAAAAACAGGCGCCTGCCCCCACCGTCAGCGTGGGTAACAACATTGTTTTGCGCGACGAAGCCTCCGGCGAGGAGCTGTGCTACACTATAGTCTCCCCCCGCGAGGTTGACCCGGTCAAGGGCAAGATTTCCACTAATTCCCCTATAGGCAAAGCCGTCATCGGGCGCAAGCAGGGCGATACCGTAGAGATAACAGCGCCGGCCGGCAGGCTGCGCTACCGCCTAGTGCAGATTGAACGCTAGACGCTTCCCAAAGGGTAGCTTAATAAGGTATATTTAGAAGTATGAAGGGGCTACCTAAGATGGGGCGGATTTTCGGGGTTAGCCTGCGCCTGCACTATACCTGGGTGCTGGCTTTTGCCCTGATAACCGCCATCATGGTGACCCAGTTTCCCGAGGCGCTTCACCTCTGGCAAAGGATAGTCCTGGGCTTGCTCACCAGCCTGCTCTTCCTCATATCGGTAAGCATCCGCTCCTTTATCATCAGCCTCGTCGCCATCAACCGGGGCATCCCCGTAAAACGTATCACCCTGTTCGTCTTCGGCGGGGGAGCCGAGATAAGCCATGAGTCAACCAACCCCCTCCTTGAGCTGCTGCTAGCAGCCACGGGGCTCCTTTCCACCCTGGTGCTCTGCGGCATCTTTTACGGGATTTACGCCATACTGTTCAACACCGGCAGCGAGATTACCTATGTGCTTATCCAGTGGATGTCCTACATCTTCTTCATGCTCTTTCTCTTTCATTTGATTCCCGCTTTTCCCCTGGATGCCGGCGTGATGCTACGGGCGCTGCTCTGGAGGGTCAGCGGCAATTACGACCGCTCCACCCGCATTACCAGCCTCATCGGCTGGGTTATCGGCTGGCTCTTTATCGCCGGCGGCATTCTGCTGCTGATTACGGAGCTACAGTGGTTCAACGGGCTGACGCTGGTGGGCGTCGGCTGGGTCCTGCAGTCTGCCGCTGCTCGGAGCCGCCGCCGGGCCATCATGCGCGAAGCCCTGCAACCGGTCAAGGCTGAGGACATAATGAGCCACGAATACCCCCTCATCAGCATCCAGTCCACCGTCAGCCAGCTCATCCATGACCATATCCTGGCCACCGGTCAGCCCTACTGCCTCATCGTTGACGGCGATAAACTGGAGGGCATAGCTACCGTAGAGAATGTAAAGCGGGTATCGAAAAAGCATCGGGGTGCTCACCTGGACAAAATCATGACCTCCGTCAGCCAGCTTAAGCTCGCCCACCCGCAGCAGTCGGCCTCAAGCGTGCTGGGACAGATGGACGAGCAGTGGGTTGACCACATACCGGTCATGGAAAACGATAAAGTAGTCGGTATCATATCGCGGGAAAGCCTGGAACGCCTGGCGCAGACCCGAAACGAGCTTGGAATCTAGCCGGCTAGGACGGAGAGCTGAGAAACAGCTCGTCGATAATTTGCCTCTCCCTGGCTTCCTTGGCGTAGACCCGCCACTCCGCCTGGAACCAGCGGAAGGGGCTTTCCGCCTGCGACATTACCTGCAACCTCAGGTCACGCGGGTCGTCGGTCAGCCAGCTAACGTACTTGATACTGGTCAGTGGCGTGCCAGTGAATATCTCAACTTCGTAGTGGTCGCGCTCAACCCCTTCGGGCAATAACCCCTGCCGATAGACCTTCCAGTCCACCTTGACGCGGTTTCTGGGGGCAGCCCAGCTCCTTATGTAAAGACGGCAATCCTCGGAGTCCGAAGAGGAAAACCAGCGCGACTCGCTAAGACCGGTAAAAAAGAGATAGGGGTTCACCGCATTGACCCGGTAGTTACTGCGCTCGCTCCCTTCCGGGCACTCCCCCACCATATCCTGCCACTCCTCCCACCAGAAATAGGACTCGTTAAAGTGCTCTATCCGCCCGCTATCCACCAGAACGCTGCCCAGGTCATCCTCCCAGTAATCCGTCCCCGGCAACCAGTTAGACTTATGCTCGAAGGTACCGCTACGGACAAAGACCGAGCAGTCAATAGTGCCGCCAAAGATGTAGTCGAGAATTTGCTCCGCCATGAAGCTGGCGACCGCCTCCGATTCCTCAAAATCACCGTGCCCATGCTGCCCGTAGTAGACGACGTCAGCCTCATCGGAATACTGGGCTGAAATCGGTATCGTGCTGTCGTCCATATTCCTGGGCCAGACGTCGACGCCGCCGAAATCAAACTGGGTACTGGAAGGAGCCATCTCGCTGGAGATAAAAGCCAGCCAGTGCTTATTCTCCACCACCCAGGCCCCGTCCCCGGAGCTATCCTGGTTGGATATCGAAGCACAAATCCCCCGGTCCGCCCCAAGCCATCGGGCACTGCAGAAATCGGTAACGGAAGCACCACCGGTAACATAATAGCCAGCCAGGGGTTTAACCGGGGTATTAATCGTCACCACCATGGCTGTCTTCTCCCCTAAGCCGCCGGAGTTGTTGGCCACGGCATAAAGGGCCGCCTTACCGCCGGCGCTATGCCCGATAAGGATTATGTTATGCTTGCCGGGAAGGTATTGGGCGACGCTGGTGGCTATATTACTAGCCCAGGTTTTTATATCCACATCGCTGGGATAACAGCGGTTCAGACTATCGACCTGAATGTCGATGCCAGGGTTAGCGGCCTCGTAGGCAAGAATATAGGGTTCTACCCGCTCCAGAATAGTGTCGGAAAGGAGCTGCATGGAACAGGAGTAGCCCCCCGCCCCGTGCAGGAAGACGAAATTTAACTGCTTGACCATAGTCGGCTCTTCGGTCTCTGCTCTCGCCGGGACAGCTATGGCCAGCTGCACTAGCAGCCCGATAACTACCAGCCAGGCAAATCTTTTCATAATGGCGGTAAACATCTTGGCAAACCTTAAATCAAAGTTATCACTTGCTTGCGTTAGTGTCAACATCATTATGACTTTGCCACGATGAGAAGTTCTGGTATAATCGGGAAGCTAAGGAGAGGTGTCCGAGTGGTTTATGGTGCCGCTCTCGAAAAGCGGTCTCCGGTTATACCGGAGCGTGGGTTCGAATCCCACCCTCTCCGCCAGCGGAGAGGTGCTGGAGTGGCCTATCAGGCACGCCTGGAGAGCGTGTGTAGCCGTAAGGTTACCGTGGGTTCGAATCCCACCCTCTCCGCCATACCCGTTAGTTACAAATAACCAACTAGAAAGAAAGCGCTATCAAGAAACCAAGGTTTCTCTCCATGATGACGGGGCTTTTGCCCCTTTTCATTTTGGCGCACTTCAGCCATCACTTCACTGCGGCTATTTTCCAACCCCTCACCCCCTTCATCCGCGATGAATTCTCCCTCAACTACCAGAAGATGGGCTGGATAATGTCCGCCAGCAACATCGCCTACGGCGTCAGCCACCTGCCTGCAGGCTGGCTTTCCGACCACCTTGGCCCCCGCATAATGATTCTGCTGGGCATTTCCGGGGTTGCCCTCTTCGCCATACTGGCTGGCCTAGCCCCAGGCTATATAATAATGGCGGTTTTTCTGGTCATGAGCGGGATAATGGGCGGTGGCTATCACCCCGCCGCCTCCCCCATAGTCGCAGCATCGGTGGACAAGAAATACCGGGGCAGTGCGCTGGGGCTGCACCAGATAGGCGGCACGGCCAGCTTCTTTCTAACACCGCTGATTGCCGCCGCCGTCTTCCAGGTACTCAGTTGGCGGGGCACTATAATCAGCATGGCCATCCCCGCCTTCATCATCGGCATCGTATTATTCTGGCTCCTGGACCGGCGCGGCTACGCCAAGAAAGCCGCCCCCGTGGTCGCTGACATTCAGCCTGAAAGCGGCCAAAGCTCAGGCAGCGTGCGACGGCTCATCCCCTTCATCACCCTGGGCGTGATGCTCCAGGTATTGATAATGGGGGCGGTATCCTATATCGCCCTCTTCGCCGTGGATAACCTCTACGCCAGCGAGGAAACTGGCGCCTTCCTCTTCGCCCTCTTCCACTTTGCCGGGCTCTGGGCGGGTCCCGTCGGTGGCTACCTCTCCGACCGCATCGGCACAATACCGGTGATGTTCACGGTGAGCCTTATCGCCGGCCCCGCCCTGTATTTGCTCAAGTTCGCTTCTCTGGGCTGGAGCATCTGGTTGGTATTGCTCGTCCTCGGCATCTGCATGTATATCGCCATGCCCGTCACCGAGTTCCATATCATTGCCCACTCTCCACCCCACCGCCGCGCCACTGTGCTCGGCGTCTACTATTTCGCCAGCCGGGGAGGCATTGGCTTAAGCACGCTGGTAGTGGGCATCCTCGCCGACAGCTACGGCCTCGCCACCATCTTCAGCTTCGCCGGGGGGATAATGCTGGGGGTAGCTGTCATCTGCGCGCTGGCACTACTGAGAAATCGCGGCCGAGTCTAGCATATCCCGCCCATTTCTGGCACTAATACAGCCAAACCCCGATTGCCACTGGTCTACCCCTGTGCTAGAATTGCCTTGAAAATGACTGACAATGACATCAAATACTGGGTCGGCTTCAGCCGCATACCCCGCATCGGGCGGGTCAAGCTCTCCCGCCTAGAAAACCAGTTCGGCAGTATGGAAGAGGCCTGGCGGGCCAGCCCCGCCGAGCTGAGCCGTGCCGGTCTGGACAAAAGCTCAGTAAACGCCATCGTCAACTGGCGACCCAAGATTTCACTGGAAGAAGAGATGGAAAAGCTGGAACGCTACGGGGTAAAAGCCTTCACCTATCACGACCCTGAATATCCCGCCCGCCTCAAGCAGATTTATGACTATCCCCCCATACTTTATGTCAAGGGCTCCCTGCTCCCCCAGGACGAATGGTGCCTGGCGGTAGTGGGCACCCGCAAGGCTACTGTGTATGGGCGCCAAGCCGCCGAGGAGATAGTCGCCGACCTGGCACGTAACAAAATCACCATCGTCAGCGGCTTAGCCCGCGGCATCGATTCCATAGCCCACCGTAGCGCCCTGGAAGCGGGCGGACGGACGATCGCCGTCTTCGGCTGCGGGCTGGATACCGTTTACCCCGGTGAGAACGCCTCGCTGGCCAAGAGCATCACCACCAACGGTGCGCTCATCAGCGAGTTTCCTTTAGGCACCGAGCCACGCCGGGAAAACTTCCCCCTGCGCAACCGGATTATGAGCGGTCTGAGCCTGGGGGTGCTGGTGGTCGAGGCTGGCGACACCAGCGGCGCTATGATTACCGCCCGCCTGGCGCTGGAACAAAACCGGGAGGTCTTCGCCGTCCCGGGCAGCATTCTCTCCCCGTCCAGCCGCGGCACCAACAACCTTATCCAGGAAGGCGCCAAGCTAATCCGCGACTACACCGACATTTTAGAGGAGCTTAACCTGAGGGCGGTAGCCCACCAGATTGAGCTTAAAGAGGTTATCCCCGCTTCCGATACGGAGACGTTGCTACTCAAGCAGCTGAGCGCCGAGCCTATTCACATTGACGAGGTCTGCCGCAGCAGCGGCTTACCCATAGCCACCGTCAGCAGCACCCTGGCCATGATGGAACTCAAAGGCATGGTGCGACAGGTAGGCACGATGAGCTATATTCTCTCCAGAGAAATCAGAGAGGTGTACAAAGTAAAGGTAGATTGATTTATGTCAAGCAAAAAACTGGTCATAGTTGAATCTCCGGCCAAGGCGAGGACGCTGAGCAAGCTCCTGGGCTCCAGCTACAGCCTCAAGGCATCTATGGGGCACGTGCGTGACCTGCCCCGGAGCCAGCTGGGGGTGGACCTTGAGGAAGGCTTTGCCCCCAAATACGTCGTCCCCCGGACCAAGACCAAGATTGTCAACGAGCTTAAGAAGGCGGCGAAAAGCGCCTCCGCCATCTATTTAGCCACCGACCCCGACCGCGAGGGGGAGGCCATCTCCTGGCACATTCAGGAGCTAACCAGAAGCAACGGCGCCCCCTACCGCCGTGTCGTCTTCCACGAAATCACCAAGGAAGCCATCAAGCGCGCTTTTGAGCATCCGCATGACATCAACATGCAGCTGGTCAACGCCCAGCAGGCCAGGCGCATCTTAGACCGCCTCGTCGGCTATAAAATCAGTCCCCTGCTCTGGCAGAAGGTGAGAAGGGGGCTTTCGGCAGGTAGAGTGCAGTCGGTGGCGGTGAAGATTATCGTTGACCGCGAGCGCGAAATCGAGAAATTCATCCCTGTGGAGTACTGGACGATTGAAGCCGAGCTGGCTAAGGCAGCCGACGAAGCCACCTTCAGGGCGCTATTGATTGGGCTTGCCGACGGCACCAAGCTGGAGATTAAAAACGAAGAAGAAGCCACCAAAACCAGCGAGAAGCTGGAAAAAGCCAGCTACAAGATAGCCAAGATAGCCATCAAGAAAGCCACCCGCCAGCCCGCCCCACCCTTCATCACCAGCACCCTGCAGCAGGAAGCCTGGCGCAAGCTCCACTTCCCGGCCAAGCTGACCATGAGCGTCGCCCAGGAGCTTTACGAAGGCTTGCCCATCGGCAAAGAAGGCTCGGTGGGCCTTATCACCTATATGCGCACCGACTCGACGCGGGTGGCCCGTTCGGCTATTGCCGAAACCAGGGAGTTCATCGCCCAGAAGTACGGAAACAAATACCTCCCCGCCCACGCCCGCTTCTTCACCAGGGCGGTCAAGGGGGCGCAGGAGGCACACGAAGCCATCCGCCCTACCAAAATCCACCGCGAGCCCGAAATGCTTAAAGCTTATCTAAGCAACGCCCAGTTCAAGCTCTACCAGCTCATCTGGAAGCGCATGGTCGCCAGCCAGATGGCGGCGGCTAGCTTTGATAACACCACCGTCGATATTCAAGCCCGCCACGCCTTATCCGACACCACTTACCTCTTAAGGGCGACCAGCTCGGTCAATACCTTCCCCGGCTTTATGGTCCTGTACATCGAGAGCAAGGACGAAGCCGAGGAAAAGAACGGCACCACCCTGCCCCCGCTGGCTAAAGGAGATAAACTGAAGCTCATCGAGCTTTTCCCCGAGCAGCACTTCACCAAGCCGCCACCCCGCTTCACCGAGGCGACGCTAATCAAGATGCTGGAGCAGTGGGGCATCGGTAGGCCAAGTACTTACGCCCCGATACTTTCGACAATTCAGGACAGGGAGTACGTCACCAAGACCGAAGGGCGCTTTCAGCCCACCGAGCTTGGTTTTGTCGTTAATGACCTGCTGGCTAAGCACTTCCCCGGCATCGTTGATATAAACTTCACCGCTTATATGGAGGACGAATTAGACAAGGTCGCCAACGAAGACAAGAACTGGGTGGCGGTCATCCAGGAGTTCTATACCCCCTTCGAGAAGAGCCTGACCAGCGCCGCCGAAAAAATGGAAAAGGTGACGGTGGAGGAAGCCACCGACGAGGTCTGCCCCAAGTGCGGCAAGCCCATGGTGGTCAAGTTCGGGCGTTTCGGCAAGTTCTTAGCCTGCAGCGGCTACCCGGAATGCAAATACACCAAGTCCTTCCAGGTCAAGGTCGGCGTCAAGTGCCCTCAGTGCGGTGGCGAGCTGGTGCAGAAGAAGAGCAGGAAGAACCGCATCTTCTACGGCTGCAGCAACTACCCCGACTGCACCTTCGCCATCAATTTTAAACCTTTACCCCAGCCCTGCCCCCAGTGCGGCGGCCTGCTCACTGTATATCGGGGCAACCTGGCCAAGTGCACCCAGTGCGCGTTCAGGGGGAAGGTCAGGGAGGCAGCGGAAGGCGAAGCCCAAACGGTTGAGGCTAAGGCAGCAGTGAAGACGAAAGCTAAAAGGGTAGCCCAAAAGACTACAAAGAAGAAAACCACGACTAAGGCGAAAAAGAAGACCAAGAGTTAAGGCAGGGGGTGGGGAAACCCTCCCATAAGGAGTATATAGAGGTCTAACCTCTATAGGGTGGGTATTGGGTGGGAAGACAATACGTACGCTGACAGAGTGGGGTCAGGTGGAGAGGAAAAGAGTCTTATATGCAGGAAATCTTTAACCGATACATCAACCACCTCCAGGCCGAGCGTAACGCCTCCGCCTACACCATACGCAACTACAAAGCCGACCTCCTCGACTTCTTCCACTTCCTCAAAGAAAAAGAGGTCGCCACCCTCGACAAGGTAAACCGTCTCGTCCTGCGCGACTACCTGATGCACCTGGTGAGGCGGGGCATCGTCAAAGCCAGCATCGCCCGCAAGCTCTCGGCTATACGCTCCTTCTACCGCTACCTAGTACGGGAAAAGATAATCGAAGCCAACCCCATCAAAACCATCTCCTCGCCCAAGCTGGATAAGCGCCTGCCCTCGTTTTTGACGCTGGGCGAGGTCAAAAAGCTGCTCGAAGCCCCCGACCCCTCCACCCCCCAGGGGCTTCGCGACCGGGCTTTGTTGGAGTTACTCTACGCTTCAGGATTAAGAGTCAGCGAGCTGACCGGGCTGGAGCTG
>DAOUMR010000035.1:0-3251 GCA_034409905.1 Dehalococcoidales bacterium | reverse complement strand
GGGTGTGCCCCACCCCTGTATTATCTATTCCCGCCCGCCGCCCTTTTAAGGTAAAGAGGGGCATAGCCCCTCTTAAACACCCCAGGGGACGTTAGCTCCACATAATGTTTTGGGGGGTTCTTAAGGGGGGGCGAATTCGGGGTCCCCGCAAAATGAAATTTTTGTGGGGTGAAAAGCCCCCTTTGAAAGACGTTTCTGGGCGGGTTGGTGTGGGAAAAACAGCCTGGGGGGTGGGTGGTAATAGATAAAATTGGGGTGGGGGGCTACCTTGAGATTGCTTCGTCGTCCTTCAGCTGAAGGACTTCCTCACAATGACATATGTTGTGACAAGACCCTTCAAAATGACAATTGGCATAAATAAATGGGGGGGCTTTGACATCGTGGCTTTTTACCCATATAATGAGCTTGTTATAGTCCTCATAAGAGGTGTCTGATTGGCGGAGAAAGCTACTAAGACCGTGGCGGCAGCCAGCAAGGCGCAGGAACTCGAACGTATCAAGCAGCGCCTCGACATGCTGGACAACCGCCTGGATAGTATCGACTCGATGGTTACCGCCGTTGCCGAACGCATAATGTCGCAGCCCATTGTCCTTAATGTCATCTGTCCCCACTGTGGTAAGAGTATAGAGGTGGCTGTTATCGGCAGCGCCAAGCCAGGCGGCTAACTGCCCGGGTGCGATACTATTTCGAGCCAGTCTTTTTATCAATAGAACCATTATGCCCTCAGCGCACACCAGTTATCTTATGACCGTTTTTAAACTAAGGACAGATACGGAATGACGGGACTGATAATCGTCGTCGTTTATTTTGTGGCCATGGTTGCCGTCGGTCTGTGGAGCCGACGGAGGGCAAGGGGAGCCAACAATTTCTTCGTGGCGGGACGTAGCGGCTCCTCTTTTTTTATTACTGGCTCGCTGCTGGCGACCATAATCGGCGGCTCGGCCACGGTGGGCATGGCTGGCTTGGGCTTTTCGCAGGGTTTGACCGGGATGTGGTGGCTGCTGGTGGGCACGGTGGGGCTGATAATACTGGGCATTTTCCTGGCTAAAAAGGTAAGACAATTTGGGCTTTATACCCTGCCTGAGCTGGTGGAGAAGCAGTACGACAAGCGCATTGGACTGGCCGCTTCCATACTAATCGTTATTTCCTGGGTGGGGGTTATCGCCGCCCAGATTGTGGCTTCGGGTAAAATCTTGAGCGTGCTGGGGATGGGCGACCCGACGATGTGGATGATTATCTTCAGTGCCGTCTTTATTGCCTATACCGTCCTCGGCGGGCAGTTTTCCGTTATCCGCACCGATGTTATCCAGGTAGGGATAATCTTTTTAGGCATCTTCGGCGGGCTGGCGCTGGTGTTGGTCAAGGTCGGGGGGTGGGGGGGGCTGGAGACGGCTCTGCCCGCTGACCATTTTTCTTTTCCCATAAGCGAGTCCTTTGGGGGCTACGAGCTGGTCTCATTACTCCTGCTGGTGGGGTTGACCTACGTGGTGGGGCCCGATATGTATTCCCGCCTCTTTTGCGCTAAAGACGGCCGGACGGCGCGGACATCGGTCTTCTGGGCGGCGGTGCTGATTATCCCCGTCGCCTTGGGTATTACCCTCATCGGCATGGGGGCTTCGGCTCTCTTCCCTGGGATTGCTGCGGAGCAGGCCTTCCCCACAGTAATCACCGAGGTCTTGCCGCCGCTATTGGGCTACGTCGTCTTGGCGGCGCTGCTGGGGGCGGTGATGTCCTCCGCCGACACCTGCCTGCTCACGGCTAGCACCATACTCTCGGTGGATATCATAGGACGGTTTAAGCCCTCGCTGAGCCAGGATAAGCTGCTTTCGCTTTCCCGCTGGGGGATAGTGCTTCTGGGGGTTTGCTCGCTGCTGGTGGCGCTGGCGCTCAAAGGGGTGATAAGCTCCCTGCTCTTTGCCTATACCGTCTATACCGCCGGCGTGATTTTGCCGGTGCTGGCCGGCTTTTATAAGGACAAGCTGAAGGTCACTTCACTGGGGGCGCTGGCGGCCATTATCGGGGGTGGGGGGATGGCATTGGTGAGCAAGATTTTTGAGATAAAATATCTGGATTTGGGGGGGCTTTTGGCCAGCGGCGTGCTCCTTTTCCTGGTCAGCTTCATCGATAACCGGGTGAGGAGTCTTGACCGAAGTCGGGGTATCTAGTAGAATTAATTCCGCGTCTGTGGGCGGTTAGCTCAGTTGGTTAGAGCACTGCGTTGACATCGCAGAGGTCACTGGTTCGAGCCCGGTACCGCCCACCATCGCAACCTCCCCAGGTCTCGTCCCTTACCGCCTTTACCTACCACCACACCAGGGATGCGAGCCCGGTACCGCCCACCACTTCCACTCCACCACGGTCTCGTCCCTTACCACCTATTCCCGCCACTCCACCAGGGATGCGAGCCCGGTACCGCCCAACATCTTGACAAAGTAGTGGCGGTTATTTATACTCTCACAGTAGCTAAAATTTAGCCTGTGCTCCGAATATCTTTGGGCGCTGTCTTACTAGCGTCGAAAATATCTCGTAAGAGGCTGGGTGTATTGACAACCACCACAACGGGGTGTATCATTCTGGCAAGGTCGATTTGCCTGAAAATGGCCAAGGCACTGCGTGCGCAATTCTACCAGGGTACCAAAGCCGATATCATTATTATCAATGAACAGGGGGGTGAGCCTATGTGAGAATTTTTGACGGTACGAAACGAGACCATCCTTGAAACTCAAGAAAGGAGAGACAAGTGAGCAAGAAGTTATTAATCATATTCTCGGTTTTAATGGTGCTAGTATTAGTGGTCGGCGGCGCGCTCGTTGCCTGCGAGGAAGAGCCGACCGTACCGCCGGAAGAACCAACCGTACCGCCGGAAGAACCGACCGGACCGACTCCGCCAGAACAAGATGAAATCGTCATCGGCGCTTCCCGGGATATCACCGGCCCGCAGGCCAGTTTCCAGGACTATGGCTTCGCCCCTATCTATAAGATGTGGGCTGCCGAAGTCAACGCCGCCGGCGGCATCAATGTGGCCGGCAAGATGCTCCCGGTCAGAATAATAGAGTACGATGACGCCAGCGACCCGGCCGCATGCACCAGGAATCTCGAGAAGCTGGTCACGGAAGACAATGTCGACTTCCTCTTCGGGCCTACCGGCACCGCCATGCTCTTTTCCGCGGCGCCTATCGCCAATAAATATGAGACACTCATGATCTGCGGCGAAGGCGGCGCCACCACCCTCGAGCCGATGCTGCCCGACC
>DAOUMR010000034.1:0-4791 GCA_034409905.1 Dehalococcoidales bacterium | reverse complement strand
GGTGGCACAGCTTCTGGCGGCTGGCATCATTATCGCCTTTATCCTCAGGGGCTTCGTGAGCGGCAAATACAAGAGATTGGCGCTTTACCTGCTGATTATCGCCGGAGTAGTAGAGCTAATCGCCCTAAACTCCAGGGGCCCGCTAATCGCCCTAGTGGCTGGTGCGGTTTGCCTGTTCTTTCTCTATTCGCCGAGAGAAAAGGGGCGGGTTGTGCTCCTGGCCCTCCCTCTGCTGGCTATCATCGTTTTGGCGTTCTTTTTGCTCCCGGGGCAGTACACAAGTCGCTACGCATTGCTGACCAACCTGGGGAGTCTTTCCGTAGCGGAAAGGCTCAGCATGTGGCAATTTGTCGGCGCGCATTTCTCCGACTGGTTTTTCACCGGGGCCGGAATGTTTGGCTTTGCCTACTATTACCTCCCGGGACAGACGGAGTTTTCTATTTGGGGCGACTACCCGCACAACATATTCTTAGACATATTCGCGGCGGCCGGGTTTTTTGCCCTTTTAGTCTTTGCCTGGATAGTCGGCTCTTTCTTATACAGAGGCATTAAGACGTCCAGAGCGGGACAGCCATCGCCTCACTTATTGGGTCTGGCGACGGTAGTGCCCCTTATCGTTTTCCTGGTTGCCGGTCTTTTCAGCATGAGTATAATGGGTACCAGGCCGTTGTGGTTTTTCGGAGGAGTGATACTAGCTCTAGAGCGGTGGTGGAAAACAAGGAACGAGGAAACAATAGCGGTAAAGGCCAAAGGCTAAGGAATGAAGATTTGCATTTTAACCTCGGTTCACCCGCCCTTCGATACTCGCATATACTATAAGCAGGCGAAGAGCCTGGCCAAGGCTGGCTATGATGTGACCCTCATCGCCCAGCATGACAGAGACGAGGTGGTGGACGGGATTAGAGTGGTGGCGCTGCCCCGGCCAAAGAACCGCTTACGGCGGATGCTGGGGACAACCTGGAAAGCATTCAACCGGGCTCGAAAGCAGAAAGCCGGAATCTATCACTTCCACGACCCGGAGCTACTACCCATCGGGGTGTTATTAAAGGTGTTTTCCCGGGGGAAGGTCATCTACGACATCCACGAGAACGTAAGGAGCGAGCTTACAACCAAGCTGTGGCTTCCCAAGGTGGCCAGATGGCCTTTATCCCTGATGTACCGGTTGCTGGAACAATTAAGCCTGCCGTTCATTGATGAGATTATAATCGCCGAGGATTCCTATATTAAAAACTACAAGAAACGCCAGAATGTACTGGCCATAAGGAATTACCCGATACTATCACTTCTTAAAGAGACCGCCGATGCTAAGAACTCACGACCGACCATCGTCTCTGCTGGCAAGATTGCGGAGGCCAGGGGTGTGTTCGAGCTTATAGAGGCCGTAAGGCTTTTGAAACCCAAATATGAAAACATATCATTGAAATTAGTTGGGCAGGCATACCCGCCTACCCTGGTGGGAGAAATAGACAATCTGCGGGAACGTCTCGGCCTTCAAGATAACGTTTCCCTGGTTGGCGGGGTTAAGCATGAGGAAATCTATAATATAGTGCCCAGGTGCCATATCGGGGTAGCCATTTTGCACCCCAAGCCCAATTACATAGAGTCGTTGCCCACCAAGCTCTTTGAGTACATGGCCACTGGGCTACCGGTAATCGCCTCCAACTTCCCGCTCTGGAAGGAGATTGTGGAAGGAAACAACTACGGCTTAACTGTAAACCCACTCGACCCCGAAGATATCGCCAGGGCGATTGAATACCTGATAGAGCACCCTGAGGAAGCCAGAAAGATGGGGCAAAACGGCAAGAGGGCAGTTATGGAAAAGTACAACTGGGAGACGGAGAGTCAAAAGCTGCTGGATTTGTATGAGAAGCTATCCAAAGAAAAGTGAGTGAGGTAATGAATATCTGGATGCTTAACCATTATGCTAAGCCACCCCATAGCCCGGGCGGCACCAGGCATTACGACTTTGCCCGGGAGCTGGTTAAGCGGGGGCACAGGGTCAGTATCTTTGCCTCCAGCTTCGAGCACCGCACCAGGAAAGAGGGGAGGCCCACCAAAAAGCAAAATTCTCGGAGGGAGGAGGTCAACGGGGTAGGATTTATCTGGGTCAAGACCTCCCCCTACTACAAAGGCAACGACTGGCGAAGGGTGGTAAACATGCTCAGTTACGGCTGCCGCGTTGTTCCCCTGGGGCTAAGGCTTAAAGAAACCCCTGACGTGATTCTGGCCTCATCACCCCATCCCTTTGCCGGCTTGGCCGGATGGCTCCTGGCGAAACTGAAGAGGACGAAATTTATATTTGAGGTCCGTGACCTCTGGCCGCAAACCCTGGTGGAGATAGGCGGCTACAGCAACAGGAGCCTCACCGTCAGGTTTCTCCGAGTCCTGGAGAGGTTCCTTTACCGCAGGGCTAAAAAAATCGTCGTCCTGCCGCCGAATGCCCCGGAATATATAACGAAATTGGGCATTCCAACTAGTAAGATAGTTCATATACCCAATGGTGTCAGCCCCGAGATATTCTCTCGCTCCGACGTCAGTTTGCCCGAAGAGCTGAATAAAACTCTAACCGGCCTGAAATCAAAAGGGAAGCTGGTGGTAGTCTATACCGGGGCACACGGCATAGCCAACGCACTGGATACGATAATGGAAGCCGCCAGGCTTATTCAGGACAGAGGGGTAGACAAAGTCCATTTCTTAATGGTGGGTGAGGGGCCGAAGAAGGAAGGGCTGATAGTGAAAGCCAAAGATTGGAAATTGAACAATATCAGCTTCCACGAGTCAATCGCCAAGGAGTCTATACCCGGACTGCTGAGAGCCAGCGATATAGCTGTGCTATCCTGGAGAAAGTCGAGCCTGTATGAGTATGGTATGAGTGCCAATAAGCTCTGGGACTATATGTTTTGCGCCAAGCCAGTCGTCTGGGCGATAGATACACTGGCTGACCCCGTCGCCGAGACCAACTGTGGAATAACGGTACCCGCCGAGGACTCAGAGGCAATGGCCCAGGCTATTGTGAAGTTGTCTGGTTTAAGTGATAATGAACGAAGGGAGATGGGCAAAAGAGGCCGTGACTATGTTATGAAATACCATTCGGTGCCGGTTTTAGCCGAGAGGTTGCTGGAGCTAATAAAAGAGGCAAAGGAGCATTGATAAGAGTATGACCGGGAAAACAGCTAAAACACCCTACAGCATAGCCATCACGGCGGTGGGGGGTGGCGTAGGACAGTCCGTGCTGCGTGCTTTACGCCTTTCCTCTCTACCACTGCGTACTATCGGGTTTGACGCTAACCCCTGGAGCGCTGGTCTCTATAGCTGCTCAAAGGGATATACCATACCTCATTCCAGTGACCCATCTTTTGTAGAACGACTGCTGGAAAAGCTCCGAAAAGAAAAGGTAAAGGTGCTCATCCTTGGCTCAGACCCGGAGGTTATGGTAATCTCAAGGTCTCGGGAACGGTTTATATCGTCGGGTATATTTCCCGTGACCGGCAGCGCCGAGTCCGTCCGTCTCTGCCGCGATAAGCTGGCCGGATATAAATTCTTTAAAGAGCACAGTATTCCCTTCGCCAGGACGGTGCCAGCCAGCGAAGCCTCCGCCCTTGCCGACGAGGTCGGCTTCCCGCTTATAGTGAAACCAGCGGGTGGCTCAGCGTCACGCGGTATAACCATCGCCTTCAATAAGGCACAGCTTGAGCTGCAGCTTGAAGACGAAACCAAGATAGTCCAGGAGTACCTCATCCCGAAGAGCTGGCGGAAAAAACAGCACGAGCTGACCCGGCAGGATGTCTATGAAGACGGCGTATTGCTACAGACCGAAGAAATATCCATACAGATACTATATGACTATCAAGGCAATCTACTGGGGAAGTTCACCAGCTGCAACGTTCTTAAAGACGGCGTGCCCATGTTAATCGACCCCATGACTGTCCCCCAGGCCGAGGAAATCGCATTGAAAATGGCGTCGCTGCTGGCCGAAAGGGGACTTGTCGGGCCCTGCAACCTGCAATGCAAGATGACCGAGCTTGGGCCCATCTTCTTCGAGATGAACCCCAGGTTCACCGGCATAACGGCGGTGAGGGCGGCCATGGGATTCAACGAGGTCGAGGCCATTCTGCGCCGGGCGCTGCTTGATGAGCCACTTGAGGAAGTTAAAAAGCGTCTTAAGGTGCCCGATGACCTGGTTTGTAGCCGCTACATTACGGAAGCCGTGATAGCTCGCCAAGACCTGGAAACTCTAAAAAAGCAGGGCTCGGTGGAGGGACATGCGGATAAGACCACCCTTTAGCGCATTAACCAGCAAGGTTTTAAGAAAATGAACGTATTGGTAACAGGTGCCACCGGTTACCTCGGCGCAGAGGTTATTCGCGCCCTGCTGGGCAACCGAGAGCATAAACTATTCGCTCTAGTCCGCAGCCAGGAAAAGTTTCAGCGCCTCTTCCAGTGGTGCCACGCCGACAGCGAGCGTTTGATAGCGGTGAAGACCGATATCTTTAAGCTCAAACGGCTGCCGCCGGACACCGATACCATTATCCACACCGCCGCCTTCCGGTTCGATAGTAACCCGACTGAAGCCAAAGAAGTAAACATCGAAGGCACAGCTAACCTTCTCCGGTTAGCCGCCGACTCTAACGTAAAACGCTTCATCTTCACCTCTTCACAGAGTGTCTATGGCCTGAAAGGTGCCCCTTGGAATGAGAAAGCCAAGCCGGACCCACAGACTGTCTATGCGAGAACGAAATACGCCGCTGAGCAACTAATCCAAAAAAACAAAGGCGGCATGGACTTCGTGAT
>DAOUMR010000033.1:0-11228 GCA_034409905.1 Dehalococcoidales bacterium | reverse complement strand
AATATGAACTCGAAATTTGTTGTTTCATAATATTTGAACATATCGAGAATTTCATCGTTAAGCTTCTCACCCTCACACACTCGCTCATATAGTGATTTGTAAGAAAGGCGACTATCAATAGCTATGCTTGCACCATTCCCAAGTAGAAGGTTTTTTCTGAAGCGGTTCTTTATCTTTGCCCAATCGTGTAGCTTCATGTGGCGATTCTATCGCTCTCATTATCGTGTGTCAACGCTTTCTCGGCCATTTGATTAGTAAGAACGAAACCCACAGCCTCTCACTTTACTTATCACCCCCCCAATTCTACCATATTCAAGGAAATCAACCCCGAAATTAACTTTTTTAAAATTCGTCGGCGGGGGACTTGACAAAATTAAAAAGAGTGCTATAATATTGTTGAATAAATTAATGTTGACCTTAATAAAACTGAAATTTATAACCGAGGAGGTTTAAAGCTATGGCAAATGAATGGTCCGACCTGAGCCGACTCACCCAGGGCGCACCCATAGTCGTCGAGCGCGTGCGTCTGGCGGGCAGCAATATCGCCATCGAGGGCGAGTTCGAGTTGCCGCCGTTGGCGCGCCTCTCCGCCGACGACCAGGTCTTCGTTATGGCTTTCGTCCTCTGCCACGGCTCAATCAAGGAAATCGAACGCATCTTCGGCGTCAGTTACCCCACGGTGAAGAACCGCCTCAACCGCCTGGCCAACAAGCTGGAGTTCGTCGAGACACTGGACTTCCCCGATGAAGAAGAAATACTCGACCGGCTCGAAGACGGCGACATTGATGCCGATGAGGCCATCAGGAGGTTATCGGAATGAACTTCCCGCCCTTACTCTTACGCCTGGAGCTATCCCGCCCCGATGTCAAGGGGTACAATGTCTTCTGGCTGCCCGTATTCCTGGCCTGGATTGTACTGGCCGCCATTTTCCTGGCGCTGCTGCCGCTCATCGTCTTCATCGCGCTGGTGGCGCTCTTCTTCGGCTGGGGCAAATCGGTTGCCCTCTTCATCCCGCTGGTGTGCAACTGCATCTGCAATCTGCACGGCATGGAAATCAACATAGAAAGCAAGGACAGGATAATGGTCCTGTCTTTCCGATAAGGAGGTAATAAGATGAGTGATAATCAGAAGCGAATTCTGGACATGCTGGCCGAAGGCAAGATAAGCGCCGACGAAGCCCAAAAGCTGCTGGCGGCCATCGGGTCGGGAGGCGATGAGACCAAGTCCACCCCACCCCGCGACGCCAAGTACCTGCGTGTCGTTATTCACCCCGACCCCGATTCCCCCAAGAGCGACGATGTCAGGAAGGTCAACATCCGCATCCCCCTCTCCCTCATCCGCGCCGGCATCAAGTTCACCTCGCTCATCCCCGCCGACGCCTCCGGGCAGATCAACGCCGCCCTCAAGGAGAAGGGCATTGACTTCGATGTCCGCAACCTCAAGCCCGAAGACCTGGAAGAGCTGATAATGGCGCTCCACGACCTTGAGGTGGATATTCAGAACGGCCAGGAAAAGGTACACGTTTACGTCGAATAGCCTCGGGATATCTACAGACTTGGGGCGGGGCTTTTAGCCCCGCCCTTATCTTTTATCTTAGGGTATGGTTAGCGCCGCCCGTTTTATAGTATACTTTGGGCAGAATTTAGTTTGGGGGCAAAGATATGCGGCTTGAAGGTAAAGTGGCTATCATCACCGGCAGCGCCCGCGGCATGGGGCGGGTTTTCGCCCTGCGTTTCGCTAAAGAGGGCGCCAAGCTGGCCATCTGCGACATCCTGGACTGTAAGCCCGTCGCCGAAGAGATAAAAAAGGCCGGTGGCGAGGTGCTGGCGCTCAAAATCGACGTCACCAACGAAAAAGACACCGCCGAGATGGCCAAAAAGACGTTTGAGCGCTTTGGCCGGATAGATATCCTGGTCAACAACGCCGCTGTCATCGGCACCATCGAGACCAAGGACTTCGTCAAACCGGTGGAGAAGATAGTCTCGGCGGACTGGGACCGGATTCTGGCGGTGAATATTAAGGGCGTCTTCCTCTGCTCCAAGGCCGTTATCCCCTATATGAAAAAGCAGGGCGGGGGTAAAATCGTTAATCTGGCTTCCACCGTCGCCTTCTCCGGGCTGCCCCACTTCATTCACTACACCACCTCCAAGGGCGGCGTCGTTACCATGACCCGCAGCCTGGCCTGGGCGCTGGGCGAATACAATATCAACGTCAACGCCGTCGCCCCCGGGCTGGTCATGACCGAGGCGATGCAGGGGGCCTACGACCCCGATTTTTATAAAGAGCTGGTGGCCACCAAACAGCTTATCCACAAAAACGTAGAACCGGAAGACGTGGCTAACGCCGTGCTCTTTATGGCCTCCGACGAAGCCGACAAGATAACCGGGCAAACGCTGGCCGTTAACGCCGGCGAATACCTGCACTAAGCTCTAATTAGTACCATGAAAAAGGCTCGTCTGATAAAAATCATCGCCATCGTCGTCGGCGCCATCCTGGTGCTTTACACCGGGCTTTCGGTATACGGTGCCCATGAAGCCATGGAAATCCCCCGCCTCCCCCTGGAGGAAAACGTTTCCCCGGCCGACGTCGGCCTTGACTACGAAGACGTCTCCTTCACCAGCCGCGAAGACGCCATAGAGCTAGAAGGCTGGTATCTGCCTGCTGACGGTGACTATGCTATCATTATCGTTCACGGCGGCTTCCAGAACCGCCTCGACGATGACGTCAATACCCTGCCCCTGGCGCGCGACCTGGTGGCGGAGGGCTACAACGTTCTCCTCTTTGACCTGCGGGGGCGGGGCGAATCGGAGGGTGAGGGGCGGGCACTTTCCAACATCGAGCGCGATATTGGCGGCGCCTTCGACTATGTAATGAGCGAGGGCTATCCACCAGAGCATATTTACATCATCGGCTTTTGCTCCGGGGCGGCTTCGGCCTGCATCTTCGCCAGCCAGAACAGCGTCGGCGCCTTGGTGCTGGACGGCTGTTTTGCCAACGCGTATAACATGGTCGTCAACCAGGCTAAGCTCCTGGGCATTCCCGAATTTCTGGTGAACGGCTTCACCCCCGGGGTGTTTCTGATGTGCCGTATCTTCTATGGCTTCGAGCTGGTCAACGCCGAGGACGTCGTCGCCGACGTGGCTTGTCCCATACTCTTCATTCACGAGGAAAACGACGAGCTTATTTCGTTGGAAGAGATGCAGCGGCTCTTCGAGCTGTCCACCAACCCGGCTAACGACTTCTGGGAAGTCCCCAACGCCGAGCACAGCCAGTCCTACAAGACCCACCCCGCCGAATTTATGGAAAGGGTGGTCGGCTTCCTTTCCGCGCTGGACTAAACTTAGGCGCTCGGGTCCAGGGTGCGCCCCACGAAAAGTATTGTCCCCGTCTCGATGTCGCGGATTAAGAAGATAAAGGGCCGGTCGGCGGTAAACTCTACTTCCGGTTCGGGCGGCATGGCCGACTCGCCCACTATTACCGCGGTGGCGGCGGCGGCTTCGGTGCCCTCTTCATCGACAGCGACGAAGGCCTTGTGTATCACGTCCGATATGAAAAGCGGCTCCGGGCCGTCCGATATTCCGGAGAAGTCGGCTTGGGTGTCGGAGAAGGCGATGGGCATACCCAGCGCCGACAGTGCCTCGTTCAGGTTGAAGCTGGCCTCGAACTCGAACTTGGGCATGGTCAGTTCGACCCGCTGGTATTCCATGTCGTCGATGATTGTCTCCACCGTCTCGGCGTCAAGCGCCGCCTCAAAGCTCTCGAACTTGCCGGATTCGGGCAGCAGGATGACCATGGAAAGCTCGTCGCCGTCGTAGCGCAGCTCTATCGCCTGGTAGCCGTCGCCCTCGGCGTATTTAAAGTGCTCTCCCTGGCTCATCATGGGCACCGTTAGCTCGCTGCCGTCGAGCAAATAGAAGCTCCCGTCATGGGTCATATTCGCTTCGAAGGTACGTAACCACTTGGCATTGAAGTAGATGGCGTTGGTCAGGACGAGGCGGGTCAGCGGGCTGATGGCCCCCTCTGGAATCAGGTCCTCGATGCGCCCCTCGGTCTGGTCGGCGACCCAGTCGTTGATGGTGAGACGGGACTCCTCGGGCGCGCCCATGAAATCAAGTACTCTCAGGCCGGCGCCGTAGTTCACCGCCAGCAGGTCGAGGAAATCGGCCAGAAACTCATAGTCCTTCTGCCCCCAGATGGCGTTGACGATGTTCAGGCGGAAGCCCTCTCCGTCCTTGCCCTCGGCGCCCTGGCCGCGGCTATCAAGCTCTAGAGAAAGCGCGTTGAAGGCCGGGTGCAGCTCGTCCTGTGACAGCAAAAAATCAAGGGCGTCGGCCATCTGCGCTTCGGTTTCACCGCGGGCACCGGCGTAGGTCATGGCCAGAGCCAGCGAGATGCTGTAGGGCGAGTAGAAAAGGTTGCCCTCCTCACTTTTAAGCTGCTGATAGAGGTCAAAGACGAAGGTTCTGTTGCCCTCAACCAGCGTGGCTAGGTCGGAGGCGCTGACCTGCGGCGCCGTATCTCGCGGCTCCTCCGACTGTATCACATCGCCGCCTGCCGCCTGGGAACAAGCTCCCAATCCCACCATTACCATAACCATCAGCAAACTTACCACGCACAAAAGAACCTTGTTCATCTCACACCTCCCCCTTTTTATTCGAGATACCCGTTTATTCTATATAACGAAAAAAGATGGGTTTGGTTAGCTCTTCGGTTCGGGTCTCATGGGAGGCCTGACACCGGCGGGCCACGACTTGGTCTCCAGCGGCTTGCAGATAATCTCGGTGATGTGGAGCTCGTTGAGCTTGGTGGAGGTGGCCGCCGTAGCCACCACGGCGGTATCGGAGCCACGGCCGGTACCGGTCACGGCGATTATCCTTTCCCCGGCAGCGATGCAACCGCTATCTGCCGCCATCAGTATTATCTCGACGGCGACCTTCATTCCCTGGCACAGGGTGCGCAGAATGATAGCCATGACGGTGGGCGTCGTCGTGCCGTAGAAGCCGTCGGTGTGGAAGAGCATGGTGCCGAAGTGGACGCGGTGTCCTTTCTTTTCCAGCTCGGCTATTAGCTCTGTGGGGAATCTCTGTCTGCCGACAAAGCCGTACTGATGGGGCACGACCACCATCTTAATCCCGGTGCCGGCAAAGCGCTCGGCGGCCAGGCGGGCGGTCTGGCCCGTCGTCGAGGCTAGGACGATTTTCTTTATGCCCCGCGCCTTGGCCCTCTCCGCCGCCAGGCGCAGCGTTTCCTCGGTGTTCTCCGGTCCCACCGTCTCAAAGTAGGTTATTTTCTCTTCCAAGTTCTCTCTCCTCTCTAAAATAAATTCGGTTAAGAGGTCTTTAACAATATTCTAACATACTATATCTTCTATATCTTCGGCAACGGACAGGAGAGTTCCCAGCCGGCAAAGTTTGACAGGGCCAAAAGATTGATATATCTTAAGTTACCCCTTGTCCGACTTTGGGAAGGCTTTGAGATGGAGCCTGTAGAAACCGGCAGTTTAGAGAGAAAAGACCAGCCTGATGAAGGAGAGCGGTACCAGGAACTCCTCGCTTTAAGCCGGGTCTCCGCCGCCATCAGCGGTCTGTGGGATTTGGACGCCGTCCTCAAGGTGGCCCTGGATAATATCCTCAAAATCATGAAGGGGACTATCGGCGGCATCCTGCTTTTGGATGAACAGACGCAAACCCTATCCTATCATATCCACCAGGGCTTGAGTGATGGCTATGTTGAGAATATGCGCCTCGGCCCGGGTGAGGGCATTGCCGGCAGAGTAGCTCAAAGCGGCAAAGCCATCCTGCTCGAGGATATCTCCACTGACTCTCGTGTGGGCCATCCCGACCTGGTACGCGCCGAGGGTCTAAAGGCTTTCATCTGTGTCCCCATCAGGGCCAAGGATGAGGTCCTGGGCGTGATTAACGTTGCCAGCCGCCAGGCACACCGTTTTACCACTAATGATTTACATCTGCTGTACTCTATTGGCGACCAGCTGGGCGTGGCCATTCAGCAGGCAAAGCTCTACGAAAGGCTGCGCAAGGCACGGGAAAGGTACCGCAAGCTCACCCGGCAGATTCTGGTCGCCCAGGAAGACGAGCGGAAGAGACTGGCCCGCGAGCTGCATGACGAAACCAGCCAGACACTCTCCGGGCTCACCCTTCAGCTACAGGCGCTGACGGATATGGCCGAGAAGTCCAGCGGTGACCCCGAGCTGATAGCCAGACTCAAGAAGGTCCAATCGCTGGCCGTCCAGGTGCATACCGAGGTGAGAAGGCTAATGGCTGACCTGCGCCCCTCGTTATTGGATACTTTGGGGCTGGTCCCCGCCATCCGCCAGCTGGCCGATACCAGGCTCCGCCCCTTGAACATCAACGTATCGGTGAAAACTATCGGCAGGGAAAGGCGTCTGGATTCAGAGGTCGAAACCGGACTCTTCCGCGTTGCCCAGGGCTCCATAGGCAACATCATCGAACATTCCAAGGCCAAGAACGCCACCATCACCGTGGAATACCGTGATAACGAACTGGTGCTGCTCATCACCGATGATGGCCAGGGGTTTGACGTTTCCGGTATCACCGATGTTGAGGAGAGCGGGCGCGGGCGGGGCTTATTCAGTATGAGGGAGAGAATCATGCTCCTGGGCGGCACCGCCTCGGTGGACTCAAAGCTCGGCCAGGGAACCACGGTACGGGCCAGCGTACCCATAGGTCAGGGTGAGGAACATGAACACGAATAAGATAAAGGTGCTGGTGGTTGATGACCATCCCATCGTCAGGGAGGGCATCTGCGCCCTGCTGGCCGTCGTCGGTGACATATCAGTGGTCGCCGAGGCGGCTAACGGCAGCGAAGCCATCGAAATGACCCGGGAGCTAAGACCGGATGTCGTGCTCATGGATATTGCCATGCCCATCATGGGGGGACTGGAAGCCACCCGCCGCATCTGCCGCGAATTTCCCAAGACCAGGGTGCTCGTCCTGACCCAGTATGACGACAAAGAATACGTGCTCCCGGTTATTGAAGCCGGTGCCTCCGGCTTTATCAGTAAGGCCGACGCCTCTTCAGAGCTTATTTCCGGTATCCGCGCTGTTTACCGTGGCGATTCCTACCTTTCGCCACCGGTGGCTAAGCTGCTGGTCGAAGGTTACCGTTATAAGGCCGGCGGCAAGGTTGGCCAGGACCCCTATGAGCAGTTGACCGACCGGGAACGGGACGTATTGAAACTGATGGCCGAGGGGCATACCAATAAGGAAATAGCCGATATTCTGGTTATCAGCCGCAAGACCGTTGAGGGCCATAAGACGAACCTTATGGCCAAGCTCGATATCCACAACCGCACCGAACTGGTCAAATACGCCCTGCGCAAAGGTATCATAACTGTTTAATACTGCCATCCAAGCCGCTTAAACCCTCTCCACTGGCCAAATCCCTCCCTTAACGCCCCTGGCATTGAATAAACAGGGGTAAATTCGGGGAAATTCAGGGGTTTTCAACCCGACTATCAGGAAAAAGGCCCCTTCTCTTTCCGCAGCGTCTCGTTTATTGTTTAGGTTACCAACCAACCTGACCGTAACGTAGATTTACCGACGAGTGGTGAAGGAAGGAGGCTATCATGGAGTACAGTCATAGAATACTGATTGTGGATGATGATTCCGATTTTACCCAACCTCTAAAGGAGGCCCTGGAGGCTAAATCATACTCGGTAGTTAGTGCCTCTGAGCGGCGCCAGGCTGAGGATATGGTCCGCTCCCATGAGCCCGAGTTGATTGTCTTAGGCGCCATCATGCCTCGCGGAGACGCCTTCCTCTTTCATCAGTGGCTAAAAAAGTCGCTTGGATTCAGCAACCTGCCCATCATAATCGTCAACGCCCCGCCGGAGAAAGACCACATCAAGGGGTGGAGGAGAGAGGAAGGCATGCAGTGTGATGCCGAGGACTTCCTGGCCCGACCTATTGAGCTGAAGATGCTGGTGCCTCGAATCGAGAAGCTGCTGGATAGGGTAACCAAAAAGATTCGGGTGTTGGTGGTCGATGACCACGCCGTGGTCAGGGACGGCATCCGAGCGGTGCTGGCTCTACAGCCTGATATGCAGGTGGTGGGCGAGGCCATAGACGGCAAGGATGCGGTTGATAAGACCGGCAAGCTGCTGCCCGATGTGGTGCTCATGGACATAGTCATGCCCGGGATGAACGGCCTGGAGGCGACCAGGGAGATATGCAGCCAGTTCCACCAGGCTAGGGTCTTGATGCTGACCCAGTATGATGACGAGGAAAACGTTCAAGCCAGCCAGCAGATAGGGGCCTTCGGCTTTATTCCCAAAACGGTGGTCAGCTCTCAGCTACTGAACGGAATACGCTCGGTGTATGAAGGCAAGAAGTTCATCTGCACCGTCAATTAGCTCAATATAACGCCACCTTAAAAGGAGACGTTTGGAAACAATTACGATAACGCTTGATGGTGTTGAGGTAAGCGGCTCTGCCGGGATGACCATTTTAGACCTCGCCCAGGAATCGGGAGTGAATATTCCCACCCTGTGCCATGACCGCTACCTTACCCCCGCCGGTGCCTGCCGACTCTGTATTGTCGAAGACGAGAGTTCCGGGGCTCTGCTTGCCTCCTGTGTCTCCCCAATAAGGGCGGGGATGGTGATAAATACCCGCTCGCCGCGGGTCATGGAGCGGCGGAAAATACTCATTCAGCTTATGCTCGCCAGCCACCCCGACTCGTGCCTGGTCTGTGATAAAGGTAACCAGTGTCAGCTGCGCAAGCTGGGCGCCGAGATGGGCGTCGGGCTGGTGGAATTGCAGAGAATCCCGCAAATGGCGGCCATTCAGGAGCTAAACCCCTTCATTGAAAGAGACCTGTCCAAGTGTATCCTGTGCGGCAAGTGTATCCGGGCCGACCAGGAGCTCGTTGTCGAGGGCGCCATCGATTACATCGGCCGTGGCTTTGCCGCCAAACCAGCCACGCTAAATGATATGCCGCTGGAAGGGTCTGAGTGTACCTTCTGCGGGACCTGTGTCGCCCACTGCCCCACCGGTGCCCTGATGGAAAAGGAGAGAGCCTACCGTGGGACGACCACGACCACGGTCGATACCGTCTGTCCCTTCTGCGGCTGCGGCTGTATCCTCCACCTGGAGCTAAAGGATAATCAGATAGTAAGAGTTAGGCCGGGCGAAAGCCCGGTCAATCACGGCACGCTTTGCGCCCGGGGGAGCTACGGCTACGATTTCATACAGAGCCCGGAAAGGCTGACCAGTCCCTTGATTAAGGTGGACGGCGATTTTAAAAAAGCATCCTGGGAAGAGGCCCTAGAGCGGGTAGCCGCTGAATTTAGCCGGCTAAAAGGGGAGCATGGCGCCGACAGCCTGGCCGTGCTGGGTTCCTCCAAATGTACCAACGAAGAGAACTACCTGCTACAGAAATTTGCCCGCGTAGTTCTCGGTACCAACAACATTGATAACGGCAGCCGGCTCTATGGCTCGGCCAGCCGCGTTGGTCTGGGGCAGTCCATTGGTTTTCCGGGGACGACGAACTCCTTAGAAGAGCTGGAGAAATCAGAGCTGATAATGGTTATCGGGGCCAACCCGGTCGTCTCGGCGCCGGCGGTGGGCTATGCCATAAAACGCGCTGTCAAATATAAAGGCGCCAGGCTGCTGCTGGTTGACGTCCGCCCCACCAAGCTCAACCCCTTCGCCCATATCTGGCTGAAACCCAGGGTGGGCACCGATGTCGCCCTGCTCAACGGACTGGCCAGGGTGATTATTGAGGAAAGACTCTTTGACGAGGAATTCGTCGCCCGCAAAACGGACAACTTCGATGAGCTGTCCCAGAGCCTAAAATCTTATACCCCGGAACGGGTAGAAAAGCTAACCGGTATCCCCCGGCCGGATATTCAACGGGCGGCTCGTGCCCTGGCTCAAGCCGAGTGGGCTTCCATCGTTTACGGCAACGGGATTACCCAGCATACTAGCGGCGTAGATGGCGTGATGGCTCTGGCTAACTTGGCCATGCTGACCGGTAATATTGAGCGTCGGGGGGGAGGCATCTTTGCCCTGCAGCGGGAAAGCAACGCCCAGGGGGCCTGTGATATGGGTAGTCTGCCCGATTTCCTGCCCGGATATAAGAGTTTGGATGACGAACAAGCTAGGAGTGACTTTGAAAGGCGCTGGGGGAGCCGCCTGCCCAGCGAGGCCGGACTATCGGCGCTGGAGATGATGGAGCAGGCTCAAGCCGGCAGGCTCAAGGGGATGTTGATTGTCGGCGAAAACCCCGCCGCCAGCTTCCCCCGCCCTTCTCTGATTAAAAAAGCGCTTGAGTCCCTCGAATTTCTGGTGGTGGCTGACATGTTCCTTACCGAGACGGCTGGGCTGGCCGACGTCGTCCTGCCCTCGGCCAGTTTTGCCGAAAAGGAAGGCAGCTTCACCAACTTTGAAGGCAGGACTCAGCCCGCCCGAAAGGCCATGGAACCAGTGGGTGAATGCCGGCCCGATTGGAAGATAATTCTCCAGTTGTCCCAAAAGATGGGGCAGCCGATGTCTTACTCATCTCCCCAGGAGGTTATGAACGAGGTCGAAGAGCTGGTCCCCTTTTATCAGCCCCCGGCCTCCGCCGACCTGGAAAAGGAGGACGTGGACTGGGCTGAGCTGGAGAGTGACAGCGCCGACGCAACTGGCCTACGAAGGCTTTGGTTTCAACGCGCGAGCGTTTGTCGTAATCGGACCTGCCGACTTGCGCAACGTCTTCCTCGGATGGGCCGGCACCTATGGTGAGTTCATCGGCCATGGCTATATACTCAGCACCCCAGCGGGGTCCCCGCTAACTAGAATGTGAAGCTCGTTACCGTCGTGGCCGACCACATCATAGTCGATGTTCTCTAGCAACTCCGTTCCCGTCAGACGCTCGGATAGCAGATCTAGAAACTGTTCGAAGTCGCGGTCTACTACCTCACTCAGTCCAATAGCGACAACACCATCAATCCCTGGCCATGGCTCGCCTGGCTCGCCGTGGTAGCGTTTCCCAGTTCCGGCTAGTTGAGCCTTGATGGCGGTCTTTGTTAGCGGCTTCTTGAGAACGTTATATCGCATTTCAGACCCCCACGATCTCGTATATACTTGGACCGTTTGCTGCCGGGCCGACGGCCCAGCGGCTCTTGTCTGTCTTTGGTTTGCACCCGCATTTGCCGAGGCCGCCCATTACACTGGGGAGAAACGTGCCTCCGGGGGTGGTGCACG
>DAOUMR010000032.1:0-26607 GCA_034409905.1 Dehalococcoidales bacterium | reverse complement strand
TGGTATCTCCGCCCGGCTGCATCGCAGACATTCAGGTGCTCAAATTGTGGCCGGATAAGGCATCTAAAATCTATTCCGACAAGCGACCTCTGTCCAAGCTGTGCAGCTAAGAAGCGTGCTGCCCAGAATACGCCAGTTAAGCTAGCCGAGAATTTAGTCATTACAAAGGAGGTCGAGAAGCGCTTACACAAGACGGCTGAAAAAGATATACCAAAAACTCAGGCTGAAATCATTGGTGACCAGTTATTCATTTGGATATTTCCATTCTTCTGGGCGTCAGGTTATTTTGTTGCTCATGCTATATCTAATGCTGTATATCCCTCTGAAGAGTTTACAGCCTTATTTTGGTTTGTAATATTAGCGTGGTGTTTGGGTTTGCCATATTTAGGTATGGTAATCATAGGAAGAGTGCTTGAAAGGCCACGCATGGAGAGGGAAGAAAAAATAAGAAGCAGATTACAAGAGCTGGCCGAAGAGAGAAAAAAGAAAATCGAGGAAGCACAATTATTCTATTCTAGTCCTGAATGGCTCATGCTCAGAGAGCGGGTAATCAAGGAAGAAGGGCGAACTTGTGCACAATGCGGCAGACTGATTAAAAATGCTAGTGATATTACAGTTGACCACATTCGCCCAAGAAGTAAGTTCCCACACTTAGCACTTGTTAGAGAAAACCTACAGGTACTTTGCCGTAGATGTAATTCACGCAAGAAGGACAGAGAATGGTCTGAATTATTACAGTAAATCTCCGCCTGGCGCCAACAGCTAAAAATTTTCCCATTTTCCCCTTCAAGCCTTGAATCACGCCGTATAGTGAGATATTAGGCGTCTCTTATAAAGGGAGGCGCCGAGTCTTTTTCGGGGGCATTTTAGCTACAAAAAAATGGCAGGAGTGGCAGGATTCGAACCCGCGACCTGCGGTTTTGGAGACCGCTGCTCTTCCAGCTGAGCTACACTCCTAAAGCACTGACTATATTAGCATAAATCGGGAAAGAAATTAAGTGGCACCCCCGGGCGACTCGAACGCCGCCCTGTTTTTTAGCCCAAACGACCTGCAGTTTTCGTAAATCACCGGGGAGACTACGAGCAACCTTGACGGCCACCCGCCAGGTTTTATATGATATAGTGACTTTTGCGTTGAGGAGGCCAAATGATAGCTGCTTTTGAGTACTTCGCTCCCAAGACAGTTAAGGAAGCCCTTTCCCTACTTTCCAAATATAAAGATGAGGCTAAGATAATTGCCGGTGGGCAGTCGATGCTGGTGGTCATGAGGCAACGCCTGCTCACCCCCGAATACGTCATTGATATCAAGGGCCTAACCGCTCTGGAATATATAAAATACGACGAGAAGCAGGGTCTAAGAATCGGGGCGCTGACCATACATCGAGCCATAGAGAAATCTCCGGTTATCCAGAAGCATTTCGGAGTGCTCAGCGAGATGGAGGGAAACCTGGCCACGATTCAGACCAGGAACTGGGGCACAATCGGGGGCAACATCTGCCACGGTGACCCCGCCGGCGACCCGGCCCCGGTCTTCATCGCCTTAAAGGCTAAGCTAAAGCTGACCAGTTCCGCCAGAGAAAGAGTCATCGACATGGAAGAATTCTCCAAGGACTATCTTGAGGTGGCTCTTGGCCCCGGGGAAATGCTTTCCGAGATTCAAGTGCCGACGCCAGCGCCTCACACCGGTACTGCCTACGAGAAACTCATGGTGATGAAAGGGGATATGGGCATTATCGGGGCGGCGGTGTCAATCACCCTGGACGCAAAAGGCAGCTGTCAGGATGCTCGAATTGCCCTCAGCAACTGCTCTTCCGTTCCCTTAAGGGCGAAAAAGGCGGAAAAGGTACTAATCGGAAAGACGATTAACGACGCCCTGCTTGCCCAAGCCGGCGAGGTGGCCGCAACCGAAGCCGACCCCCCGGCTGATGTCCATGGTTCAGTAGAATACCGGCGGGAGATGATAAAGGTCTTTGTGAAACGAGTAGCCCAGATAGCTCTGGAAAAAGCCAGGGCAGCGTGATAGGAGGTTATAGAGTGAAAGGTGAAATGAAGGAATTAAAGTTCACCGTTAACGGCAAGCCTTGTGAGCTAAAGGTGAAACCGGAGACCTTGCTCGTGGACTTGCTGAGGGAAGAACTTAGGCTGACCGGCACCAAAAAAGGTTGTCTAGTTAGCGCCTGTGGTGCCTGCACCGTCAATATTGACGGCAGGGCGGTCAGGTCCTGCTCGGTACTGGCGCTTCAGGCTAATGGCCATGAAGTTACCACCATTGAAGGGGTGGCTGATGGTGACAAGCTGCACCCTATCCAGCAGGCAATGATTGACCACGGCGCTATAGAGTGCGGCTTCTGCACCCCGGGGATGGTGATGTCGGCGAAGGCGTTACTGGCCGAGAATCCTAACCCGACGCGGGAGGAAGTAAAAGAGGCGATACAGGGTAACCTGTGTGCCGATGAAGGTTACGTTAAATATATCGAAGCCATAGAAATAGCGGCTAAAGAGATGCGAGGAGGTCAGTAGAATGGGCGAAACTTTCGGGAATTATTCGATTTTAGGCAAAGCGATACCACGGGTAGACGCCAAGGCAAAGGTTACCGGCCAGGCAAAGTACGCCGCCGATTTTGAAGTGGCCAATATGCTCTGGGGCCAGATAAAGAGAAGCCCCTATGCCCATGCCCGGATACTAAACATTGACACCAGCAAGGCGGAGAAGCTGCCCGGTGTAAAAGCGGTGACTGTCGGCAAGGACTTTGGTGGTTTCAGGTGGGGTTGGAGCGGCCCGACCCGTGACGAAGAGCCCCTAGCCGTGGGAAAGGTGCGCTATCTATACGAAGGGGTAGCCGGGGTAGCTGCCGTTGATGAGGATACAGCTAACGAGGCCTGCGACCTTATTGAGGTAGAGTATGAACCACTTCCTGGCGTTTTTTCTCCCACCGAGGCGATGCAGGAAGGGGCGCCCCTGGTCCATGAGGACCGCCCGGGGAACATCTGCGTTGAATACCATTGGAACTTCGGCGATGTCGAGAAAGCCTTCGCCGAGTCTTACCTTGTCCGGGAGGATACCTTCCAGACCCCCAGAATGGCCAAGGGATATCTGGAGCCCCCGGCGGTGGTTGCCTATTGGCCTGACCCCGGCCGTATCGTCTATATCGGGGCCAAGGGGAGCCCGTATTTTCCCTACCGGATTCTGGCCAGGTGCTTTAATCTGCCGCTCAGCAACGTACGGATAATAACACCCATTATTGGCTCTGATTTTGGTGGCACCAAGAATGACATGACGCCGGCCGATTTCTCGGCGGTCATGCTGGCCAAAAAGGCGGGCCGGCCGGTGAAGATTGTGACCTCCCAGTTTGATACGCTCACCACTGACCTGCGGCGTCACCCCATGTGGATTACCGTCAAGACCGGGGTCACCAAAGACGGCATCTTAAAGGCGACAACTCTCAAGGCGGTGGCTGACGGGGGGGCTTACACCCGGATGAGCCCGCTTACCATGTTTCTTGTCGGTACCTGTATGACGCTGCCCTACAAGCTACCTAATTTTAAATATGACGCCTATAACTACTTTACCAATAACCCCAGCTCGGCAGCGATGAGAGGACACGGGCTATACCACAGCCGGTTTGCTGCCGATGTCCAGCTGGACATGATAGCCGAAGAACTCGGCTTAGACCCGGTGGAAATCAGGCTTAGAAATTCCATTCCAAACCCCAAGCCGGGCGAGATTTATGAAACGGTCAATGCCGTGCATGTGGCGACCTGTGGCGTACAGGAATGCATTGAGAAGGTCGCCGAGGCGGTAAACTGGAAAGCGAGAAAGAAGAAGGTCGAAGGTAGTAAGGCCTACGGCCTGGGTTTTGCCGCGGCCACTTATAACAGCGGGACGAAGCTGAGTGCCCACAACGCCTGCGCCGCCATCGTCAGGGTATGCGAGGACGGGAGTGTCAACTATCTGACTGGCGCCACCGATGTCGGGCAGGGTTCAGACACCATAATGTGCGCCATTGTTGCCGAAGTGCTGGGCATAAAACTGGATGACATAGACCTGAAGAGGGTGGATTCGGCGTTTACGCCAGTTGACCCCGGTAGCTACGGCAGTCGGGTCACCGTGCACGCCGGCGAGGCGGCAAAAAAGGCGGCCCAGGATGCTAAAAATCAGCTCCTTGAGGTCGCCGCGGAGCAGTTTGGCGTAAAACCGGATGATGTGGAGATTAAAGATAAGAAGGTCTTTGTTAAGTCAAACCCCGAGAAGAACATGGCCTGGGAAAGGCTGGTGAGGATTGCCTGCTACGAGACGCCAGGCAAGGTTATCATTGGCCGCGGCTATTCTACACAGGGAATATCCATGTATGGCCTGGCTGATTTCAGTCAGGGTGCGGGCGACATCGGCACCAACTATAGCTTTACCGCCCAGGCGAGCGAGGTGGAAGTGGATGTGGAGACGGGCGTGGTTAAATGTACCGATAAAAATGTGATCGCTCATGACTGTGGTTTCCCACTAAATATCCAGGCGGTAGAGACTCAAGTCCAGGGTGGCTCATATCACCAGGGGATATCAGCTGCTGTGTATGAAGAGTTCAAGATGGATAGTGGGCAGACCCTCAACCCCAACCTGGTAGATTACAAGCGGCCTCGCGCCTACGAAGCGCCCATGACGGAGGTAATACACGTAATAACCAACGACCCCTACGGCCCCTTTGGCGCTAAAGAAGCCAGCGAGGGTAGTTGCTGCAGTGCGCCGCCATCAATAGTCAGCGCCATCCATGATGCTACGGGAATCTGGATCAAGGACCTGCCGACACAGCCGGAGAAGGTCTTCTGGGCGCTAAAGAAAAAGAGGGAGCAAGGGAAGAAAAAATAGCTGGTATCTGCCGGACGCGTAAAAGGGCTATAGTTCGCTGTAGCCCTTTTTTTATCGAGGCGATTTCGGGGAACAAACCGGGCAGCTTTCGTTTCTCCTTATCTCGAGAAGCTGGAATTTCATATCATCACCATTGAACAACAGCAATTTCCCGGCTAGCGCTGGGCTCTGACCGATAAGCAGTTTGATAGCCTCCAGGGCTTGCAGGCTGGCTATTATTGCCGGGGTCACGCCGAGAACGCCAAGCCCACCGACCCCTTCGGGACGAAGGCAGGCCAGGCAGGGCGTTTGCCCGGGTATGATGGTGGTCACCATGCCCCTCAGGCGTGAGACACCGCCATAAATGTAGGCTATCTTCTGCTTGACACAGGCCGAGTTTACCACCAGCCGTGCCGCCGAATTATCCAGTCCATCGACGACCACCTGAGCCCCCTCGATAAGGCTAGAGACGTTCTCCTCGGTTATCTTGGCGAAGACGGGGGTAATCTCTACCCTGGAATTCAAACGGGATAACCTTCTTTTGGCTACGATAACCTTCTTCTGGCCTATATCCTCTTCACCGTAGAGAATCTGCCGGTTCAAATCGGGTAGTTCCACGATATCGGAATCAACGATGGTAATATGGCCGACGCCAGCCGCCGCTAGATAGGTCGCCGAAACACAACCCAGCCCACCCACGCCGACGATTACGGCATGAGAGTCTTTTAGTTTTCCCTGCCCCTCTTCGCCAAAATCCGGGATTATCAGTTGCCGATTGTATCTGATAAGTTCGCTTTGGTCCAGCATCCTTTCCTCCCGGTTTCAGTTAGCCGTCCCAGCGCCAGAGTACCTTAACCTTCACGGTATCATTAGTTTTCAGCTTGACATCAAGTCCGCCAGCTAAGGCTACATAATTCTGGCCGTTAACCAGAACATCGTAGTCAAAATCAAGGTCATTAGTTTTGGGGTTGATTAGCTCAAAATCGACATTTGCCTTTCTATATCGTGCCGATAGTTCCGTAAGCAGCGCCCTTAGTGTATCACCCGGCACCGTCATTTTGATTATTCCGCTCTTTTTAGAATCAGGCCAGGGTGCGTAAAACCAGGGCATAATTATAGAGAGATTCCCATCTCGGGCCACTTCCCCGGTAGGATTAACTACGATTAGCAATTCGGAAAAACCGGGCATTATAACCGCTTTCACAGCCACCTTCCTTAAGCCATGGTTCTATTTCTATTGTAAATCTCCTTAGGCAACGATTTCAAATTTGTTTGCTGCCGCCTGGGGATAAAAAAAGAGGGTCGAGATAAATCCTCGACCCTGCCCAGCTTAAACGTGGTACCCCTGGCGCGACTCGAACGCGCGACACGCGGTTTAGGAAACCGCTGCTCTATCCACCTGAGCTACAGGGGCATCCTTTAGATTATAACAGCTTTGTCGGACAATACAAGCTATCCCTGAGGAGAGAAAAACATAGTTGGCTTTTCACGTTTTTATTGCTAGAATACCCTAAAGCTAAGGAAAGCAGATGTCAGCGGCACAGGTAATCGGCTTTATCGGCATACTGGTGGTCATCGGCTTCCTGGGCGACTATCTCTTCCGCAAGATAAGCTTCCCCGACATCCTGATACTTTTGGCCCTGGGATATTTGATAGGGCCCGTCTTCGGCATCATCGACCCGGCTCAGATAGCCCCGGCTTCGCAGATAATCGCCAGCCTGGCTTTAGTCGTCATCCTCTTTAACGGCGGCCTGGACCTCCATTTCTCCGTGATTCTCTCCAGCGCCCCCCGGGCGTTGATTCTGGTTATATTGGGTATCGCCGCCAGCACGGTGGGGGTGGCTTTCCTCGCCTATCACATGCTGGGCTGGGACCTGATGCATAGCCTCTTGCTCGGCGCCATCGTCAGCGGCACCAGCCCTTCCATAGTCATGCCTCTGGTCAAGCGGGCCAAGGTTCCGGGCCAGGTATCCTCGGTATTGAGCCTGGAGTCGGCCTTTGACGGCGCCCTGGTTATCATCATCGCCCTGGTTATCCTGCAGGTTATAACTAAGGGCCAGACGGGCGACGAGGCTTCACTGGTGGGTCAGGCTATCGCCATAAAGTTTGCCATCGGGTTGGGCATAGGCGCCGCCGCCGGCGTCGTCTGGCTCTGGGTGCTGACGCTTATCGAGGGGGAGACCTTCGACGATATCTTGACCCTGGCCATCGTCTTTCTGCTCTACTTCGCCGTGGAAACCATAGGCGGCAGCGGGGTCATCTTCGCCCTTACCTTCGGCATAATCCTGGGCAACGGCGTCGAGGTCGCCCGCTTCCTGCGGATTAGGCGGACGGTCGGGATACACGATATGATGAAAAAGTTCCACTCCCAGATGTCTTTCCTGATAAAGACCTTCTTCTTCGTCTATCTGGGGCTGATGCTGACCTTCGATAAGACGGATGTCATCGTCGTCGGCGTGGTTATAGCCTTTGCCCTGCTCTTCGTGAGGTACATCGTGGTGCTGCTCTCCTCTATCGGCAGCGGCACCATGTTCCGAAACAGCGGTTTCCTGACCACCATGTTGCCCCGGGGGCTTTCGGCGGCGGTGGTGGCCGAGATAGTGGTCGTGGCCGGCATTACCCACGCCTCCGACTACCCCGATATCATAATGGTGGTCATCGTCGCCACCGTCCTCATCGCCGCTATCGGTATTCCTATCTTTGCCCGCAAGGCGCCAGAGGAAGCGCCCAAATTGCAGATGAAGCTGCCGCTGGACAAGAAACCCGAAGAGGAGAAAAACTCTTTAGAGGAATAGATGGTGGAGCCGGGGGGATTCGCATCCTCGGCTGGGTCGGGGGAATAGGCGGCAGAGGACGAATGGTGAGGTGGTGGAGATAGGGGGATTCGAACCCCCCACCTCTGCGATGCGAACGCAGCGCTCTCCCAACTGAGCTATATCCCCACCGTAGCTGAAATTATAACATATTTTGTTCCCCCACCCCACCTTGATTAGCGTAGGTATTGTCGTCCCACCCTGCCCACCCAACAGAAGTCTTTTCCAGAGGGGGCAGAGCCCCCTCTTCAACTCCCCCGAAGGGAGGTGGGGTGGCGTATCCCCAGAAGGAATTCTAGAGGGAGAATCTCCTCTAAGGGTGGGCAGGGCGGGTCAAAACAACGTTCGATAACAAAGGTGGGGTGGTTTTGGTGAAGCCCCCTAAATCCCCCTTTCCTTGTCAGCCATCACCATTGTTGCTATACTAACACTTGCCATGGAATACGAGACCGTTATCGGGCTGGAGGTCCACGCTCAGCTCCTGACCAAGAGCAAGATGTTCTGCCGCTGCAGCACCGATTACACCAACGCCCCACCCAACAGCCACGTCTGCCCGGTGTGCCTGGGCATGCCCGGTGTGCTGCCCACCATCAATCAGCAGGCGGTGGAGTTTACCGTGATGACGGCTCTGGCCCTGCACTGTGATGTCTCCGAGTTCACCCGCTTTGACCGCAAGAACTATCCCTACCCTGACCTGATGAAGGGCTACCAGATTTCGCAGTCTTACGCCCCCATCGGCCATCACGGCTGGCTGGTCATTGACGTCGACGGCAAGGAGAAGAAGGTGGGGATAGATAATGTCCACCTTGAGGAGGACGTGGCCAAGCTGTTACACCGCACCTCTCCGGACGGCGAAAACTACAGCCTGGTGGATGTCAACCGTTCGGGGGTGCCACTGATGGAGATTGTCGGCGGCCCCGACCTGCGCTCTCCCGAGGAAGCAAGAAACTACCTGATGACGCTGAGGAGCATACTGCGCTACCTGGGTGTCTCTGACGCCAATATGGAGGAGGGGAGCTTCCGCTGCGACGCCAACATCAGTATTCGTCCCCGGCACAGCGCCGCTCTTTTGGCCAAGGTTGAGGTCAAGAACATGAACAGCTTTAAGGCGGTCTACCGCGCCCTGAGCTACGAGGAGGAGAGGCAGAGAAAGCTGGCGGAGGCGGGCAAAAAGCTTTCCCAGGAGACGAGGGGCTGGGTGGAGGATAGGGGGGTGACCGTTGCCCAGCGCTCCAAGGAATATGCCCACGACTATCGCTATTTCCCTGAGCCCGACCTGGCGCCGCTGGTGCTGGACCGGGTCTGGGTTGAAGAAGTGAAGGCCAAGCTGCCCGAGCTGCCCGAAGACAGGCGCGACCGCTTTGTCGCCCAGTACGGGCTGTCCATCTATGACGCCAGGCTGCTCACCGCCTCCCGCGATATGGCCGACTACTTCGAGGACTGCCTGAAAGCAACTCAACTGTCGCCCAAAGAGATAAGCAACTGGCTTTTGGGCGAGGTGAGCCGTATAATAAACGAGGACGTTATCGACATCACCGAGTTCGCCAAGAAGGTAAGCCCGGAAAGGCTGGCCCGCTTGGCGGCTTTAAGCTCTGAGGAGAAGGTCAGCACGGCCACGGCTAAGTCGGTGCTAGCGCAGATGTACCAGAGCGGTAAGAGTGCCGATGACATTATTAAGGCGCAGGGCTTAAGCCAGATAAGCGATGCTGGCGCCATCGAGGCGGAGATTAGCCGCGTCATCAAGGAAAACGCCGCCGCTGTCGCCGACTACAGGGCGGGCAAGAAGCAATCGTTAAAGTTCCTGGTGGGGCAGGTGATGAGAGCCACCAAGGGGCGCGCCAACCCCGCCGTGGTCAACGAGTTGATGGAGAAGAAGTTAGAGGAAGGATAAGCATGGATACTTATTTCAGTATAGCTCAGATTATACTGTCGGCAGCCCTGATAATGGCCATTTTGCTCCAGGTCAGGGGCGGTGGGCTGGGGGGTATCTTCGGTCAGGCCGACACCGTCTACCGCACCAAGCGGGGCGTGGAGAAGACGCTTTTTCAGCTCACCATCGGCCTGGTGGTCCTCTTCGTCATTATCTCTATAGTAGCCCTGAAGGTGGTCTAAGGGGGGCGGGGGATGAAGCTGAAGGTATGGTTTGCCGAGACCAGGCCCCAGTTCCTGCTGCTTTCCGTGGTGCTTGCCTTCCTGGGCTCTAGTATGGCTTGGTATGCTAGTGGCCTCTGGTCTTTTAGATTCAGCTTCCATATCGGCCACGCCCTGCTGGCTTTCCTCGGGCTGCTGCTCTGCCACATCGGCGTCAACGTGCTCAACGACTACTTCGACTACAAGAGCGGCATCGACCTCAAGACCAAGCGCACCCCTTTCAGCGGGGGCAGCGGGATTTTGCCCGCCGCCCAGATGAAGCCGCGGCAGGTCTTCTGGCTGGGGATGGGTTCGCTGATACTGGCGGTGCCCATCGGCGTCTATTTCGTGCTCGTCGCTGGCTGGGCTCTGCTGCCGCTACTATTGGTGGCGGCCTTTTGCACCGTGCTCTATACCCCTCTGCTCACCCGCATGGGCTGGCCGGAGTGGGCACCGGGGGTGGGCATGGGCTTTCTGCCCGTGGTGGGCATGTATTTTATCCAGACCGGCTTCTATACCGCCACCGCCTATATCGCCGCCGTACCCTCGGGCATCCTGGTGCATAACCTGCTGCTCCTAAACGAGTTCCCCGATATCGACGCTGACCGGGAAGCGGGCCGCCGGACATTACCCATCACCGTGGGCAAGCAGGGGGCCTGGCTGATATATTCCGCCCTGACCATAATCGTCTATATCTGGATAGTCGGCTGGGTGATAGTCGGTGCCATGCCCGTCTTTACCTTAATCGCCCTGCTCACCCTGCCCTTCGCCCTCAAGGCCATCTGGGGCGGGCGAAACTATAACGACATGAGCCAGCTGGTGCCGGCCATGGCCAACAACATCATGGTCGTCCTGCTCACCCAGTTCCTGCTCGGTGTCGGCTACATTCTGGCAAGGGTCTTTTAAAAATGTCCGTCGACCTGGTCTTGCTGCACCCCCCCAGCGTCTATGATTTCCGCGAGAAGACGATTCTCTACGGGCCCGTCGCTGACCTGATTCCCTCATCTTCCATGTTCGAGATGTACCCCATCGGCTTTACCAGCATCGCCGAGTACCTGGAGAACGCGGGCTACCGGGTGCGTATCGTCAACCTGGCGGTGCGGATGCTCAGCGATAAGAAATTCGACGCCGAGGCGATGATAAAGAAGCTCAAGGCGCCCGTCTTCGGCATCGATTTGCACTGGCTGGTAAGCTCTCACGGCGCCATCGAGGTCGCTCGCCTCGTCAAGAAACACCACCCCGATTCTAAAATAGTCTTCGGCGGCTTTTCCTCGACCTATTTCTACAAAGAGCTAATCCAGTATCCAGAGGTCGACTACGTGATGAGGGGCGATTCCACCGAGGAGCCGCTGCGGCAGCTTATGGACTGTATAAGGCAGGGCGTCAAGCCCGACAGAGTGCCCAACCTGACCTGGAAGGACGGCAAGGGCAAAGTACACGAAAACCCCTTCACCCACGTCCCCACCGACCTGAGCCATCTTATGGTGAGCAACTACGCCGAGACGGTGCGCTCGGTGATAAGATACCGCGACCTGGCCAGCTACGCCCCCTTCCAGGGGTGGAAGGACTACCCCATAACCGCCGTGCTCACCTGCAAGGGCTGTAGGGAGAACTGCGTTATCTGCGGCGGCTCCGCCGCCGCCTTCCGCAAATTTTACGGGCGGGAAAGGCCCGTCTTTCGCTCTCCGCAGGCCGTGATTCGTAACGTGAAGCAAATCGAGAAGTTCAGCACGGGACCCATTTTCATTCTCGGCGACCTGCTCCAGCCGGGAGAGAAATACGCCGAGGAGATTCTGCGGGGGTTGGAGGGGGTCAAAAACCAGCTCATCCTGGAGCTTTTTAACCCCGCCCCGCCCGGTTTTGTAAAGCGCATGGGCCAGGCCTGCCCCAACTTCTGCCTGGAGATTTCCCCCGAGTCCCACGACCCCGCCGTCCGCAGGGCTTCAGGCCGTAACTACTCCAACGAGGACCTGGAGCGCACCATCGCTGAGGCGCTGGAGGCGGGCTGCAGTCGCATGGACGTCTTCTTTATGATTGGCCTGCCCAAGCAGACGCCGCAATCTGTACGGGAAACGGTGGACTACTGCGACCACCTCTGGCAAAGGTTCAAGGGAGACAGGCGACTCCTTCTCTTTATCGCCCCCATCTCCCCCTTCCTCGACCCGGGGAGCCTGGGCTTCGAGCAGCCCAGACGCTACGGCTATGACGTGCGCTTTAAGACTTTGGAGGAGCACCGCCAGGCGCTGCTGGCGCCCAACTGGCGGGACTCGCTGAACTACGAGACGCGGTGGATGAGCCGCCAGCAGGTCTTGGAAAGCGCCTACGAGGCGATACTGGGCTTAAATAGCTTAAAGGCGAAATACGGCGTTATTCCCCCTGAGATGGCCGCTATCGGCGAGAAACGAATCAAATCGGCGCGGGCGATGGCGCAGCGCATCGATGAGGTCATGGCCGGGGAAAACGCTGAAGAAGAACTGGCTAAGTTAAAGCCGCAGATAGACGCCATCAACGCCCTGCCTATCGTGGAGAGGCAGCAACTGGAGCTGGCGAGGGGTAGGGTGGGGCTCAGGTTCTGGCGCTCTTTCTGGTCCTGGCTGACGGGGAGATAGCTATTCTATTACCGCTTGAGCTTGCAGACCGTTCCCTTTGGGGTATCTTCTAATGTTAATCCCTTTTTGTCCAGGCTCAGCCTGATTTCATCGGCCAGAGGCCATTTTTTGGCTTTTCTGAACCGCTCGCGCAACTCAATAAGCTCGCCGGTGGTGACCGTACCAGCGTCAATCTGCCAGCTCTTGGCTTCGGCTGCCGAGACCTCAACGGGAGCGTTAGTATCCACCGCCTCTTCGGTCAGCGTCAGGCCCAAAACGCCCGCCAGCTCTTTAAGCGTGGCGCGCGCAGCGCTGGCGTCAGCGCCGGCCTCGTCGGCGCGGTTGATTTCCCTGGCTAAGTCAAATAGTGTTGCCAGCGCCTTGGCGGAGTTGAAGTCGTCGTCCATCGCCTCGATAAACTGCTGGCGGTAGGATTTGGCGTCCACCTTACCCGCTTTAGCCTCCCCACCCCCCTGGGCGGCCTGGGTTAGCCTCTCCACCCCCTTCTCCGCCGCCTCCAGGCCCTCCTCGGAGTATTTGAGCGGGCTGCGGTAGTGGGAGCTTAAGATAAAGATGCGGATGGCGTCGGGGCTGTATTTGGTCAGGGCCTGCTTGATGGTCACCAGGTTGCCCAGTGATTTGCTCATCTTGTCTTCGCCGAGCTGCACCAGCCCGTTATGCAGCCAGTATTTGACGAAGGGCTTTTTCCCGGTAAAGCTCTCCGACTGGGCGATTTCGTTCTCGTGGTGGGGAAAGATTAAGTCCTGCCCGCCGCCGTGAATGTCCAGCGTCTCGCCCAGATACTTCAAGGACATGGCGCTGCACTCGATGTGCCAGCCCGGCCGCCCCTCCCCCCAGGGGCTTTTCCAGAAAGGCTCGCCCGGCTTGGACGCCTTCCAGAGGGCGAAGTCCATGGGGTCTTCCTTTTCCTCGCCGCCGATGGCGCACTCGGCCGACATCATGGCGTCCAGGCTGCGGTGGGAGAGCTTGCCGTAGTCGGGGTCCTTGCGCACCCGGAAATAGACGCTGCCGCCGGCGGGGTAGGCAAAGCCCCTGTCAATCAGGCCCTGAATCACCTCAATGATTTTGGGTATCTCCTCGGTGGCTTTGGGATAAACGTCGGCGGGCTCAATATTCAGGGCGTCCATATCCTCAAAATAGCTGTCGGTGTATTTCTTAGCCAGCTCGGCAGGGGGGATATCGCGCTTGTTGGCGCGGTCGATAATCTTGTCGTCGATGTCGGTGACATTCTGCACGTACTTGACCCTAAAGTCGCGGAACTTGAGGTAGCGCCGTATGACGTCGAAGATGACGTAGCTCATGGCATGGCCGATGTGGGCGTCGTCGTAGGGGGTGACGCCGCAGACGTACATAGTCACCGTATCGCCCTGGGGTTGGAACCCCTCCTTTTTACCGGAGAGGGTGTTGTACAATTTCATTTCTTGGCTCTTTCCAGGCGCTTTAGCGTTTTTTCCAGCGCGGCGACCCTTTTTTCCAGCGATTCCAGCCTCTCGCCCACGGGGTCGGGCAGCCTTTCTACGGTATCGGTGTCGGGGTTACGCACCGCCACCACCCGTCCCGGCACCCCGACCACGGTGGCGTTGGCCGGCACCGAGCTGACCACCACCGAGCCGGCGCCGACCTTGGTGTTGTCGCCGATGGTGATGTCGCCGATGAGCTGCGCCCCCACTCCCACCACCACGTTGTTGCCCAGGGTGGGGTGGCGCTTGGCCCGCCGGTGACTGGTGCCGCCCAGGGTTACGCCTTGATACAGGGTAACGTTATCGCCAATAACCGAGGTCTCGCCGATGACCACGCCCATGCCGTGGTCGATGAAAAAGCCCTCCCCGATGGTGGCGCCAGGGTGAATCTCAATGCCGGTGAGGAAGCGGCTGATGTGGGAGATGAATCGGGGCAGGAAGGGGATGTGCCACTTAAAGAGGGTGTGGGCGATACGGTGGAACTGGCGGGCGTGAAAGCCGGGGTAGGCCAGCAGAATCTCCAGCGTGTTGACCGCCGCCGGGTCGTGCTCGAAGGCGGACTTGATGTCGTTTCTCAGGCTGCGGAAATATGCCATAAAATCAGTCTCCCGCAATCAAGGCTACGGCGCGGGCTTCTATCCAGCGTCCCTTGCCGATGCAGCCCAGGCCGTTGGTGGTGCTCGCCTTGACGCTGACCCTGGCTATATCTATAGCCAACGCCTGGCTCAAACCCTGCCTCATCTTTTCGATATAGCCCGAAAGCTTGGGCTCTTCGGCGATAACGGTGGCGTCAATATTGACGATGTGCCAGCCTTTAGCCGCCAGCTTTTCCCCTGTTGTCTTGAGCAGTTCTAGGCTGGAGATGTCCCGGTACTGCGCCTCGCCCGGGGGAAAATGTTGCCCGATATCGCCCAGGGCGGCGGCGCCGAGCAGGGCATCTATAATAGCGTGGGTGAGGGCATCGGCGTCGCTCCAGCCTTCGAGACCTTTGCGAAAGGGAATAGTCACGCCGCCGAGAATAAGCCTTCTCTCCTTGACCAAAGGGTGGACATCATAGCCGATGCCGATTCGCATATTGTCCATGTTTTCTAAAACCTCTGCCGAGGTGAAGTAGATACAATATAGCACAAAAATTCCCGTTACGTATAGCTACTTGACAGCTTCAACGGCAACACCTAAGCTAAGGTTGAGCCTGTCACGGGAAAAAGGAGGTTGGCTCTATGAAGAAATTGATAGCAGTGCTGTTAGTCGCCTGCCTGCTGGCCGCCACGCCCTTCATATTCGCGGCTTGTAAGGAGAATGCAGAAGTGCCGTCAGAAGGGCAGTTGCCCAGCTACGAGGTGGGGGACCAGTGGGTCTGGAGCTATGTGGTGTACGGCACCAGCTATACCCTCACCGAGGAGGTAATCGGGGAGGAGAGGGTGGAGGGGCGGGATTGTTATGTTATTGATATGTCTTTTGACCCGCTTCTCACCTTTACCCAGGCTGAAGGAGTCAGCACCATTACCAGCATGAAGTACTGGTCGGATAAAGCCACCGGCATTTTTGAGGTCAAGCGGGAGATGTTGGGCAACTATAACGGAGAAGACTTCACCTTGGTCATGATCTCCGACTACGACCCCTGGGAATCTATCTTTCCGCTGGAGTTCGGCAAGGAAATAGAGACGGAACAGACCACAACCCAGTATTATGGCGACACCCAGAGCGGAGAGCCGGTAGTAAGCGTTCAGAAATACGAGGTGAATAGCCAGGAGGACGTCACCGTTAGCGCCGGGACTTTTAGCTGCTGGAAGATAACCATTTATGACGGCTCCGGCGATATCATCCAGGTTGTGTGGTGGTCGGACGAGGCCAGGACCATAGTTAAAGCCGTGGACGGTAACGGCAACACCGTGATGGAGCTTTTGTCTTACTCGATTAGCTAAATACCGGCTTTTATCAGTGCCTCCGCAATGAGTAGGTCCTGAGGAGTGGTTATCTTTATATTATCATAAGAGCCCATATAGAGCTTAACCTTATAGCCCGCTTGCTCCACCAGCGCGGCGTCGTCGGTGACTTCGTCCTTTGCCGGCTGGTAGGCTTTTGAGATTATATCAAAGCGAAAGAGCTGCGGCGTCTGTACCGCCCACAGGTTTTGACGAACAGGCGTCTCCAACACGATTCTATCGTCTCCGGCGACCTTGATGGTATCGGTGACGGGAACGGCAGCTACGGCGGCCCCCGTCTCTTTGGCCGCTTTTAGCCCTTCTTCGATTAATTCTTTGGTTACCAGCGGGCGGGCGCCGTCGTGGATGACCACCCATTCGCAATCCTTAAGTTTCTTTAGCCCCGCCGCCACCGAGTCCTGCCGCCTTTTCCCCCCGACGCAGACCTCGATGGGCTTGGACAGTTCGGCTATCAACTGCTGACAGGCTTTAAGGCTTTTCTGGTTCACCACCAGCACGATTTGACCGACTGCCTTACAGCCATCGAATACGCTGAGCACATGAGATAATACGGGCCTGTCCCCTAAGGGAGCTAAGACCTTATCAATTCCGTCCATGCGCCGACTCTCGCCGGCGGCGACGATGATGGCGGAGACTTTTAGCTGATGGCTCATTTTTGAGTTCTCCCCAGATAAGCGTGCATTATACCACCGGCAAGAAACACGCTCCAAAACGTTAACAGTGGGACGGCGGTGTCAATCAGTGTACCTGACCCCATATATGCCGTCAGAATCATGAAGAGAGCGAGGATATCGAAGGCTATGAGTAGTGCCCCGCCAGGAGCGGGCCAGACCCAGGCAATACAGATGAGAGTGAAAGCTGGGAAACAGCCTAAAATTACCCAAGACCACCCATGAGGATGGAAGAAAACAATAAAGGCGATTAGACTGGCAATGAGCATAATTCGAGCTGCCCATCGCATTCGCTTACGGCTGGGGGATTCCGAATATACACCACGATGTGCCGGCCGTCTTCGTTTCAGAGCCGCTATGAGGTTTATTATTCCCCCCGTAATGAAAACCGCATAGAGGGGGAAATGGGCCGGGGCAATCACCGTTCTCATGGCATCTGAGGCATTCAAATCATAGACAAGCCCCCAGATTGAGAGCCCGCCGTAGACTATGGCAAATATACCACCGGCGGCGGGCCATATCCAGGCGTAGGCGGTGATGGCCGCGAGCCAGCCGACATACCACATAGTCTGTCCTATCTGCGGGCTCAGCCCTGAAATCGGCATGTTCCTGGGATGGTAAAAGCATAGCGTCACGATGAGAATGCCAACCACAGCAATTAGGGAGCAAGCTCGACCTAGCCAGAGAAGTCGGCCACTCGGCTTTAGGGGTTGAGGAATTTCAGCCGTTGCTTTTCCCCTCATTTTCCTGTCATTTCTTCCCCACCAGCCCCAGCCCTATCGCCTCCCGCAGCGTGCTGGCCGTCAAAAGCTCAATACCTTTGGGGGCTTTAATCTGGGCGCTGGTCCTGGGCACCAAACAGCGTTTAAAGCCCAGGCGGGCGGCTTCGGCTATCCTTCTTTCTAATTGCGAAACGGCCCTCAGCTCACCGCTCAAGCCCACCTCGCCTGCCGCCACCAGAGCGGAGTCGGCGGCTATATCGCGGGCGCTTGAGGCGATAGCCAGGGCAATACCTAAGTCTGCCGCCGGCTCGCCCACCTTTAATCCTCCGGTGACGTTGACGATAATATCCTGGTTGCCCAGCTTAAGGCCCACCCGCTTGGTCAGCACCGCCGTGATTAAAAGCAGGCGGTTGAAATCAACGCCGTTGGCGGTGCGGCGGGGCAGGCCAAAAGAAGTCGGGGTGGTCAGTGCCTGAATCTCAACGAGCAGGGGGCGGCTGCCCTCTAAAGTGGGCACCACCGCCGAGCCGACGGCTTCCTCCAGTCTCTGGGCGAGGAAGGCCTTGGAGGGGTTGTTCACCTCCATAAGCCCCTCTGCCTTCATCTCGAAGACGCCGACCTCGTTGGTGGAGCCGAAGCGGTTCTTAACACCGCGCAGCACGCGGTAGGCGCTGAAGGGCTCGCCCTCGAGATACAAAACCACGTCAACAATGTGCTCCAAGACCCTGGGTCCGGCAATAGAGCCGTCCTTGGTCACGTGCCCGGCAACGAGGACGGGCACGGCGCCGGGCTTGGCCCAGTGCATCAGCCTCAGGGTGCACTCCCTGACCTGACCGATGCTGCCCGCCGTCGATTCTAGCTCGGGTAGGGAAATGGCCTGGATGGAATCAATAACCACCAGCGACGGCTCCAGCTGTTCCAGCTGCCCTAAAATAGTGTTGAGGTCGGTCTCGGCCAGAAGATAGAGCCTCTCGCCGCTGACCCCCAGCCTTTCCGCCCTGAGTCTGATTTGCGAAAGCGTCTCCTCTCCGGAGACATAAGCCACCTTGCCCCCGGCTTGAGCCACTAATGCCGAGACCTGAAGTAACAAAGTGGACTTGCCGATGCCGGGCTCGCCGCCCATGAGCACCAGCGAGCCGGAGACCAGCCCCCCGCCCAGCACCCGGTTGAGCTCGCCCATGGGGAGGGGAAGGCGGTCGGAGCTGTCAATAGCTATCTGGGACAATTCGCGGGGTGGGTTGGAAAGGTCGGCGATGGGGGTGGGGGCGGGGGTGGCCGAGACTACGGTCTCTTCAAAGCTGTTCCATTCCTGGCAGTTGGGGCAGCGCCCCAGCCATTTCAGGCTCTCCTTGCCGCAGTTGCGGCAGACGAAGATAGTCCGCCCGCTGGACCTGGGTTTGACCATAGCTTGACTTTAGCCCATTTTGGATGGTAATGCAAGGGGGATTGAGGGTGCTGTTAGCGTAGGTAAAATTTACCCACCCAGCTCGCCCCACCTTGTTGTGCGAAGGTATTGTTGTCCCACCCTACCCACCCTTAGAGGGGATTCTCCTTCTAGAATTCCTTCTGGGTTACGGCCACCCCACCCCCGTCATTCCTGTGAAGACAGGAATCCGGTCTTTCCCCCACCTTGTTGTGCGAGAGTCTTATGTCCCACCCAAGTCCCACCCTATAAGGGTGGTGCCCCTTTTATATCCTCCTGTGGGGTGACGCCCCGCCTCCCTGCCCCCAGGTTTTTCTTCCCACCCAGCCCACCCCCGTCATTCCTGTGAAGACAGGAACCCAGTCTTTCCCCCACCTTGTTGTGCGAGAGTCTTATGTCCCACCCTAAAAGGTTCTGGGGGAAAAGAAATCGCCTCCACCATCATCTAGCGGAGGCGACTGGTATCAAAAATCGGTTTGGCTACATAAGCATGCCCAGCAGTATCCCAGCGACTATGGAGGTGGCGATAGCCCCGGCCATATTTGGCCCCATGGCGTGCATCAAGAGGAAGTTCCTGGGGTTTTCCTTCTGACCCAACTTTTGCACCACCCGGGCCGACATCGGGATAGCCGAGACTCCCGCGGCGCCTATCATCGGGTTTATCTTTTCCTTGAGGAAGAGGTTGACCAGCTGGGCGCCCCAGATTCCCCCGGCGGTGGAGAAGGCAAAGGCGACTACCGCCAAGCCGATGATGACCAGGGTTTGGGGCTGGAGGAATACCGAGGCGGGCATTAATGCCCCCACCGTTATCCCCAGCAAGAAGGTGAGGACATCGATAAACACCCCTCCGGCCGATTGGCCGAGGCGCTCGGTGACGCCGCTGACCCTGAGTAAATTACCAAAGGTAAACATGCCGATTAGAGGCACCGATTTGGGCACGAGCAGGGCGGCGACTATGAATATGGCTATAGGGAAGAGTATCAGTTCCAGCTTGGAGACCTGGCGCACCTGCGGTTTCATGTATATGGCTCGCTCTTTCTTGGTGGTGAGCAGCCTTATTATCGGCGGCTGGATGATGGGCACCAGCGCCATGTAGGAATAAGCGACCAGCGTAATCGGGCCCAGGAGCTTGGGGGCGAGGGCCGCGGTTAGATACACCGTAGGCGGTCCGTCCGAGCCGCCGATGATGCCGACACAGGCGGCCTCATTTACTGAGAACAGTCCTGAGGTGTAGGCGATGATAAAGACGACGAAGACGCCCAGCTGGGCGGTGGCGCCGAAAATGAAGGATATAGGGCGGGCGACGGTGGGGGTGAAATCGGTGAGCGCACCCAGGCCGAGGAAGATGAGCAGGGGGATTACCTCCGTTTCAATCCCGTAGCTATAGAGCACATTCATCAACCCTATTTTGCCCACGCCAATGGCATGCACCAGCTCGCTCAAGCTTGATACCGAGGCCGGGATTCCGTCTGGCGTGTAGATCATCATGCCGCCGAGGGGGAGGTTGACCATAAAGATGCCGAAGCCTATAGGGACTAATAAAATGGGCTCCATCTTCTTGGCAATGCCCAGATAGATAAGGAGCCCTCCGATTAAAAGCATGAGGATGTTGCCCCAGGTTAAGGCGCCGAAGGCGCTTTCATACAGGCCAAACATCTATTTCTCCTTCGTTGATGCCTCTTGGCTCTCTGTCTTGGTTTTCGCGGTTTTTTGCACCACCCACCCTATTATCCAAATCACCAATGCCAGGATTATCAGGACGAGGATGCATAATCCATAACCACCCCCCGCGATCTCGCCGACTAAACCCCACTCTATCATGTTAAACACTCCTCGAGATCATGGAGACCTATCAATATTCAATGACAGCGACTAAATCGCCGACCTCGACCACCTGCCCTACGGAGAGCTCTATCTTGGTCACGGTGCCCGCCACCGGTGCCAGTATCGGATTTTCCATCTTCATCGATTCTAGCATACATAGGACATCCCCCTCCGCCACCTTAGCCCCAGCTTTAACGTTAACGCTGGTTATCTTACCCGTTATCGGGATTTCGATGTTCTCCTGTGACAATTCTGGTCTCCTTTCTAAGGCTCCGTCCTAATTTGGGCGAACTAAAAGGGCGGTGGTGGTAGCCGTAGGATTTACCGCCCTTTGAGTGTCAAAAATATCTGTTCGTTTAGTTGATTTAGGCTTTGTCATCTCCAGCTAATGCTTCCACGGCGGCGGGATGGACCACAATCTCCCCCTTCTCCAGGTCGACTATAGCCGTATCTTCAGCGCGGAACGTGCCGCGGAGCAGACTTTCCGAGAGTTTGTCTTCAACCATATCCTGAATGACGCGCCTTAAGGGCCTGGCGCCGAAGACTTCGTCGTAGCCCTTTTCCCCGAGGAAGTCCTTGGCGGCGTCGGTTACCTGCAGCTTGATGCCCTTTTCCTCGAGCTGCTTGGAGACCTGGGCTAGCATCAGGTCGACAATCTTGCGGATGTCTTCCTTGGTCAGGGCGTGGAAGACGACCACGCCGTCGATGCGGTTTAAGAACTCGGGGCGGAAGGACTTCTTGAGCTCTTCGAGCAGCTTTTCCTTCATCTTTTCGTAGTCCATCTGCTTGCTCTTGGTTTCGTCGCTGCGTGAGGTAAAGCCGATGGTGCTGCCCTTGCGGATAAGCTCGGCGCCGATGTTGCTGGTCATAACAATGATGCTGTTGCGGAAGTCCACCCGCCGACCCTTGGCGTCGGTGAGGTGGCCATCGTCGAATATCTGCAGAAGTATATTAAAGACATCGGGGTGAGCCTTTTCAATCTCGTCCAAGAGAATGCAGCAGTATGACTTGCGCCGCACCGCCTCGGTGAGCTGTCCGCCTTCCTCAAAACCGACATAGCCGGGGGGCGCACCCACCAGGCGGGACACGGTGTGCTTTTCCATAAACTCGGACATATCGAGCCTTATTAGCGTATCCTCGCTGCCGAACATGAACTCGGCCAGGGCCCTGACCAGCTCGGTCTTGCCCACACCCGTGGGACCCAAGAAAATAAAGTTGCCGATGGGGTGGCGGGGGTCCTTGATACCCGCCCGCGCCCGGCGCACGGCCTTAGCCACGATGTTAATCGCCTCGTCCTGGCCGATGATGCGCTTGTGCAGCACCTCTTCCATCTGGAGCAGGCGGCTGGTCTCATCGGAGGCCAACTGCACCACGGGGATGCCGGTCCACATGCTGACCACCTCGGCGATATCCTCTTCGCCCACCTCGGGGTTGTCCTGTCCCTGCTCCGCTGCCCACTCCTCTTCCATCTTCTTTATCTTCTCTTCAATCTGGAGCTCGCGCTGGCGCAGCTCGGCGGCATATTCGTACTGCTGGGTGGCTAACGCCGCCTCTTTGTCCTTGCGCACGCTGTCCTCGGCCCTACGGGCTTCCTTGAGGGTGATGGGGATGGTGCGGTGCCTGATTCTTACCCTTGAGGCCGCCTCATCGACAAGGTCAATGGCCTTGTCGGGCAGGAAGCGGTCGGGGATATACCTCTCCGAGAGCGTGGCGGCGGCGCTGAGCGCCTTTTCGGTTATGATTAGCTGGTGGTGCTCTTCGTAGCGCTCCTTAACGCCTTTCAGGATTTCCAGCGTCTCCTCTACCGAGGGCTCTTCCACCAGCACGGGCTGGAAGCGCCGCTCCAGGGCGGCGTCTCTTTCGATGTACTTGCGATAGTCGTCCAAGGTGGTGGCGCCGATGCACTGCAGTTCGCCGCGCGACAGCGACGGTTTGAGGATATTGGCGGCGTCAACCGCCCCCTCCGCCGCCCCGGCCCCCACCATGGTATGAAACTCGTCGATAAAGAGCACGCAGTTGCCCGCCGTCTTTATCTCGTCGATGACCTTCTTTAGGCGCTCCTCGAACTCGCCGCGGTATTTGGTGCCGGCCACCACCGCCCCCATATCCAGGGTGATCATGCGCTTTCTTTCCAGCGTCTCGGGGACGTCGCCGGCAATGATGCGGTGGGCCAGTCCCTCGACGATGGCCGTCTTGCCCACGCCGGGCTCGCCGATGAGGGCGGGGTTGTTCTTGGTGCGGCGGCTTAGTATCTGAATGACCCGCTCGATTTCCTTGTTTCGGCCGATAACGGGGTCGAGTTTGCCCGCCGCGGCGGCAGCGGTGAGGTCGATACCGAGCTGGTCTAAAGCCGGAGTGCGGCTGGTGGAACGGGTGGAGGGCCTGGCCCGGGCGACGCCTTCACCGAGGACGCGGTTGGTCTCGCTGCGCGCTCGTTCCAGGTTGATGCCGAAGCTATCCAGGACGTCGGCGGCGACACCCCGCCCCTCGCTGGCTTCGCCTTCGCCTTCACGCAAAAGCCCCAGCAGGATGTGCTCCGTGCCGATGTAGTTGTGGCCGAGGTGACGGGCTTCGTCTATGGCCAGTTCGATGACCCTTTTAGCTCTGGGGGTAAGGCCGATTTCGCCGGTGGTGGGCTTTTCGCCGCGCCCGATGATGAATTCCACCGCCGAGCGGGCTTTGGTCAGGCTCACGCCCAGGTTAGCCAGCACCTTGGCGCCGACCCCCTCCTCTTCCCTTACCAGCCCCAGCAGGATGTGTTCGGTGCCGATGTAGTTGTGGTTGAAATGCTTGGCCTCTTCCTGGGCCAAGGTGAGGACCCTTCGGGCTCTCTCCGAGAATTTCTCAAATCGGCTAGCCATCTTTCACACTTGCTCCTGTTTGTTAAGCTAATTATAAGTCAACTAGTACTAAAGGTCAAAAGCCTCCTGGCAGCGGCATATTTTCCACAAAGGGTTGCCCCCTCAGTATCGTCTGCGCTGGGGCGTTTCACTTCCGTGTTCGGGATGGGAACGGGTGGTTCCACCTCGCTCTAACCACCAGAAGGCAAGTTCTATTTTAGCATATCTGAAAATTTTTGCAACCTAAATGGGGGAGTACTTTGGTAGTATACAAATCTGACCAAATATGCCCCCACCACCATTTAGCTGTTTTTTCCCACCGCCTTAAGATGAAATAGGGATGTATTTGAGCATGTTTGCCTATATCTGAACATCGCCCCCCAGAATCGGCGTCTTGCCCCTGACCCATTGGGTCGCTATCTCTCCGCTCTTGGCGATGTATTCGTCCAGGCCGAGTCTCTTCAGCATGAGCAGATTGTATATCTTGGTGTTGTGTCGCCTTACCTCGGCCCTGTCGCTGACGGGCGCCAGCTTCAGGCAGGGGAAGTCCGGGCACTGATAGCAGAAGTCCAGGCCCCTTTGGTTGACGCAGCAATCGTATGTCTGGCAGAGAATATCGCCGTGCGGCCGTCCCTGCTTCGGCCGGCAACCGCTGCAAATCTTGAGCAGCTTTTCAACGGGGAGGTTGGCCCTGGCCGCCTCCTTTTGAATGGCGATTTCGTCGGTGCAAAGGCTCTCTTCGTAGGCGGCGCAGCTGGGGCAGCAATAGCCGCAGGGAGAGACTAATTGCAGCTTTTCTGAGTTTTTCATTTTTTTACTTACCCTCCCGGCCGCTGATATTAGGATAATACCATACAGCTTGGGGGAGGAAAAAGAAAGAGGGGCGGGAGCCCCTCTGAGCTACTTAACTGAACCTAACACTAACCAGAGCTTTCTGATTCTAGTTCTTGAGTCTTCTGGAGCCATTGGGCTACAATTGGCCATAGATTAATACCTACTCTTTCAGAAAAAGGCGTCAACAACCTACGAACTTGCCGAGTGGACATATCCTTAATCACTTCTTCTATGCCCGCTTCAATACCCGCTGTACCCTCGAATTTCCTAATTTCAACAGGATATTCCCTACGTTTCGCCTCCTCTTTAAAGAATACTTGAGAGTCTTCCGCCACCTTATCCATGGTTGCTACAATACCGATAGCTCCCCCGTACCTGACCAGTCTGTAGATAAAAGGATATGAGTCTCCCAGACCGAATTCTCTGTCTTTTAATTCTAAGAAGACACGTGAATCAAAATCTTCAATGAAGATATCAAGTTCCTCTCCGTTAGCTTCAAGCCCCCATTTTATAGATTCTTTTCTCACGCCACTCTTTATTAGCAACTCTGTTATCCATATGGACATCCAAAGACTCCCAGTAGCCAACTTCTTGCCTAAATCTGTTAGCGTATAAATTACTTGTAATAGTTCATTAGAAAATGATCGGCCACAAACGCTGCATCGGGCATCACGCATTGGTTCTTTACTAAGGTCACTCTTGTTTGCCACAACGCATATAGTGTGTTGATCCTGCTTACACGTCAACAGATATTCTTCTCTTATTAAACCCAGTGCAATCATTTCATCGAGGATATGCTTTGCGACGAGATCACCAACTTCTTTTTCTCTTATCTTTGTCACCTGAGCAAGTTTCAGTATTAGTCGTCTCATGTCAGAATTCCGTAAGACACAGGCAGCCTCTGCGTCTGAGGGAGTATACTCTGGTTCACGAGAGTTGAATTCAGCTTCAATGCTTGGAGCCTCTGGATCATCATATGGTGAACTGGATGTTCTGTAATATCGTCCGAATCGTTTTGATAAGGCAGGTTTTGTAGCCTTCCATTCAAATGTCATACCTCGGACTCTCCTGCCGTCAAAACGGTAGCGAATCCCGTCCTCGATATCTGAACAGAACTTTTTTGCGAGGTCATCAGGATTTTTATAGCTAATTATTGAGGTTTGTAACTTCTCCATCCCTCTTGGAAGGAGGATACAGGCTGAATCTTCAGCGAGGAATACATCCCCAATAAATCTCATTGGTCCTGTTGAAAACGCTAAAGGCCTTCTTTCGAGGATTTCTGTAGTGATGGAAGTTGATGGCGCAGGCAATTTGGCCAGATCAAAAACCCCACTTAACATCCCTCGTATCACGGGCAAGTACCCCTTGCTTATAAGGGACCTTATAAGAGTCTCAACCTCTGACTGATCACGCATACCAGCGTCGGTTGCATAAGTAACAGCCTTTAACATCTCTTTGTCCTCTATAGATTCTCTATTCTATGTCACAAGTTATATTATGTCAATAGTGTTATTTATTTGCCTGCGTAAAATACAAAGAGGCGCTTTTGCGCCCCTCTTTATCTTTGACTAACCCGCAAACTCAATCGCGCCCGGTAAGCATTACCGTAGCGTAGGCGGCCAAGCCCGTGCCCAGCCCGATAAACAGCCCCGCGACAAGGTAGTCCATCAACCAGCCAATCCCCAGGCCGATAAAAAGCCCCCCGGGGATAAAGATTCCCCCGAAGGTTTTTCTCTTATCCTTAGTTGGTTCTTTAGCCATTTTAGCCCCCGTCTCTTTTGGTTTATTTTATAAGCCTGGTACCGTCCAGTCAAGGTAAGGGAATCCAGTCACTCCTTAACATAACGCTGAAATCAAATCCCCATAGCTAACCACGCCTGATTTGTTTCCCCTTCTCCAAAACGCCTCTTTCAAAGCTAAAATCTGCCCAAACAAAAAGAGGCGCGACAAAAGCGCCTCTTATAATCTTTGACTAATACCAACTCTGAAGCAGGTCAAGCCCTCGACCATTAGTACCGCTTAGCTGAACGCATTGCTGCGCTTACACCTGCGGCCTATCAAACAAGTAGTCTACTTGCGGTCTTACCCCCACCGGCAAGCCGATGGGGCAGGAGATCTTATCTTGGGGCGAGCTTCGCACTTAGATGCTTTCAGCGCTTATCCCAACCAGACATAGCTACCCAGCGATGCTCCGGGCGGAACAACTGGCACACCAGAGGTCTGTCCCTCTCAATCCTCTCGTACTAGAGAGAGCCCCCCTCAAATCTCCGGACGCCCACGACGGATAGAGACCGACCTGTCTCACGACGGTCTGAACCCAGCTCGCGTGCCGCTTTAACCGGCGAACAGCCGGACCCTTGGGACCTGCTCCAGCCCCAGGATGCGACGAGCCGACATCGAGGTGCCAAACCTTGCCGTCGATGTGAACTCTTGGGCAAGATAAGCCTGTTATCCCCGGGGTAGCTTTTATCCGTTAAGCCACGGCCCTTCCACAC
>DAOUMR010000031.1:0-5121 GCA_034409905.1 Dehalococcoidales bacterium | reverse complement strand
CACCGCCAGGGGATACTCGGCGCGGACGTAGATATAGCCTTCTCTAGCGCCGACGGCATAAGCCGCGATAACCATCCCCTCAATCACGGAGTGGGGGTCGCTCTCCAGGATAGCTCTGTCCATAAAGGCGCCGGGGTCGCCCTCATCGCCGTTGCAGACTAGGTATTTGGGTTTGCCGGGAGCACTACGGCAAATTTCCCACTTCTCGCCGGCGGGAAAGCCGGCCCCACCCCTACCCCTCAACCCCGACTTTTTGACCTCAGTGATAACCTTTTCTGGTGTAACTTGCAGCACCTTCGCCAGTGCCGAATAGCCGCCGTTAGCGATGTAGTGCTCTATGTTTTCGGGGTCGATAAAGCCGCAGTTCTTTAAAATGACCTTTTGCTCGAACCTAGCGCGGGGGAAATCGGCAAAGTCGGGGACAAGCTCGTTTTCGCCCATAGTGCCGAGGACGAATTCAAGGCAGGGGTCGTCGCCCAAGATAAACTCCCTGACCAGCCGGCGGGCGATGACCGGGTTGACCTGTCGGTAAACTATAGGCGGATGCGGAGGCTTGCTGATGACGACTATCGGCTCGGCGTAGCAGTGTCCCATGCAGCCGACCTCGAAGACGGGGCAGTCGAGGTGATGCTTTTTAAGCTCGTCCTTGATTGCCCGAAGCACGGCGAGAGCGCCGGCGGCGCGGCCGCAGGTAGCCACCCCAACCATCACCACCGCTTTAGCACTTTGAAGCTCCTGCCAGTGCTTTTCCGCCTGGCGCTTTATCTCATCAAAAGTCGCCGCCTCTGGCTGCGTTTGTTTCACCGTTTCTCTTTTTCCCGCTCGAAGGCGAGCAGTATGCCGTCCACCTTGGTCGGTTCCACCTGACCCTGGGGCTCGTCGTCAACCACCGTTACCGGGGCCATGACACAGCAGCCGACGCAGGCGACAGTATCCAGGTCAAACTCGCGGTCGGGGGTGGTCTCCCCCCGGTCAATCTCCAGCCTCCGCTTCCAGGCGTCCAGCGTGATGTAGCCGCCCTTCATGTGGCAGGCGGTGCCCAGGCAAACCCTTATCGAGTGCTTGCCGGGGGGGTTGAGCCGGAACTGATTATAAAAGGTGACCACGCCATAGACGTCTATCTCGGGGATATCGAGGAAGCGGGCAATCTCGGCCATAGCCTGGCGGGGGAGATAGCCAAGCTCTTTCTGTACCCTCTGCAGGATGGGGATAAGGTTGGCTCTCTTGCGGCCGAAGCGGCTTATTACTCGCCTCGTCTCCTGTTTGACCCTGCCCTCTTTCTTCATCGTGTCCAAATTATATGACAGCTAGTCTATCGTGCGCAACCGCCCCCACCCCAAAAAAGAAAAAAGGGGCCAGGTTTTTTAAGCCCAGCCCCCGCTTTTCCAGTCGCGCTATTAGATATTGACCTTAGGCAAGTCCAGCATCGCCTTCCTTACCTCTTCCTCGGGATAGGCGTAATCCACCAGTTTACCCGAGAGATAGGCGTCGTAGGCCGCCAGGTCAAAGTGCCCGTGCCCGCTGTGGGCGATGAGGATGGTCTTGGACTTACCCTCTTCCTTACACTTGAGGGCTTCGTCAATCGCCACCCTCAGGTCGTGGCAGGGCTCGGGCCCGGTGATGATGCCCTCGGTGCGGGCAAAGAGCACCCCGGCCTCGAAGACCTTGGTCTGCGGCACCGCCTGGGCCTCAATAAAGCCCAGCCGATGCAGGTGACAGACGATGGGCGCCATGCCGTGGTAGCGCAGCCCGCCGGCGTGGATGGGGGGCGGGACAAAACCATGCCCCAGGGTGTACATCTTGAGCAGGGGGGTAAGCCCAACCAAGTCGCCGAAGTCATAGGCATAGAGGCCCTTGGTGACGGTGGGACAGCTCTCCGGCTCGACGCAGATAATGCGCAAATCCTTATTCTTGCCGCTGAGCTTGTCCCGAATCCAGGGCAGGAACTGCCCGGAGAAGTTGGAGCCACCGCCGATGCAGCCGACGATGATGTCGGGGTAGGCGTCAGCCATCTCCATCTGCTTTATGGTCTCCTCGCCGATGATGGTCTGGTGGAGCAGGACGTGGTTGAGCACGCTGCCCAGCGAGTAGTGGGTGTCCTCACGGGATACGGCGTCTTCCACCGCCTCGCTGATAGCCAGACCTAAGCTGCCAGGGCAGTCGGGCCACTTGGCCAGCATATCCCGACCCGCCTTAGTATCGGGGCTGGGGCTGGGGACACACTTTGCCCCCCAGAGCTCCATGGCGATGCGGCGGTAGGGCTTCTGATCATAGCTTATCCTGACCATATAGACCTTGATTTCGATGTCGAAGAGAGCGCCGGCGAAGGCAAGAGCGCTGCCCCACTGCCCGGCGCCGGTCTCGGTGGTGATGCGCTTGATGCCTTCCTTCTTGTTGTAGTAAGCCTGGGCGACGGCGGTATTGGGTTTGTGGCTACCCGCCTGGTTAGTCCCCTCGTACTTGTAGAAAATCTTGGCCGGCGTGTCCAGGGCTTTCTCCAGTCGGTAGGCACGGTGCAGGACGGTGGGCCGCCAGGTTCGGTAAATCTCCAATACCTCCTCGGGGATGTCGATATAGCGGTCGGTGGTGTTGACCTCCTGCAGGATAAGCCCCATGGGGAAGAGGGGTGCCAGGTCGTCCGGCCCTATCGGCTTGCCCGTGGCCGGGTGCAGCACTGGCGGCAGCGGCTCGGGCAAGTCGGCCTGGACATTATACCACTTGGTCGGCATGTCCTTCTGGTCGAGAAAAAACATTGACCTTTTCATTTTGTCCTCCTTTTTCGTTCTAAAATAAAAAAGCCCTTCGCCTTAAAGGGGCGAGAGGGCTACTCGCGGTGCCACCCTTCTTGGTCCTTCAGCCACGAAAGACCACCTCTTGACGGTACCGGTGATTTTAATCGATACCTCGGGGTTTGATAACGCTCCCCCGGCGGCAAAGCCTACTTGTATTTCACTTTCGGTTTGCGGCTCCCAAGTCCATTCGGTTTCAGCGCTGGCGTCGGCTCACAGCTTACCCGACTCTCTCTTGCCCCGCTTTGAGGCCTACTAGTCTTGTTCGCAGCCTTTGCTTTATTTCGCCCGATTATAGTCTAATATGCTAAAGGCTGTCAAGCAGCCAACCAGGACCCTTGTCAATCAGAGCGATAGGGCATATAATACTCCAATGGTGAAGGGCTATCTTCTCATCAAGCTGATTCCAGGTTTAGAAGCCAGCGCTCTGTCCCAGATTCGCGCCATTCCCGGCATTACCGATGTCAACCTGGTCTTCGGGCAGTGGGACGCCATAGCCATTGCCGAGGCTAAGTCCCTTTTCGAGCTAGCCAAGGTAATCGTGGGCGAGCTGCGCAGTGTCCAGGGAGTCCAGGATACCACCACCCTGGTGCAGGGCGAATTGTAGCCCGGAGGGACAGGGGCCAAGTGAGTCGGGGGCTATGCCCACGAATAGCGCTTGGCTTCACCAAAAGGAGCAGGCGATGCCGCCGGTAGTTTCCATCGTCGGCAAATCGGAGTCGGGAAAGACGACCCTGATAGAAAGGCTCATCGGGGAGCTGAAATCACGGGGCTACCGGGTAGCCACGATAAAACACACCCACCACAAGCTCTCTTTTGATGAGCCGGGCAAGGATAGCTGGCGTCACATTCAGGCCGGCAGCGAGGCGACAGCGATAAGCACAGATGACAACACAGTACTCATCAAGCCCGCCAGCGAAAGCCTGGAGCAACTGGCCCACCTAATCGGCGAGGACTACGATATTATCCTGACCGAGGGCTTCAAGACAGGCAATGCCCCCAAGATTGAGACGCACCGTAAGCAGGCCGGACCGCCTCTGGCTTCGGTGAGCCAGCTCATCGCCATCGCCACTGACGAACCCCTGAAGACTGAAGTCCGGCAGTTCTCGCTGGAGGATACTAAGGGTATCAGCGACCTCCTGGAAAAAGAGTTTATCGAGCCGCAGCGGGAACGAGTCGCTCTCTACGTAAACAACGTCCCCGTCACCATGATTGAGTTCCCCAGAAAGGTCGTCAGCAACGTCGTCCAGGCGCTGGCCTCCTCCCTCAAGGGCGTCAAGAAGATTAAAAGCCTGGATATCTTCCTCAGGAAGCCCTAAAGTGCCTCCCACTACCCCACCTTTGTTAGCGTACGTAATTTCGTCCCACCCAATACCCACCCTATAAGGGTTAGACCCTTCTATATCTCTTATCTAGGATACGCCCCATTCCCCCTATTGAGGGGAGTCCAAGAGGGGGCGAAGCCCCCTTTTGAAAGACGTTTCTGGGCGGGCAGGGTGGGAAAAACAGCCTGGGGTGGGGGGAGAGGTATTAAAAATGTTTGTCTAACTCCTTCTACCGTGCTAAAATCATCGACGGATATGACACCCGAAAACGAATTACACCTGCGCCACCTAACCCTGGACGAAGCCCTGCCCAGGCTCGACAAATACCTCAACGACGCCTTTATGGCCGGCCTCTATCAGGTAAGGATAGTCCACGGCAAGGGCACGGGCGTCCTGCGCCAGGCGGTCAGGAAAAAGCTCGACAATCACCCCCTGGTCGAGTCCTACCGACCCGCCGGTTACGGGGAGGGCAGCGGTGGGGTTACCATAGTCGAACTGGCCCGAAAGTAATCTTGGAAACCAAACCGGTATATAAGGAAAGGAGCAGCTATGAAGCAGCGTACCAAACACCAGGACCTTGATGAAATCAAGGCATCGCCGGCGGCGGAGCGGAAACTACCTCGGTGGATAAAGGAGGTCGATAAACCCACCGTGGAGATTGACTGGAGCCGGATGCAGCGCTTCGACAGCAGCAATATCATGTTCGTCAACGGCTTCACCCAGGCGGTCGGCCCCGATAACGCCATGAAGCTGGGGGCAAAGGCGGTGGAGATGAACACGCAAAATATACTTAAAAACAGGCCGGGGTTCACCCTGAGGGACAAGGCGCTGGTCGCCGGCGGATGGGTAACATCATTCTTAACAGCAGAGCGCGCCTTCCTGGGCCCCGACGTTAATGTTACAGCGGAATTCTGTGGCATACCTGAAGACCTTAGCTATCCACGCTACGAGGGCACACCTGAGGAAAACACGCGGATGGTTCGGGCGGCGGCCAAAATCTACGGGGC
>DAOUMR010000030.1:0-2068 GCA_034409905.1 Dehalococcoidales bacterium | reverse complement strand
GGGCATATTGCAGTCCATGGAGTATTCACTGTGCAGGTGAAGGTCAGCTTTGAGCAATTTAGCTTAACTAACCCTTTCCAGGTATTGGCCGGTGCGGGTGTCGACCTTAATCACATCACCGTTATTAATGAATAGGGGCACCTGGATGGTGATGCCCGTCTCCAGTTTGGCTGGCTTATTGCCGGCAGTGGCGGTATCCCCCTTGAAACCGGGACCCGTCTCCACCACCTCAAGCTCGACGGTGATGGGCAGTTCCACCCCTATCAGCTTGCCTTTGTAGCTCGATACCTCCACCGAGGTGTTCTCCTTGAGGAAGTCGAGGGCGTCACCGAGCTGGTCAGAGGAGAGGGGTATCTGCTCGAAGGTCTTTTCGTCCATAAAGTAGTAGGCATCGCCGTCGTTGTATAGATACTGCATGGCGCGGGAATCCAGCCGCGCCCGCTTGAACTTTTCGCTGGCCTGGAAGGAGCGCTCAATGGTATGGCCACTGCGGATATCGCGCAGCTTTAATCTGACCTGGGCGCTACCGCGCCCCATCTTGATGTGCTGGTAGGAAATAACCTGGTAGAGCTTGTCCTCCAGCTCGATGGTAAGCCCTTTTTTCAGTTCTCCGCTGTCAATCATATTTTGCTCCGCTATTTCTAGGTCTCGGCTTGCGAGATTCGTTTTATTTTGCCCCCCTCCATCACCACCATATCCTCGATTCTGACCCCACCCCACCCCTCGATGTAAATGCCGGGCTCGATGGTAAAGACCATACTATTACTTAGCTTATCCTTCGAGTTGGGTCCTAAGCGGGGCAGTTCGTGGGGGGCTAAGCCCACCCCGTGCCCCAGCCCGTGCCCGAAGTTCTGGCCGTAGTCGCCCTTCTCGATGACGGTGCGGGCGAGCTGGTCGGCGTCGCCACCGCTCATGCCCTCCTTAACTATCGCCATCGCCGTATCTCTGGCGGCGAGGACGGTATCATAGACCTTTTTAAAGGTCTCGTCGGGAGCCCCCAGGCAGAGAGTTCGGCTCAGGTCGCTGCCGTAGCCCTCAACCCTGGCGCCGATGTCAATAACGACCGGCTCGGACTCCTTAATCGCCCTTGCCGAGGTTGGGGCGTGGGGCAGGGCGGCGTTGGGCCCCGACCCGACGATAATCTCAAAGGGAATAGCCTGGCTGCCTTCCTCCCGCATAAATTTTTCAATCTCCCAGGCGGCTTCCAGTTCCGTCATGCCGACGCGGAGCTTTTTCTGAATATGGTTCATAGCGGCGTCGGCAATTTCGGCAGCTCGGGTCATAAGCTCGATTTCCTCGGGCTCTTTTAGCGCCCGCAGCGCCTCCACCACGCCGTCGGTAGGAATAAGCTTAAGCCCTGATTTGCCTTTATTCAGTATATCACACAAACGCTGATGCTGGGCGAGGGCGATGTGCTCAGACTCAAAGCCCAGCCGCTTTATGCCCAACTCGTCTATTATCTGGGGGAACCACTGGCTCATTTCGCCGCTGATGGTGACGAGCTTGTAATCGGGCGCCTGGCTCCTGGCCTGGATGGCATAGCGGGAGTCGGTAGCTAAAAGGCAATCTTTGGCAGTGATAAAGAGGAAGCCCGTCGAGCCCTCGAAACCGGAGAGGTAACGGCGGTTTTCCGGCTGGGAGATAAGGATACCTTCAATGTCTTTCTCCCCCAGTTTCTCCACCAGCCTCTGTATCCTATCCCTTATCTTCAGTTTCATTGCCTTTCTCTTTAGCAAAAGGGTGCGCTGCCAGATAGACCTTCCTGGCCTGCTTCTTGGTGACGTGGGTGTAAATCTGGGTTGAAGATAACCGCTCGTGCCCCAGGAGCTCCTGGACGACCCTGAGGTCGGCGCCGCCGTCGAGCAGGTGAGTGGCAAAGGTGTGGCGCAGCATGTGGGGGTGCACCCGTTTTTTAAGCCCGGCTTTTTGGGCGTATTTTCCCAGCAGCTTTTGCACGGCTCTTTCGGGGAGGCGCTGGCCGTAGCGGTTTAAGAAAAGGGCGTTGCTCCTCTTTTCCCCGATGAGCTCAGGCCTGCCTTTCTCAAGGTAACTGCGCAGTGCCTCGGCG
>DAOUMR010000029.1:0-1638 GCA_034409905.1 Dehalococcoidales bacterium | reverse complement strand
TTAAGAAAGTAAGCGATGGCAGAAACTAAGAAATACGAGGTGGTTATTATCGGCGGCGGCCCGGCCGGGCTTACCGCCGGGCTTTACACGGCGCGGGCGGGACTCAAGACCCTGCTCATTGAGCGCGGTGCCTTCGGCGGGCAGATACTGAATGCGCCGCTGGTGGAAAACTACCCCGGGTTCCCCGAGGGCATCTCCGGCGCCGAGCTGGGGGCGCTGATGCACCAGCAGGCGGCTAAATACGGGCTGAAGACGCTAATAGCCGATGTCACCGGCCTTAAAGCGGGAAAGAGGCACGAGGTTATCACCGGGAAGGGCAGCTTTGAGGCTAGGGCGGTTATTATCGCCGCTGGCTCGGACTACCAAAAGCTGGGCGTTCCCGGCGAGGAAACGCTGGTGGGGCACGGCGTTTCCTACTGTGCCACCTGCGACGGCTTTTTCTTCCGCAAAAGAGAGGTGGCCGTGGTGGGTGGGGGCGATGCCGCCATAACCGACGCCATTGAGCTCGCCCAGCATGCCAGCCAGGTTTACGTAATACACCGGCGCGACCGGCTGCGGGCGGGGGAGGTGCTCCAGAAAAGGGCTATGGCGCAGCCCAAGATAAGGTTTATCTGGGATACTGTAGTTGAGGAGATTGTGGGTGGGGAGATGGTCAAGGCGCTTAAACTGCGCAACGTTAAGACCAAGAAGACCTCCACTCTGGAGGTAGCTGGCATCTTCGTTGCCGTGGGGCTTAAACCCAACAGCCAGCAGTTCGCCAGGGTACTAAAGCTGAGCAAAACGGGGCATATTATCACCGACGAAACGATGGCGACCTCGGCCCCCGGAATCTTCGCCGCGGGCGATGTCCGCCAGAGCTCAGCCCGCCAGATTGCCTCCGCCGTCGGCGACGGCGCTACCGCCGCTTTGTCCACGTTTAGCTATCTAAAGGGCTAAAAAGGGTGGGGTGGCGACCCCGGGGGGATTCGAACCCCCGATCTCCACCGTGACAGGGTGGCATGTTAGACCGCTACACCACGGGGCCTTTTCGGTAAGAAAAGTCTATCAGGGGCACCTTGCCCTGTCAAGCTGGCGCTTAATTCGAGGTATTGTTGCATCAGTGGTTGTATGCTATAATAGCTAATCTCTGACGGGTGAAGGAGCCTATGGTTACTAAGGAGAATATGGTTAAAGAGGAAAGCAAGCTTCGCGATTACGAGCTGGTGGTGATTATCAACCCCGAGCTTGCCGACGACGGCGTTGACGGCATAGTGGATAATATCAGCCGCCTGATTAGCCGGGACGGCGGCACGGTTGACGAGACAGACCGCTGGGGTAAGCGCAAGCTGGCTTATCCCATTAAGCATTTTCTGGAAGGCAATTACGTTCTCTTCCGATGCAAGATGAAACCGGCATCGGGCAAAGGGCTTGAAGCCAGTTTACGAATTTCTGAGGAGGTACTACGGCATTTACTGGTAAGATTAGACAGCTAATTTAAGGAGAAACGCCTGTTTCCTACGACCGACGTCGGTGAGGCGAAAGGAGTTTACGGATGTTGACCTTGAACAAAGTGATGATTATAGGAAATGTTGGCACTGAACCCGAAATGCGTTTCACCCCTAACGGCAACCCGGTAACCTCGTTCCGTGTTGCCACCAA
>DAOUMR010000028.1:0-20629 GCA_034409905.1 Dehalococcoidales bacterium | reverse complement strand
AGGAGGCTTAAAGATGCCCGAGGCATTAAAGTTGAATAAAGGCGCGGAGGAATGTTTGCTGGAGTTTCTCAAATTCCTTCTGGAAAAGGGGAAGGTCAAGGGGGTCTTTACCCTCAAAAAAGTAGATGAAAGCGGCGGATTGGCTTATTCGCTTATTGCCGACCCGGTTGCGCTCAAAGAAGCCAGGCCACTTTACCCCTTGATGCCGGCCAACGCGGCTAAAGTGCTTTCCCGCCTTACCCTGGTGGAACCCGCCGCCAGACCCATCGCGGCCGTGGTAAGACCCTGCGAACTAAGGGCACTTACCGAGCTTATGAAGCGAAGCCAGGGAAGCCTGGACAACCTCTTATTGATAAGCTCGACCTGCGGCGGGGTCTATCCGCTGGAAATGTCCGTTAGCGGGAACATCGAGGAGAAACTTCCCTCGTATTGGGAAGCGGCTAAAAAAGCCGAGATTGCCCCCGATATAAGACCCGCCTGTGCTAGCTGTGAGCATTTCGTGCCCTATAACGCCGACATTACCCTGGCTTTGATTGGAAACGATGCCGCCAAACAGTGCGTTATACACCTGAATACGGAAAAAGGGGAGGAGTTTGCCGACGGCTTTGGGGGAGACGTTAGCGGGGAAGAGGTTGAATCAGAAGTAATTGACGGCCTGCGGAGCAAGCGACAGGCGAAAAAGCGGGAGCTGTTCGAGGAACTCGGCGTCGACAGCTTCGATGTAAATAGACTCTTCGAGAAATGTATAGGCTGTCGTAATTGTAGTAAAGTCTGTCCTGCCTGTTACTGCCATGTGTGTTTCTTCGACTCCGGTGGCGATGAGCACGAGCCGAACTACTACGAAACCCAGCTGGAGAGAAACGGGTACGGGCAAATCCTGCCCACCCCGATATTTTACCAGCTAGTAAGATTATTCCACGTAAGCCTGACTTGCGTAGGATGCGGCCAATGTTCCGATGTGTGTCCGGTCGATATCCCGCTCTGGGCGGTTGCCCTGAAAACGGGCGGGGCCGTTCAGGAATCGTTCAGTTATCTGCCAGGGAGGGATTTGGGGGAGGAGCTTCCTATCACCGCCTTCAAGCCTGACGAGTTCGCCGCCGTCGTCGATTAATAATCGCTCGTTTTGCGGCTCGGGTCACAATTGAGGCTTTTGTGCAATGGTGGCTTGATTTGTGGCGTTACCAGAGCTACAATCCCACAAGGTGAATAGATACAATATGAGGAGGTAAAAATGGTGAAACAAAGAGCACCTGCTTTACCGGATTTCCCAACCTTCCAACAGCTTTGGGATGCTCTTGGCTCAAAGCTAATTGAAGCCGCACAGGAGCGATTGCTTTACACGCAGGGGCCAGGGATGCAAGTCCTCTACCGCCCACCACCCAGCCCCGCCTAGAGGCCTCGTCCCTTACCGCCTATTCCCACTGCCCCACCAGGGATGCAAGTCCTCTACCGCCCACCACCGATTCAATCCTCGCCCTCATCGAGGAGATTAAGCAAAAAAGTCACCCGCATTCCCCGAATCTTGGTTTTCATTCAGACAGCCAGCAACGGTAAAATAAAGAATACAAGAGAGGTATAATATTTGGGAGCTGATATAGCATTAGTCATAGGCGCTTACCTTCTCGGCTCAGTGCCCCACCTGTCGCTACTGGCCAGACTTCGTCATGTAGATTTGAACGGAGATTTTCATCAGAGCCTGTGGTACCAGGGAGGACGGGTAATTGCGATTGTCGGAATACTCGGTGAATTTGTAAAAGGGGTCATCGCCGTTCTGGCGGGTAAGTGGCTTGGATTCGAACTACCCGTAGTAGCGCTGGCTGGTCTTGCCGTCGTAAGTGGCCAGATGTGGCCTATATTCTCAAGATTTGATGGAGAAAAGGGCAACAGCGTCGCAATACCAATGGCCATAGCCTTAACCCCCAAGCCGGCTCTGATAGCTATGGCTCCGACTATCATCGCGATTGTAATCAGGACACTCCCACGCTTAATGAATTCCTCAAAATCTCCAACTAAAGAGTCCGTTTTTGGCGGCGCTTATAGTCGAAGCCTGCCCCTTGGCATGGCTATTACCTTCTTCATATTACCTCTGGTTAGCTGGTACTTGGGGGAGCCGCCAGAAATAATCCTATGTTACTCCGCTCTCTTTATATTGATAATCGTAAGAAGAATCACCGCTGGACTCAGAAGTGATCTTAGGGAAAATCGTAACATACTAGCTATCGTCATCAATCGCTTCCTGTATGACCGTGCCGCCAAGGAATGGCGAAAAGAGAGACCTATAGAACGCTAGAGCCTAAACAACGCGTAGCTAAGAGGTAATCCGTACGATATGCTATAATGTCAGCTTAAGAAGGAGCTAATTATATGCTTGCCGTTGAAGTCAACCATGTGGTCAAGTCCTTTACCGACAAGGTCGCCGTTGACGACCTGTCTTTCTCGGTGGCTCAGGGTGAGATATTCGGCCTGATTGGTCCTAATGGTGCCGGCAAGACGACCACCATCAGGATGATGATGGACATCATCAAGCCGGATTCGGGCGATGTGACCATCCTCGGCGAGAAGTTGAACGAAGCCACCAAGAATAAACTCGGCTACCTGCCCGAGGAAAGAGGGCTGTACAAGAAGCTGAGCGTCCTGGAATCTATAGTTTACCTGGCCTCGCTAAAAGGGATGGACAAAAGCTCAGCTGCCGAAAAAGCCGACGAGCTGCTCGAAAAAACCGGCATGTCAGCCACCAAAAGCAAGAAGATTGAGGCACTGAGCCGGGGCATGGGGCAGATTATCCAGTTCATCGTTACCATCATCCACGACCCGGAGCTGGTCGTCCTGGACGAGCCCTTTGCCGGCCTCGACCCGGTCAACACCGAGATGCTAAAGGGGATGTTCGCGGACCTGAGGAATCAGGGTAAAGCCGTAATCTTAAGCACCCACCAGATGAACCAGGTAGAGGAACTCAGCGACCGTATCCTGATGATAAACAACGGGAAAAACGTCCTCTACGGGGACCTGACTGAAATCAGGTCAAGATACCGGGGAAATTCGGTCCTGCTGGATTTTAAAGGGGAGCTGGGGGAAATAGCGGGAGTTACCGGTAAGCGCCAGCACAAAGGCTACATTGAGCTGATGCTGGACGGCAAGACAACCCCCAAACAGCTCCTGGAACGATTAGTAGGTCGCGGTATAGTAATCAACCGCTTTGAGGTAGCCACTCCTTCACTCAACGAAATATTCCTGAAGGAGGTGGGTAAAAAATCATGAACAAGACGCAGTTGATATTCCGGCACGAATTTCTCAACGCGATAAAGAGGAAAGGGTTTATCATTATGACCCTTATCGTGCCGGTCTTAGGCCTCCTGGGCATAGGAATTTTCTCTCTCGTATCAGCCACCGCTGGGCCAGCGGTAGTAGAAACGACCACCATCGGCTATGTCGATGAGGCCGGCGGCTTCGACCAATATACCACACAGGGGAATATAGAGCTGGTTGGCTTCGATACACAGGACGAGGCCACGGTCGCCCTGATTAACCACGATGTCGCCGAGTATTTCGTCATTCCAGCGGACTATATGTCAACCGGGGTGATTAACCGTTATACCCTGGCCAGAGAGCTGGAAACGCCCGTTGCCACCACCACCGCCATTAAGAACTTCCTCACCAGCAATCTTTTAGCGGGGAAAGTGCCCTCAGAAACGGTAGAGCTGATCGAAACCCCCTTAGCCTTGGTTACCACCAGGCTTACCGAGACGGGGGAGGTGGCTACTGAGCAGGGCGGATTCGGGAACCTCATTATCCCCGGAATCTTTAGCCTGCTGCTGGCCCTTTCCCTCCAGCTCTCTTGCGTCTACCTGGTGCAGGGGCTGGGGGACGAGAAGGAGAGCCGCCTTATCGAGGTATTGCTCTCCTCGGTTAACACGCGGCAGTTGCTCATCGGCAAGGTTTTGGGGCTGGGTGTCGCCGGGCTGGTGCAGGTGGTCGTCTGGCTGGCTTCACTGCCGCTTCTCCTAAACCTGGCTTCGTCTAGTTTCGGCGGCTTTTTCGGCACGATACAATTGCCGGCCAACTTTCTCGTTCTGGGGATAGTCTATTTCATTCTGGGCTATGCCTTGCTCGCCGCCCTCTCGGCGGGTGTCGGTGCCATCAGCCCCAGCGCTCGTGAGGGACAGCAACTGATCCCGATTTTTACGCTTCTCCTCTTTGTGCCCCTCTGGTTCTCATCTATACTGTTTGTCTTTCCCAACAGCCCGCTCTGGACAGTGCTGACCATTTTACCGGTCACGGCTCCTGTTGCCGTGATGCTGAGGCTGGGCGTAACCGGTATTACCGCCTGGGAACTGGCGGTCAGTATAGCCGTGCTGGCGCTCTCCATCATTCTGGTTATGTTCCTGGCCATCAGAGCTTTCCGGGTTTACCTGCTCATGTACGGGAAGAGGCCTAGTTGGGGAGAAATTTTCCGCAGCCTCAGGAGCGGATAGCCTTTACCGGCCGAAGGTTGGCTTAGAAGTTTTATTTCCGTATATCGTCTCCCATTACTAGAAGAGGAGGATGCCTATGGATATGGAGATAAAGGACAGGTTTACTAAACTCTGGAGAAAATATTTCCATAATGCCGAGCTTCCCATCACCTTTTACTACAGCCACAGAGAGGGTTCAGCGGAGCTGGTGAAGCCCAGCTCGCTGGCCCGGTGTTTAATCGGGGCGCTGGGTGAGGTGAGAAAAGGGCGCTCTCTCGCCTTCGGCGCCGATTCGGTGGGGTGCGCTGGAGGCCGGAGATATCTGGGCTTCGCTCAAGACATTATGCCCGATTTCGAGTACTTCCTATCCTGCGGCATCCCCGGCAAGATGGAGGGTGAACGCTATAAGAAATCGCCGGAACTGGTCAAAGAGGTTATGAAGAACTGGCCTCATTTTGAAGCCCCGGCGCCTCTGGCTATCTTCAAGAGGTGGGATAACCTCGAAAGAGAGGATAACCCTGAGGTGGTCATATTCTTCGCCCAGGTCGATGTCCTGGCGGGGCTGTTTACCCTGGTGAACTTCGACCAGGCCGAACCGGAAGGCGCCTTTGCCCCCATGGGCTCGGGCTGTTCCTCTATCGTGTCTTACCCCTACCTGGAAAAGGACTCCCCCAATCCCAGGGCCGTTATCGGGATGTTCGACATCTCGGCGCGGCCCTACCTGGAGAAAGACAGGCTCTCTTTCTCGGTGCCCATGGCGCGGCTCGTCACCATGATGGATAACATGGAGGAAAGCTTCCTCATTACGAGTAGCTGGAAAAAGCTGCGGAAGAGGATAGGCTAGTCTAACCATATAAGGGTTAGACCCTTATATCTCTCTTATCTGAGATATGCCACCCCATTCTTTATCTTTTCCCGCCCGCCGCCCTTTTGAAGTTAAATTCTAAATCCTAATGTCTAAATCCTAAATAACGACAAACTATATCATTTAGTATTTAGGATTTCGTGCTTAGAATTTCTCAAGGCGGGGTGGTTAGGGAAGTCTATAGAGGTTACACCTTTATAGGGTGGGTATTGGGTGGGAAAATCATACGTAGGCTAACAAGGTGGGGAAGTTGGGGGGAGATTGCTTCGTCGCCACTCTTCTCGCAGTTACAGGGGAGTCGGCGGTGGAATATTAAACCTGATAGCCCAGCAGGCTCATAATCTCTTCGCCGTATTTGCGCATTATCAGCAGGCGGTCCGAGCTGCCCAGCTGTTGCACCGCCAGCCTGAGCTCCCCAATCTTGGCGGGGTCGCTTTTGGCTTTTGCGTATAGCTCTTCAATGAACTTGAGCTGGGCGGGCAGTTCTAGCTCAGAGGGCAGCAGCCCGCTCTCTTTAGACCCTTCTTGCTCGCGCTCGGCCAGCACATCTAAGTAGTGGAGAAAATCGATGACGCTTTCGTCGTCCGATTCCCGCAGCTCGGCGAGCTGCCCCTCCGTGCGCTTGTCTTCCTCGGCGAGTAAAATATCCAGGTCGGAGAGGTCGGGGGCTTCGATTTTGAGCATCTGACACAGTGCCCTGACCAGCGCCCGGCAGGCCCGGATGTTTCTTTCCTCGGGCTTGTAGGCGGGTATCTCGCTTATCAGCCCGATGGCGTCGATGTTCTTGCTCTTGGCCATGCCCAGCAGCCAGGCGTTCAGGTTGTGGGCGATGTTCATCGGCGGGGCATCCGTAATGTGGCGGCTGTGGAGGTATTGCCGCAATTCTTGGCTGGTCGCCGAGCCGTAGAGGGTGGGCTCGGCCAGGTGGTGGATATCGGCCAGAAAAGCGCCGGGCATATAGAGTCTTTTGAGCCCGAAGCCCTTAGCTACATCCAGCACGTAGTCCGCCAGCTCGGGCACCTTGCCGGGGAGGGGGTGGGCGTTGCCGGTGAAAAAGATAATATCGTGACTTTTTCCCGACTTCCAGTAATAAAAGCGGTTACGGGGTTTGAGTTCCCCCGTTTCTATTGGGGCGATGTCAATCAGCCCGTCGCGGAAGGTGAAGCTATAAGGGGGACTGAAAAAGTCACCGGGCTCAATCTCGGCGAAAAGCTCCGCCCCCTGCTTTTCCTGGAGGTAGCTGGCCACCCTCAAGCCCACGTCGGCCGTGCCGGGGCCCGCCGCCACCAGAAAGGGCTCTTTGAGCCGAGGACTGGAGTAGGTCTTCAGCAGTTTTTCGTCTGGCTTCATCTTTACCGCGACCAGGGGGTGGTCTTTGTATTATATCATTTTGGACTAGCCCGCGAGTTCTGGCGTTCTTAAAGCACGGATTCACTTAAGATTTCGGCGATATCCTTAACCACCAGTTTTTCGGCCAGCCCCTCGTCCTTTACCGCCTCCCCCAGCATCACGGCGCAGGCCGGACAAGCTACCGCTATTACATCGGCGCCGGTCTCGGCGGCTTCCCTGACCCTGATACGGGCGGGGCTGTTTTCGCCGCCGCCGAAGAAATCGGTGTAGAAGTTGCCGCTGCCCCCGCCGCAGCAGAAGGCGTTCTCGCGGTTCCTTTCCATCTCCACCAGCTTTAACTCCGGAATCGCCCTTAAGACCTGGCGCGGGGCTTCGTATTCGCCAGAGTGCCGGCCCAGGAAACAGGGGTCGTGGTAGGTTACTTTGAGATTTAGCTTTGCCGAAGGCTTTAGCCTGCCTTTTTCGATAAGCCCGCCGAGGACGCTGGTATAATGCCAGACCTCAAAGCCATTGGGGTAGTGGTTCTTAAAGGCGTTAAAGGCGTGGGGGGAGAGGGCGATAATCTTTTTTACTCCAGATTTACGGAAAAGCTCGGCGTTCTTGTCCCGCAGCATCTCAAAGATGCGGCTCTCGCCCAAAATATGTACCTCGTTGCCGTCGCACTCCTCGGCGGGGCCAAGGATACCGAAGGAAACGCCCGCTTTAACTAATAGTTCGCCGAGCGCTTTAGCCGCCTTTTGCCCCCTCTCATCGAAGGAGCCGACGCAGCCGACATAGAATAAATATTCCTGCCCGTCGTAGGGCTCGACCCCGCTGCCATCAGCCCACCGCCCCCGGTTTTCCCTCAGCTCGCGGTAGGGGTTGCCGTAAGCCTCGATGTTCTGGAAGAAGCGGGCCACCCTCGGCATGACCAGACCATCAGCCACCATATCCTCCCTAGCGGTGTCTATCATACTGACGATGTCCTTATTGAAGGGGAACTTGCAGCTCTGGACACAGTTGTTACAGTTGGTGCAGGCGTAGAGCATCCTGCCCAGCCACTCCGACCACTCGATTTCTCCCCCCGCCCAGGCCTGGATGAGCCAGAGCAGTCCCCCCGGTGAGCCGCTTTTGAGGCGGAAGCGGTTGTAGATAGGGCAGTTGAAGGCTGAGTAGTCCAGCGTGAGCTGGCAATAGCCGCAGCCGAAACAGCGGTGGATGACGTCCTGGTAGTCTTTAAGCGAGATTTAAGCCACCTCCCAGTTCCCCGGGTTCATGATATTGTTGGGGTCGAGCATCTTCTTTAGCCGCTTTATGAGCTGGCGGGTGTTGGCGTCCATCCTTTCCAGAATGAGCTTCTGGGCGGGCATCTCCGGCTTCCAGACCACCCCGCCCAGCTCCAACGTCAGGCGGTTGGTCTCGTCCAGCGCCTTTCGGGCTCTCTCGAACTCGTCCGCCTCGGCGCGGTTGAAGGCGTAGGAATAGGCGAGCATGACGCTGTGCCCGTTGGGCAGTAGCTGTATGCCCAGCTGATAGAGAAAGTCCTGCCTGTGGGCAATCTCGATGCCCTTCCGCCAGGCTTCGGGTATGACCTCTATAGGCAGTATAGCCCCGGTGTACTCAAAGCCGCCGCCCTTCCTGAAGTCGGCGGCGGTGGCGGCGAAGGGGGGCACGCCCAAGAACCTCTCGCGCAAGGCGTGGATGGCCTTCTCCTCAGTCACGGGCTCGACCTTATGCTTCTCGAATATGCGCTCGTGCCTCTTTTTCTTGAGCTCGAACTCCTCTTTGGACTCGCCGGAGACGACGATGATGTAATAGACGCGCTGCGCCCACCGCGGCTTCTCCTGGGTGATGATGAAACAGTTCTCCAGCAGGTTGAGCTGGCCGAACTCGCCGATGAGCTCTGGAATCAGCTCCACGCTGTCAGAGACGAACAAGAGCAGGTCGCGGAAGGCGGGCTTGGGGAAAAGCTGTAGCGAGAGCTTGGTGACGATTCCCGTTGTCCCCAGCCAGCCCAGAAATAATCCCATGAGGTCGGGGAGGGGGTCGCGGCTGAACCAGTTGGGGCTTATCGAACCCGAACCGAGTTTGCAGACCTCGCCCGTGGGCAGGACCACCTCCAGGCCGTTGACCATCTGCGAGTTGACGCCGTACCTGGGGGTGAGGTGCCCGTGCCCGTGAATCAGGATATTGCCCACGATGGTGGCGGTGGGGGGCGACTCGGGGGTAGAGTGCTGGAGGTGGGGGTGATTTTTCTCAAGGTAGGCGCTCAAAGCCGCCTGGGTGACGCCAGCCTCGAATAAGACAAAGCGGCTGGCTTCGTTGACCTCAATGATTCTGTCCATCCGCTTCATGTCGAGGACGATGCCGCCCTTGAGAGGCACGGTCAGGGCGGAGAGGGTTAAGCCCCCGCCCATCGGGGTGAGGGCAAGCTTTTCGCGGTTAGCTAAAGCTACGATGCGCTGCACCTCCTCCACCGTCCTGGGCATAACGACGCCATCCACTTTACGCGGCGGCTGGGCACCGGGGTCGCGGGAATAGAGATAGAGCTCTTCGGGGCGGTCGGAGACATAGTCCGCGCCCACGATTTCGGCCAGCGATTTAAGGAGCTCGGCTTTCATGGACAGCTACATTCTAGCACAATACAACCTGTGAGGGCACTAATTTCCGCTTATCTGGCTTTAAGCCTTTCAATCCTGCCCAGTATATCGGCTACGTCCTGAGATAGCTTGCCTATTTCCTGTCTCAGCCCCGCCAGCGAGGCGGCGGGCGCTGGTGCTCCGTCTGCCATTATCTCTTTTAGGATATAGCCGACCTGGGGGTTCTGCTTGCAGCCGAAGGCCGAGGCTCTACCCTCGGCGACGGCCCGGGCGAAATGGCCGCAGCCATCGAAGCCGCAAAAGCCGCAGTCCTGATGGGGCAGGGCCTGGTAGATTCTTTTAATCTTCTGCTTGGTGGCGGTGTCCATTTTCTCTAGTCCCAGATGTCGGCCATGGGCCGTTGGAAGGGGTCGACGGCGCTGGGCATTTTATCGGGCGCCCAGACCGGTTCGGCGGGGTCTTTTTCGCTTACGGTTTCATCCGCGTTTTCCAGGTGCCCCCGGTAGCTCTTGTTGAAACAAAGATAGTAATGTCGCCCGCGGTAAAGGGGACACTCCTGGCATAGCTTCCCGGAGAAGGGGCATAACATCTTTTCCTTAGCCATTGGCTGTCTCCAATCTACTCTTAGTGCTCGCGGTAGGCCCTTTTCCAGGGCTCCCTCTTCATGGCAAGGTAGTCGCTGATGGCGGCTTTAAGCGTATTCGCCGCCAGCAGGGCGCAGTGCTCGCTTTCCTCGGGCAGGCCGCCCAGGGCGTCGAGGACGTCTTGCTGGCTTATCTTCTGGGCCTGGCCGAGCTTTTTGCCCCTGGCCAGCTCGGTTACCATGCTGCCTGAGGCGATGCTGGTGCCGCAGCCGTCGGTGAGGAAGCTGGCCTGAACTATGGTATCGCCCTTTAGTTTGAGCCAGAGCTCCATGGTGTCGCCGCAGGGACCGGTAATCTTGGCGGAGCCGTCGGCGTCGGCCATGTCCCCCACGTTTCTGGGGTTCATGCTGTGCTCGACGACCGTCTCCGAAAAGACCTCGAGCATTTTAGCTTTAATCAGTTCCTCGAACTTTTCCCATGATGACGACATGGCATCCCTCTCTTTCTAGTGGTCGCAGGTGTTATCGCCGCTGACCAGCTTTCCTTCCAGATAGCTGATTACCGCCTGCTCCGGGTCGCTCTCGCTGACACCGATGACGACGCCGATGTGGTGCTGCTGGAAGAGGCTCTGGGCGTGGGCGCCCATGCCGCCGGCGATTACCAGAGAGACTCCCTGCTCGGCCAGCCAGGCGGGCAGCAGCCCGGGCTGGTGCGCCGGCGAAGGGGTCAGCTCTTGGCTTAGAATCTTTTTGTTCGGCTCGTCAACATCGAACAGGGCGAAGTGCTCGCAATGGCCGAAGTGAGCCGACAACATGCCGCCACTTACCGGTATGGCGTATTTCATTTAAGAAACCTCCTCTAAAACTTTTCAGGGGCGGGAAATGAAATCCCAAAGCCCCGCTATTTCCCGTGAGACCTTGCCGTCGCTGTATTTCACCACGGGCAGGCCGCGGACGATGGCCTCGGTTACGGCGTTATCGAAGGGGATTCTGGCCGCCAGCTTGATGCCCTGGTCTTTACAGTAGTCTTCGATGCGGCGGCTGTTCTCCTCGTTAAGGTCGTACTTATTTATGCAAACTGTGGCCGGCACGCCGAAGTGGCCGCTGACGCCGAGCACCCTTTCCAGGTCGTGGATGCCGGAGAGCGTGGGCTCGGTCACCATGAGCGCCAGGGAAGCCCCCGAAAGCGAGGAGATAACCGGGCAGCCGATGCCGGGGGGCCCATCGCTGATGATATGTTCTAGGTTCTGCTCCTGGGCGAGGCGCCTTGCCTCCTGCCTGACCTGGGCCACCAGCTTCCCTGAGTTCTCCTGGGCGATGCCGAGGCGGGCGTGGACCAGCGGCCCGTACTCTGTGTCGGAGATAAACCAGTGCCCGGACATATTCTCTTTCATGGTTATAGCTTCTTCCGGGCAGATGTGGGAGCAGAAGCCGCAGCCCTCGCAGGCGACGGGGTCAACTCGGTAGTCCTTAATAGCGTCGAAGCGGCACAATTCCTGACAGAGACCGCACTGGGTGCACTTTGCTTCGTCAATGCAAGCCACCTGCCCACTCCAGAACTCGTTTTCCTGTTTCACAGTGGGCTTTAGCAGCAGGTGAAGGTCAGCAGCGTCAACGTCGCAGTCGGCTAGGACCTTGCTTTTGACCAAAGCCGCCAGCGAGCCGACGATAGTGGTCTTGCCCGTGCCGCCCTTACCGCTTAAGACGACGATTTCGCGCATCCAATGTCTCCTTAATGCTCTGGAAAAGCCCGATGAATTTCTCTTTCCAGTCGGGCATGCCCTCGACCAGCGTTATGCCCCTCGAATAAAAGCGGGCAATCCCGGTATCCAGGGGTATGGTGAGCAGGATGGGTATATTCTCTTTACGGCAGTATTCTTCTACACTGTTGTCGCCGACGCCGGCGCGGTTAAGGACGACCCCGCAGGCTATGCCCAGCTGCCGCACCGTCTCTACGGCCAGGACGAGGTCGTTTAGGCCGAAGGGGGTGGGCTCGGTGACCAGCAGGCAGAAATCGCTGCCCTCGATGGTCGTCACCACCGGGCAGGACGTCCCCGGCGGGCTGTCTATAATAGCGATACTTTCGCTATCAGTATGCCTTTTCACCTGCCTGATGACGGGCGAGGGCATGGCCTCGCCCACAGTGAGCCGCCCTTGGACAAAATCAATGCCGTCCACTCCTCCCCACTCCACCACGCCCATCTCTCTATTCTCCTCGGTTATCGCCTTTTCCGGGCAGAGATAGCTGCAGGCGCCGCAGCCGTGACAGAGCTCGGGGAAGGTGAGCACGTGCTCGCCGAGGACGGCGATGGCGTTATAGGCGCAGAGCTCGGCGCACTGGCCGCAGCGGGTACACTTTTCCTCGTCTATCTTGGGGACGGGTATAAAAACGGGCTCGCGGCCGCTAATGTCTGGCTTGAGGAATACATGGTCGTTGGGCTCCTCGACATCGCCGTCGAGCAGCTTTACCTTATGCTTATCCTTGAGGGCAAGGGCCAGGCTGGTAGCCACCAGCGTCTTGCCCGTGCCGCCTTTACCGCTGGCGATAGATATTATCATTTAGGCTCTGGTCATCTTGGCCCCGCACTTGGGGCATTTGATATCGTAGCAGGGGACGCCTCTCTGGTGAGCTACTTTTGTCCCACAGGCGGGGCAGACGCATTCACCGCTGGGGCCGGCACCGGGGCGGTTGCCCTTCATCCGTCCCCTGCCCCCGCCGCTGCCTCTTCCCGTTCCCGGACCGCTTCCCCAGGGAGGGCCCGTTCCGTCTCCTCTAGGCATAGTTACACCTCCCCTGTGAACTGGCTAACTTCAAACTTCTCTTTATACTTAGTGACCATTAACAATGTCCCAGTGTATCTGACTGTATCTTCACCTCGTCCCCGTCCTTTAACTTTGACTCAAGGCCGTGGTCTAAAAGCACGTAATTCCGGCCGTTAACAAACACGTCGTAATCTAGCTTTATATCCTTGGTTACGAGGCAAATCGGCTCAAAATCAACGCCGGCTTGCTTGTAGCGAGAGCCTACTTCGGCAAGCAGTGCTCTCAGCGTGTCGCCTTCCACCTCTATTTCGGCAAACCCTTTCTCCCGAGAACCTGGCCAGGGGGCAAAAAGGCCGGGTAGGGATGAGACGGGGTTTCCCGAAGCCACCAGCCCGTCGTAGTTAACCAGAACCCTCAATTGCTCGAAATCCGGAACTATGGCTATCCTCATGCTCACCCCTTCAACTCTTATCTTTCTTTTCCAGCTCGTCAATACGGCGCTGGATTTCGTTGAGCTGCTGGGCTAAGTCCTGCGACTGGGCTTTGAGCCCCTCGATTTCCATGACGGGGCTCTGGGGTGCCGAAGCCATAGGCGGGTTCATGCCGAAGCCCATACCCCGGCCTTTACCCATACCCCGACCTCTTCCCATGCCGCCACCCATGCCTCTTCCCATGCCACCGCCGCCCATGCCTCGGCCCATGCCACCGCCGCCCATGCCTCGGCCCATGCCGCCACCTCCGCCCATGCCGAAGTGGTCGGGGACGTTGGGCTGAGTGCTGGCTTTGAGCTTACCGGCGCGGTAGCTTTCGAGGACGTCTTTTACCTTACCCGAGGCGCCGGTTATCATTTCAATGCCGGCCGCGGAAAGCACCTGGTGGGCGTTGGGCCCACAGTTGCCGGTGATAATAGCCGCCACGCCCTTACCCGCCACCATCTGGGCGGCGGAGATACCGGCCCCGCCCGAGGCCATGGCGCTGGCGTTATCAATCGCCTCGAATTCCATGGTATCGGGGTCGGCGATGATGAAATAGGAGCAGCGCCCGAAGCGCGGGTCAACCTCGGCGTCGAGGGTGGGGCCGTTAGCTGAAATAGCGATTTTCATAAATTGCCTCCTTATCCCTTTTTCTCATCCTCAAGCTGGCGCATCCTGGCTTCAATCTGCTCCAGCTGCCCTTTGATTGCCTCCGCCTGGCTCTTCAGGTAGTCGAGTTCTTCTTCCCCGGTCGGGGGTGTAAAGGGCGGGTATCCCGGGGCAGCAGGCTGGCCGTAGAAGGCGGGCGCGCCCGCGCCGCTCAAGTAATAGCCGCAGCGCGGCAGTCCGCCTCTACCTCTGCCCACATAGGGCCAGGGAGGGGAAGCGCCCCGAAAACCGAAGCCCATGCCTCCGCCTCCACCCCGTCCCATACCTCTGCCTCGTCCCATTCCGTAATACATAATTGCCTCCTTCCCGCTAGCTCACCATAGTCAGCTGGCGGATTCCTTTAATCTGTCTGTAGGTCGCCCCCTGGCTGACGCAGTTCAGTGCCAACTGGGGGTCGATGACCTTAGTTCCCGATATAGCGTTGATGCCGTGGTCAAATAGAATTGGGGAGAGGGGAGCGCTATCGCCGACAATGACCACGTAGGCTTCGGGGCGGCATAGCTTTAGTAGCCTCTCGATGGTGTGGTTGGTGAAGGCCGTGCCGGTGATGCCAATGACGTCAGCCTGCGGAATAATACTCTCCGCCTCAGCCTCGGGAAAGTCACCTTCACGGGGGTTCCTCTCGATTACCCAGAGCTTATCCACGACCTCCCGCAGGCGGGGGATAAAGGGGAAATGACCGATAATGACTACTTTTTTGCCCTTGCCCTTCTCGGTGATAAGCTGGCTGGCGTTAAGCTCCCGGCATTGTTCCTCGTTGACCTCAAGCAGCGAGTTGATGGCGGCCATGCCGATAGCGGCTTCGAGGATGCTATCCGAATAAGACATTCGTGCCAACTCCAGGGCGCTTTTTTCTAAAAGTCGGCCTGGCTCTTTCACCGAGGGCGGCTCCTGCTTCAGGGCGTCGCGGGGGAGCGTCGCCGCCAGCCCGCAGTGGCGCGTCAGGACGGCAGTGTGAAAGAGACCCATTCGGATGTCCCGCACGGCCGCGTCCGTGTCCAGTGTCGCCATCAAATCGTCGAGAATTTTCATCGTCCGGCTCGGTGGGTTTTTACCAGTTTCGCCGGCCCCGCCCGTGCCCCGCCGGCCATAGCGCCATGATTTCGGCCGTGCTACAGGTGGGGCAAAGCTGCGGCGGCTCCTTTATCATTTTTTCGAAGGGGACTTCCCACTCGTGGCCGTTATGGCAGCGGAAGCGGCGCACCGACATCTCGTAGTTGCCGCCCTCGATTCTTATCGCCTTGCCGTTGAGCAGGGCATCGGCCATCTTCCGCCGCGCCGAGAGCAGGATGCGGGCGAAGGTGCTGCGCGAGACCTTCATCTTTTGGGCGCAGCCGTCCTGCTCCAATCCCTCGATGTCCTTGAGCCGAATCGCCTCGGCCTCCTCGACGGAGAGGCGCACCTCCTCAAGGCTGGAGAGGGGCACGCCCGCCGGCTTGAAGTAGGTCACCTGGGGAATAGAGTCCACCCGCCGCCACATAGGTTGTCGGCCCATAAGCTTTTTCCTTATTTTTTAAGTCATAAGCCCATTAAATGACGATAATTGCAGGTTATTTTGGTCTTATGCTCATAATTATTCTACTCCACTGCCTTTGAGTTGTCAACCGCAGGACATTTTTTGGTATAATTGCCGTCAATAATGATAGTCGTAACCGGTGCCGCCGGGCATGCCGGCGCTAACCTGGTACGTGCCTTGGTGGCTCAAGGCCGCCCCGTCCGTGCCCTGGTCCACCTCGACCGAAAGGCGCTGGAGGGGCTGGATATCGAGGTCGTTTCGGGCGATATCTGCAACCTCGATTCGCTACTAAAGGCTTTTGATGGCACCGAGGTGGTCTATCACCTGGCGGCCCGCATCTCCATCGCCAACGAGCCCTGGTCGCTCTTGGAGGCGGTCAATATTACCGGCACCGGCAACGTGGTCGAGGCCTGTTTGCGCTGCGGCGTGCGCCGCCTCGTCCACTTCAGCTCCATCCACACCCTGATAGATGCGGCGGACATCCCCGTCGACGAATCGAACCCGCTGGTGGAATCACATCGCTACCCGCCCTACGACCGTTCCAAGGCGATGGCGGAGAGGGAAGTATATAAGGGGATAGAAAAGGGCCTGGACGCTATTATCATCAGCCCCACGGCCATTGTCGGCCCCCACGACCACAAGCCGTCGCACTTCGGCGAGGCGCTGTTAAGGCTGGCCAACGGCCATTTACCCGCCCTGGTCAGCGGCGGTTTTGACTGGGTGGACGTGCGCGACGTCGTCGGGGGGGCGATGCGCGCTGAAAAGACAGCGCCAGTTGGAGCCAAATACATTCTTGCCGGGCACTGGGTGTCGCTGCGCCAGGTGGCTAAGATGACCGAAGAGATAACCGGCGTTAAAGCCCCCAGTTCTGTCTGCCCGATGTGGCTGGCCAGAGTCGGTGCCCCCTTTATCACCGCCTTCGACCTGCTGGCGCGGAGACGACCCCTCTATACCAGCGTCTCTCTGCAGGCGTTGCGCGGTCACCGCCAGATAAGTCACCGCAAAGCCACCCGCGAGCTCGACTACCACCCGCGCCCCTTCCGCGAAACGCTTATCGATACTCTGAGGTGGTTCGAGGCAGCGGGTAAGCTGGAGCACCCTCTGAAGCCGAGAAAGACGGGGGCGCTTTGAGCGAGCTGAGCTTTTTCCACTGGCTCATTGTCGGCTGGTTCGTGCTGGCGGCTATCGTTGCCGTATCGCTACTCTTCTTTGCCGCCCCCTACGGGCGCTATGTCCGTCGCGGCTGGGGCCTGGCTGTCGGCAACCGGCTGGGCTGGGTCATTATGGAGTCGGCGGCGCCGCTGGCCTTCGCCGTCTGCTTCTTTATCGGCACTAACGCCATCACCGTCACCACGCTGGTCTTTCTGGGATTATGGGAGGCGCACTACCTGCACCGCGCCTTTATCTATCCATTCAGCCTGCGCCGCCGCAGCATGCCGCTGCTCATCGTCGGCTTCGGCTTTTTCTTCAACATGGTCAACGGCTACCTCAATGGCCGCTATATCTTCACCTTCGCTGATGGCTACTCCAACCAGTGGCTTAGCGACCCGCGCTTTATTATCGGGGTGGCGCTCTTTATCACCAGCTTTGTCATCAACCGCCAGGCCGACAACACCCTGCACAGGCTGGCCAAGACCTCCGACTCCGGCTACAAGATTCCCTACGGCGGGCTTTACCGCTGGATATCCTGCCCCAACTACTTCGGCGAAGTCCTTATCTGGACAGGCTGGGCGGTGGCCACTTGGTCGCTGCCGGGGCTGGCTTTCGCCGTCTGGACGGCGGCTAACCTCGTACCCCGCGCCCGCTCCCACCACGCCTGGTACCGGCAAAATTTCCCCGATTATCCTCCTCGGCGTCGGGCGCTCCTGCCCGGTCTGTGGTAGCCGGCTTTATTTCTCTGCAATGTCGCTGGCATTTATGGTAAAATTGCTCTTAAAGGATTGAGCTATGATTTGCCCCATCTGCCGTGAGGTCATGATAGTCGTCGAGCAGGATAAGATTGAGCTCGACCACTGCCCCAACTGCCTGGGCGTCTGGTTTGACGCCGGGGAGCTGGCGCTGATGCTGGAGAGGATGGGCTTGGATAGCGGCGGCTTCTCCCTGGCGGCGGCTGTCGGTTTGCCCGAAGCCGAGACCAAAGAGAAAAAGCGGCGCTGCCCCATCTGCGGCAAGAAAATGAAAAAGGTTTACCTCGGCAAGACGCCGAAGGTTCTCATTGATGTCTGTACCCGGGGGGACGGGCTCTGGTTTGACGGCGGCGAGGTGCACCAGATTATAGAGCAGTGCGCCCGAAAACCGGGGGCTAAAGCGGGTTCTGAGGAGCGCGTGCTCAGCTTTTTGGGAGAGACCTTTAAAGCCGAAAAATAGCCGGGCTTTAATAAATCCTGGTTTTAAATAGAACTATAAGGAGGTTACGATGTTAGCACTCTGGATTGTCCTCGGTATTGTGGTAATACTCCTCATTTTCTTCATTGCTACCTACAACGGCCTCATCGGGCTGCGCAACCAGTTGCGCAACGCCTGGGCGCAGATTGACGTTCAACTCAAGCGGCGCCACGACCTCATCCCCAACCTGGTGGAGACGGTTAAGGGCTACAAGATACACGAGCGGGAGACGCTTGAGGCGGTGACCAAGGCGCGAAACCTGGCGCAGAGCCTTTCCAGCGCCGATGTCGGCGCCCGTTCCAAGGCGGAGGGCGAACTGAGCAGCGCCCTGGCCCGGCTGCTGGCGGTAGCCGAGCGATACCCCGACCTGAAGGCGAACCAGAACTTCCTGGCCCTTCAGGAGGAGCTTACCTCGACGGAAAACAAAATAAGCTTTTCCCGCCAGTACTACAACGATTCGGCCTTGAACCTGAACAACAAAATCCAGATGTTTCCCTCCAACGTGGTCGCCGCCATGACCGGCTTCAAGCAGGGCGAGTTCTTCGAGGTTAAGGTGGCCGAGGAGAGGGAAGCGCCCAAGGTCAGTTTTAGCTAAGACAGAGTTTAGGATATGTGGGAACAGATTAGAGCCAATCGATGGCGGTCGGTAGTCCTGACCGCGGGCATGGCCTTTATATTGCTCCTGATAGGCTATTTAGTGGGGTATTACTTCTTAGACAACGCCATCATCGGGCTCATTCTCGCCCTGGTTGTCTGGGGAATAATGAGCCTGATTGCCTTTTATCAGGGCGATAGCCTCCTGCTGGCGGTATCGCGCGCCCGCAAGATAAAACGCGACGACAACCCCCGCCTCTACAACATCGTCGAGGAGATGAAAATCGCTTCGGGGCTGCCGAGGATGCCCGATATCTATATTATCGACGACCCGGCCCTAAACGCCTTCGCCACCGGGCGCGACCCCAGCAAGGCGTCTGTAGCCGTCACCTCGGGGCTGCTGGCCAAGCTCAACCGCGATGAGCTACAGGGGGTAATCGGCCACGAAATAGCCCACGTCAAGAACCGCGACGTGCTGCTCATGGCGCTTTGCGCCGTTATGCTGGGCACCATCGTTATCCTGGCCTGGTACGCCACGCGGGTATTATTCTTCAGCGGCGCCGGCGGCCGGAGGAGTTCGGGGGGAGGTGGGGGAGGCATAATAATACTGGCCGTGGGCATTTTCCTGCTGATACTGGCGCCGATTCTGGCCCAGATTATCTACTTCACCATCTCCCGAAAGCGGGAATATCTAGCCGATGCCTCTTCCGCCCTCTATACCCGCTACCCCGAGGGGCTGGCTTCGGCGCTGGAGAAGATTGCCGCTTCGCCCATACAGCTTAAATCGGCCAACCAGGCGACGGCGCCGATGTACACCATTAACCCCTTCCGCGAGAAGGGAAGGGCCGCCAGCAACCTCACCAGCACCCATCCCCCCATCCAGGAGAGGATACGCATCCTGCGCGCCATGGCGGGGGCTTCGCTGGCCGACTACGACCGTGCCTACCGGGAGGCGAGGGGGCAAAAGAGTGGTATCGCCCCGGCCTCGGCGCTGGCGCTGGATAAGATGTCGGGCTCCATCGCCTTGCGGGAGCCTTTGGCGGAAACAAAGCCCGCTGAGGAAGCCGTGCAGAAGGTCGAGCGCGCCCGTGAGACCTCGGACATGATGTGGCGGCTTAGCGACTACAAGACGCTTAACTGCCCCTGCGGCACCAGGCTCAGAGTCTCCCCGGAGTTCAAGGGCGTCAACGTGAAGTGCCCCCACTGCGGGCGTATCCTGCCGGTCTAAGGGACGCTGGCTGGTTCTTACGCCGTTTGCATCGCCTGGAAAAGGTAGATTAAGCGGCAGTTCAGTTCGACATCCTGCCAGCTGGGCGTTGTGGCCAGAACCAGGGGTTTGGCCAGCCGGTTATCGAAGATGGCTTCGGGGAACACCTCGCGCAGCCGCCGCACCAGGGTGCTGAAGTTCATAGCCGAGGTAGCGGCTCGCTCGGCGCCTAAGCACGAATAGTTCAGGTTGTGTTGCCAGAGCTCTACAGCGGGCTCGGCCGATTTTGAGCTATAAAGCCGGGCGAAGTCCTCAGTCTGGCTGGACTTATCCGTGGTCGTCTCCTTGACCCTCCGAAAGATGGGAATACCGCCCGTAAGCAGCGTCCCGCCCCAGCTGAACTTGCTCCGCGTCCTGGTCGTCTCCACCTCTACCGAGCTTTCCACCTGGCCGTTGAGAATGAGAAAGACATCGCTTGAGGCCATTTTTTTCTCGGCGCCGGCGCTGTCCCGGAAGGTGACGGCTTTCTCGCTAAGTTCCAGGGTTTGCGCCTCGAAGATTGGGGGAAGCTGGCGGAGTTCGGAGTCCGGGAAGGCCAGCGCTGTCAGCCCCAGCTGGCGCAAAGCCTTTATTATGTCTTCGGCGGCGGGCGGGCTGTCGGCGTGGGCGATGATTCTGGGCACCTCACCGGCCAGTAACAGGCGGGTATAGGTGGGGCTTTTGCCGATGACGGCGGCGACGCTGCTTACCAGCCTTTCATCAGGATGGACCGGAGGCGCTACGGCGATATGCACTACCTCATAGTCCATCATCGTTTCCCCCTGCCGCTTGGCGGCTAAAAGACAGGTGAGGGCATCGCCCTTGTCGTCGAAACCCTCACCCTCATCTTAAATTCTCTTTAACGCCTTATTCTATAGCTTGAAGACCAGCCCCTGGTCGGCGTCGAGCTTAATCTTATCGCCCTCGTTGATAACCAGGGTGCCCTTGCCCGTGTTCGATACCAGCGGGATATCGTACTCCCGGCAGTGAATGCAGGCATGGCTTAAGGAGCCGCCGCCGTTGGTGACGATGCCCTTGGCCAGGGGTAGTATCGGCGTCCATCCCGAAGACATCCCTGGCACGACCAGAATATCGCCCGGCTTGGTGGAAAAGACGTCCTCGTTGTTTATTACCAGGTGGGCTTTGCCTTCAACG